>NZ_QMEX01000058.1 GCF_003284925.1 Mycolicibacter senuensis
AGACCGACGGTACGGCCGGCGACCCCGGAGCCCAGGGTCAGCCGGGTGCGCCGTTGACCGACACCCCCTGACCCGCACTGGCGTAAAAGTGCCCGCACGCCGTCGGCGTGCGGGCACTTTTATCGCGGCGCCCGTGCGGTGGGCGGACCAGCAGTCCTCAGGCTGCCAGCACCGCGTCCAGCGCGGAGTAGAACACCCCCAGCCCGTCGTCACTGGGACCGGTCAGGGCCTCGATGGCGTGCTCGGGGTGCGGCATCAGACCGACCACCCGGCCGTTGGCCGAGCTCACCCCGGCGATGTCGCGCATCGAGCCGTTGAGGTTGTCCAGGTAGCGGAACACCACCCGGCCCTCGCCCTCCAGCTCGTCGAGCACCTGCGGGGAAGCCACATAGCGACCCTCGCCGGACTTCAGCGGCACCAGCAGGTCGGCGTCGGCGTCGAACCGGGAGGTCCAGACCGTCTGGTTGGAGGCCACCCGCAGCCAGACGTCGCGGCAGACGAAGTGCAGCCCGGCGTTGCGGGTCAGCGCGCCGGGCAACAGCCCGGCCTCGCACAACACCTGGAAACCGTTGCAGATGCCCAGCACCGGCAGACCGCGCCCGGCCGCCGCGACGACCTCGCCCATCACCGGCGCGAACCGGGCGATGGCACCGGCGCGCAGGTAGTCGCCGTAGGAGAAGCCGCCGGGCACCACGACTGCGTCGACGCCCCTGAGGTCGGCGTCGGCGTGCCACAGGTTGACCGGTTCGGCACCGACGTAGCGGACGGCGCGCACGGCGTCGACGTCGTCGAGGGTGCCGGGGAAGGTGATGACACCGACCCTGGCGCTCACGGCGTCTCCCGGCTGACGGTCCAGTCCTCGATCACCGTGTTGGCCAGCAGCGTCTCGGCGATCTCGGCGAGTGCGGCATCATCGACCGAGTCGTCGACCTCGAGCTCGAAGCGCTTGCCCTGCCGCACGTCCGACACGCCGGTGTGGCCGAGCCGGGCAAGCGCGCCGACGATCGCCTGACCCTGCGGGTCGAGGATCTCGGCTTTGGGCATCACGTGCACTACCACCCGGGCCACACGGGCTCCTACTGTCGACGGGAATCGGTCGGCTCAACAATACCGATGCCCGTTCGCGGCGCCGGAGCGCACAATCTCTAGGTATGCGATTGACCCACTTCGGCCACTCCTGCCTGCTCGCCGATTTCGTCGACACCACGGTGCTGTTCGACCCCGGAATCTTCTCGCACGGCTTCGAGGGCATCACCGGGCTGACGGCCATCCTGATCACCCACCAGCACCCCGACCACGTCGACACCCAGCGGTTACCGGCGCTGCTCGACGCCAACCCGGAAGCCGCGCTCTACGCCGACCCGCAGACCGCCGCCCAGCTGGGGCCGCCGTGGCGGCCGGTGCAGGTCGGGGATTCCGTTGAGCTCGGCTCGGTGCGGGTGCGCGGTGTGGGCGGGCAGCACGCGGTGATCCATCCGGAGCTTCCGATGATCGACAACATCTCCTACCTCGTCGGCGACGCCGGACATCCGGCCCGGTTGATGCACCCCGGCGACGCACTGTTTGTGCCCGGCGAACCGGTGGACGTGCTGGCGGCTCCGGCAGCGGCGCCGTGGATGAAGATCGCCGAGGCGGTCGACTATCTGCGCGCGGTAGCGCCGCGCGCCGCGGTGCCGATCCATCAGGGCATCATCGCGACCGACGCCCGTGGCATCTACCACGGTCGGCTCGCCGAGATGGGGCGCACCGACTTTCAGGTGTTGCCGCCCGAGAGTGCCGTCGCCTTCTGACCCCCATTCCGCCGAGCGTGCGTGTTGGTCCGGCGACACGCCGGGTGTGGGCGTGCATCTACGCACGCTCGCGGCGGCGGCGAACCCCGATTCAGGCGATATCGCCGGCGGCTCCCCGCCCGGCGGCACGTCCGGAGAAGATGCACCCGCCCAGGAAAGTGCCCTCCAGCGCTCGGTAGCCGTGCACCCCGCCGCCCCCGAAGCCGGCCACCTCGCCGGCCGCATACAGCCCGTCGATCGGCTTACCGTCGCCGCCGAGCACCCGGGAATCCAGGTCGGTCTCCAGGCCGCCCAACGTCTTACGGGTCAGAATGTGCAGCTTGACCGCGATCAGCGGGCCGGCCGCCGGATCGGTCAACCGGTGCGGGGCCACCACCCGGCCCAGCCGGTCACCCAGGTAGGCCCGGGCCCCCCGGATCGCGGTGATCTGACCGTCCTTGGAGAACCGGTTGGCCACCTCGCGGTCGCGCGCGGTCACCTCGGCGGCCACCGTCGCGTAGTCCAGCGGCACCACGTCGGGCAGCTCGTTCATGCGCGCGACCAGATCGCGCAGCGAATCGGCGCTGACGAAGTCGATCCCCCGGTCGACGAACGCCTGCACCGGCGGGGGTGGGCCTGACCGCGCCCGCGACGCGATCAACTGCCGCAGGCTGCGCCCGGTCAAGTCCGGGTTCTGTTCCTGACCCGACAGCGCGAACTCCTTCTCGATGATCTTCGCGTTGAGCACGAACCAGGTGTAGTCCTGCCCGGAGCGGGCGATGTGCTCCAAGGTGCCCAGGGTGTCGAAGCCGGGATACAGCGGCCCGGGAAGTCGGTTGCCGGCCGCGTCCAGCCACAGCGGCGACGGGCCGGGGATGATCCGGATGCCGTGGCCCGGCCAGATCGGGTCATAGTTGGTGATGCCCTCGGTGTAGTGCCACATCCGGTCCCGGTTGATCACCCGGCCGCCGGCCGCCTCGGTGATCCCGATCATCCGGCCGTCGACGTGGGCGGGCACGCCGACCAGCAGTTGGGCGGGGACGCGGCCCATCCGCTCCGGCCAGTTCTGCCGAACCAGCTCCAGGTTGCCGCCGATACCGCCACTGGTCACCAGTACCGCGGGCGCACGGAACTCGAACTGCCCCACCGTATTCCGCGATGATGCGACACCGCGCGGCGCAGTCGACGGTTCCAGCACACTGCCCCGGACCCCGGTCACCCGGCCGCTTTCGACGATCAGCTCGTCGACCTGGTGGCGGTGCGCGAAGCGGACCCTGGAGCGGTCGCGCAACCGGCCGGCGAAGATCTCGACCAGCGCCGGCCCGGTCCCCCAGGTGATGTGGAACCGCGGCACCGAGTTGCCGTGCCCGATCGCGCCGTAACCACCTCGCTCGGCCCAGCCGACCAGCGGGAAGACCTTCAGGCCGCGGGCGGTGAGCCAGCTGCGCTTCTCGCCGGCCGCGAAGTCGACGTAGGCGTGCGCCCATTGCCGCGGCCAGTGGTCCTCGGGCCGGTCGAAGCTCGCGGTGCCCAGCCAATCCTGCAGTGCCAGTTCATGACTGTCGCGCACGCCCAGCCGCCGCTGCTCGGGGCTGTCGACGAAGAACAGGCCACCGAAGGACCAGAATGCCTGCCCGCCCAGATTCGCGCTGTTCTCCTGGTCGACGATCAACACCCGCTGACCGCGTTCCACCAGTTCACAGGCCGCCACCAGGCCGGCCAGACCCGCCCCGACGATGATCGCGTCGGCGTCCGCCCTATCGCTCATGGCGTTCCAGGGTAACGACTCAGGCGCTCAGCCCCGAGGCCACGTCGGCCACGTCGGTCATGAGCGGCCACCGGTAGCGCGCCGGTCGGCAACCGTGGTCCAGTGCCGTGTCCACCGCGTCCAGCATGGCCGCCACCACGCCCGGTCGGCTCAGCTGTCGAGCACCCACCGACAGCCGCACCACCCCGCCGCGGCGTGCGATGCGCTCACTGGTCGCCACCACCATCCGGCACCACCAGGGCGCGGTCAGGAAACCGGCCCCGATGCCGACCACCCGGGCCCGCACAGTGCGGTCGAGTACCAGGTCGGTCATGGTGTGCAGTCCGGCAAGAAGACGGAATCCGTTGCGCGGCAGGGCCAGCACCGTGCCCGGCGATACCGTCCAGCCGGGCGCTGCGAACAGCCGGGTGCGCAACCCGAGGTGCTCCAGGACGCGATCGGCGCCCAGCAGCCGCAGGTTCGCCTCGTGCGCGGGCAGGGTGGCGAACTCGCCGCGACGCTTCTTGGTGGCCGCCTCATCGAAACCGTGCAGCACGATCGCGGCGCCGGCTTCCCGCCGTCGCGTCAGCCAGTCGACGGTGCCCGGGTCACGGTCGAGCCGGTAGTCGGCGCCCAGCCGCGGGGCCACCAGCAGCGACACCGGGACGGCGCGGGTGTCCAGTTGCGCGCAGAACGCCTCGGCGTCGGCGCAGCTACGTGCACCGATGCCCGAGACGGAGACGATCAGCTGGCCGGTCACGCCATCATTGTGGCCGGTGCAGGTGACCGGCCGGTGACATCGGGGAAGACGCCAGCTGGCGCTACGGGTTCATCCGGCGGCGACGGCTGTGGTTGGCCGGGTCGGTGCTGTTGGCGGCGATCGCCCGCAAACGTGCCAGGTCGCGGGGATGCAGGTTCGGCATCTTGGCAAGCGAGTCCAGCAGCAGGTCGGCCTGCTCACGCAGCGCGGGAAGGTGCTCGGGACGGCCGGCCTCCTCGACATGACCGGCCAGCATCCGCAGCACCCGCAGGATCGCCGCCGCCACCATGGGCTGAGCCGGTGCGACCTGACGGAGCTGATCGAAGCCGTGTGCGATGTACTCCTGGGCGTTGAGGCCCCAGGGCCGCAGCAGTATCCGCCCTTCCGGGCCGGCGACCGCAACCAGCGGCAACGGCGCCACCAGCAGGCGGCGCAGCAGGCTGCCCACCCGCAGCGTCGCCTCCACCGCGGTGGTGGGGTCGTTGATCGCGGAGCTCAGCGCGCGTAGACCGATGTCGACGAGTTGGCGGAACGCGAAGTCGATGTCTTCCTGCATGGTGCGGCTGTCGCTGACGGCGATCGCCCTGGTCAGCTTCTGGCGCACCCGGTCCGGGTTGTCCGGCGCCGGCCAGATCGTGACCAGCGGCTGGCCCAGGTGGATGTAGGCGCCCACGCGGGTGTCCAACCGGATCTTGGTGTCCGGCGGGATGGCGGCCAACAGCCGCCGGGTGTCGACCCGGCTGATCCAGCCGTTGCCCGGCGAGGTCAGTCGCAGCGCGTCGCGCGGAGCGTCCATGTCCGTTTCCGGGGCGGGTAGCTCGTCGGCTGCGGCGGCCACGACGGTGTCGATCACCATCGAGCCCTCCGCTGCGATCTCCCGCACCACCTGACCGACCTCGAGCCGATGGGCCAGGTGGTCGATGTGGGCGATGATCGTGATCACCGTGACGATCGTCAGCACGACCGCGACCGTCACGGTCACCGGCGGCGCGCGGTGCGGCGAGGACCCGTCCAGATCCGGCAGGCTCAGCACGCAGTACACGAACGTCGCGACCAGCAGGCCGATCACGACCTGGCTGAGCCGATCCCGGATGAACCAGCGCATCACCCGCGGCGACAGCTGCGAACTGGCCAGCTGCAGGCTCACGATGGTCAGCGAGAAGATGACCCCCGCAGTGGTGATCGTGGCACCGGCGATGGTGGACAGCAGCCAGGTCGCCACACCGCTGTCCATCTTCAGCAGGAAGCGGGGCGACGGGCCGACGTGCCGATCGAGCACTCGGCTGCCGACGGCCAACAGCATGCCGCCGAACACGATCAGCAGCGGCAGCAGAAACAGGCTCTCGCGAAACCGGTAAGCCAGCGCCAACGCCCGCACACTCGGGAAGCGCTCCGAGCTGGGACGCATCAGCTTGGCAGGACCGCCTCGATGGCGGCGATCACCTCGGGCGCGTCGGGCACCGTGGTGGGCCGGAAGCGATTTGCCACCACCGTTCCCGGGGCGAGCAGAAACTTCTCGAAGTTCCATTGCACGTCGCCGGCGGTGCCATCGGCGTCGGCGGTCTTGGCCAGCTCGGCATACAGCGGGTGACGGTCATCGCCGTTGACGTCGGTCTTGGCCAGCAGCGGAAACGTCACCCCGTAGGTGCTCGAGCAGAAGTTCTGGATCTCCTCGGCGGTCCCGGGCTCCTGACCCATGAACTGGTTGCAGGGCACCCCCAGCACCGTCAGACCGCGGTCGGCGTAGTCGCGGGCGAGCTTCTCCAGGGCGCTGTACTGGGGTGTGAGCCCGCATTTGGACGCGACGTTGACGACCAGGACCGCTCGATCGGCGTAGTCGGCTAGCGACGTGGACTGGCCGTCGAGGGTGGTCAGCGGGATATCAGCGAGGCTCATGGCCGCGAGGTTACCCGTTGCCGGTGGCGACTGCGATCAGCTCAGCCCGATCGGCGTTCGGCGGGAACGTCGCAGCCGGCCATGGCCAACAGCCAGGCATAGCAGAACGCGGTTTCCTTCCAGCGTTCGTAGCGCCCGGAGATGCCGCCGTGGCCGGCGCTCATCTGGGTTTTCAGCAGCACCTGGCCGGCGTCCGTCTTGTTGTGGCGCAGCGCCGCAACCCACTTGGCCGGCTCGACGTAGAACACCCTGGTGTCGTGCAGTGACGTCATCGCCAGGATGGGCGGGTAGTCCCGGGCCGTGACGTTCTCATACGGCGAATACGACTTCATGTAGAAGTAGACGTCCTTGTCGTCCAGCGGGTTTCCCCACTCATCCCACTCGGTGACCGTCAGCGGCAGCGAGGGGTCCAGGATCGTGGTCAGCGGGTCGACGAACGGAACCTGGGCCACCACACCGGCGAACAGCTCCGGCGCCAGGTTGGTGACCGCGCCCATCAACAGTCCGCCCGCACTGCCACCCATTGCCACCAGGTGCCCCGGCTCGCAGACCCCGGCCCCGAGCAGGTGGCGAGCCACGGCGACGAAGTCGGTGAAGCTGTTCTTCTTCTCCAGCAACTTGCCGTGCTCGTACCAGAGCCGGCCCAGCTCACCGCCGCCGCGGACGTGCGCGACGGCGAAGACCATGCCCCGGTCCAACAGCGACAGTCGGGCGATCGAGAACTGCGGGTCCTCACACATCTCGTAGGCGCCGTAGCCGTAGAGCAGCGTCGGTGCCGGTAGCTCGACGCCCGCCCGGTGCACGACCGAGACCGGGATGCGGGTGCCGTCCTCGCCGTAGGCCCAGTCGCGGTACTCCACGTAGTCTTCGCGGCGGTAGTCCCCGAGCACCGGCTGTTCGCGTAGCAGCGTGCGTTCGCCGGTTGCGAGGTCGATGTCGTAGATGCGAACCGGCGTGATGAACGACGTCGCCCCCACCCGGAGTTTGGGGCAGTCCCAGTTCGGGTTGGCCGCCAGGCCCGCGGAGGTCAACTCGGTGTCGAACGTGATCTCCTGCGGCGGTGCATAATCGCCGTTGCTGCTGATCGGCCACAGCTGCAGGCGCGGCAGCCCCTCGGCGCGGTAGCCGACAACGAGGTGGCGCGCGAAGGCATCCACCCCGTCGAGCCGGACGTCATCGGCTCCGGCGATCAGGATCTGCTGCGCGGCCGGATCCCCCGCGTCCGCCACCGGCACCTGCACCAGGGTGAAGTTGACCGCGCCGTCGTTGTGCAGGATGAGAAACCGGTCGCGGCCGTCGAGGATCGCGTGCTCCACCGAGTACTCGACGCCCTCGCGGCGGGGCAGCACCACCGTGAACTCCGCGTGCGGGTCGGCCGCGTCGGCGTAGCGCACCTCGGAGGTGATCGCCGAGCCGGCGGCGATCAGCACGTAGGCGTCGCTGCGGGTGCGTCCGACCGATAGCCAGAACCGCTCGTCGTCCTCGTGATAGACCTGCTCGGCGGGTTGACCGGTTCCGATACCGTAGCGCCACACCGTATCCGGGCGCCAAGCCGCGTCGACGGTGATGTAGTAGACGGTGCGGCTGTCGGTCGCCCAGGTCACCCCCGCGCCGATTCCGGTGATCTCGTCGGGTAACAGTTCGCCGGTGGACAAGTCCTTGAATCGCAGCGTGTATCGCTCGTCGCCGACGACGTCGACGGAGTAAGCCAAGACGTTGCCGTCCGGACTGACACCGGCGGCGCCCAGTGCGAAGAAATCGTGGCCCTCGGCTTCGGCGTTCTGGTCCAGCATCACCTGCTCGCCGGGGATCTCGGTGGCCTCGTCGAGCCGAGGCGGTTCCCAATCGTCGGGCGAGCTGACGGGACAGCGGCATTGGACGCCGTATTGCTTGCCTTCGAAGGTGCGGGCGTAGTACCACCAGTCGCCGCGCCGGGTCGGCACCGACAGGTCGGTCTCCTTGGTGCGGGCCTTGATCTCATCGAAGATGCGCTGCCGCAACGGTTCCAGGTGCTCGGTGGCAGCGTCGGTGTAGGCGTTCTCGGCTTCCAGATGCGCGATCACCGAAGGATCGGATTTGTCGCGCAGCCATTCATAGGGGTCGATGAAGACGTCCCCATGGTGGGTGCGGGTGCTGTCCACCCGCTTGGCCGACGGGGGATCCGGCAGCGTTCGTGAAACGTCGGTCATGCCGCGGGGCCGACCCAGTCATCGAAGGACAGGCCCGAGATCCGTTCATAGGCCTCGATGTAGCGGGCGCGGGTGGCGGCGATGATGTCGTCCGGCAACGGCGGAGGCGGCTCGGCGCCGGCCCTGTCCCACCCGGAGTCCGGGCCGCTGAGCCAGTTGCGGACGAACTGCTTGTCGAAGCTTTCCTGGACGACCCCGGCCTGATAGTGATCGGCCGGCCAGTACCGCGACGAGTCGGGGGTGAACACCTCGTCGGCCAGCAGCAGGTTGCCGTGTTCGTCGACGCCGAACTCGAACTTGGTGTCGGCGATGATGATTCCCTTCGTCAGCGCATGGTCGGCCGCCTGCACATAGACCTGCAGGGTGCGGTCGCGCAGCTGGCCGGCCCGCACCGGGCCCACCAGGTCGATCACCTGCGCGAACGAGATGTTCTCGTCGTGTTCGCCGATCTCGGCCTTGGTGGCGGGGGTGAACAGCGGGTTGGCGAACTTGCTGGCCTCCACCAGCCCCGGCGGCAGCGGGATACCGCAGACCGATCCACTGGCCTGGTAGTCCAGCAGGCCCGAGCCGGTCAGGTAGCCGCGCGCCACACACTCGATCGGCATCATCTGCAATTCGCGCACCACCAGCGCCCGGCCCAGCACCTCGTCGGGGACACGCGGGTCGTCGGGCGGGCCCGCCAGGTGGTTGGGCGCGTCGACGAGGTCGAAGAAGAAGACGCTCATCGCGGTGAGGATGCGCCCCTTGTCGGGAATCTGGCTGCCGAGGATGTAGTCGAACGCCGAGATCCGGTCGGTGGCGACGAACAACAGGTGGTGATCGTCGATTCGGTACAGTTCGCGGACTTTGCCGCTGGCCAGGTGCTGGTAGTCGGAGAGCGCGGGACGCGACATCAGGCCAGCCTAACGGCTGGTCATGTGCTGGGATCATCGACATGACGTCACGGTTGCTGCCCTACGCCACCTCTCCCGGCCGCCTGCTGGCCCAGCTGTTCAGCGACGCCGTCGTCGCGGTCTGGACCTTCCTGTGGGTGCTGGTCGCGCTGGCCGTCCATGGGGCCGTCGCCACCATCGCCGGGGTCGGACGGCAGTTCGAGCAAGGCGCCAACGGGGTGGCCGAGAGCCTGACCTCGGCGGGGCACAGCGCAGATCGCATTCCGCTGGTGGGCGATGCGGTGAGCAAGCCACTGACCGCGGCCGGCGAGGCGGCAGTCGACATCGCCGGCGCCGGCCATAACCTCAACACCACCGCCGGCTGGCTGGCCTACCTGCTGGCGATCGCGGTGGCGGCGCCACCGATCCTGGCGGTCGCGATGCCGTGGCTGGCGTTGCGGCTGCGATTCTTTCTGCGCAAACGGGCGGTGCTGGCGCTGGCCGCGGCCCCGGCCGGTCAGCAGCTGATGGCGCTGCGGGCGCTGACCAACCAACCGCTGCGCAGGCTGACCATCGCCGGCAGCGATCCGGTCGGCGCCTGGCGGAACAATGATCCCCTCGTCATCAGCCGGCTGGCCGGTCTCGAACTCCGGTCTGCCGGACTGGCGCGACGCCACCAACCAGCCGCCACCGGCGGTTAGGCTGCCGGTGTGAACCTCGAGAAGGTGGTTTTCGGTTTCTTTGTACTGCTGGCCGCGACATTGAACTTCGGGTTCTTCGTCGGTGACGTCGGCGATCCGGTGATTCACAATCCGTGGGAGCTGTTCCTGGCGCTCATCGTGGCGCTCATCACCACCGTCCTGAAGTTCGGCGACCGCACCCAATTGGGTGCGGTCCACCTGTCCACCAGCCTCGTCGCGCTGCTCCAACTCGCCGCCGCGGCAGCAATGTGGGTCTACTACACCCACGTCTCGACCTTCGGACTCGACCGGCACGCGACCGCGAGCGTGGTATCCCTGTCGGGCGGAGCGCTGCTGGCCAACATCGTCTCGGTGACCCTGCTCGTGGTCGAAACCGCGTCGTTCCGGCGCCGATAGCCCAGCACCCGACAGCCGATGCCGAATTCGCCGCACCTGTTCTCGTTCTGGAACCGCCGGCGGGCGCGGCCGCCACGCAAGCCGGTCCGGGTACCGACGACGGTGCCCACCAACGACGCCATCTTCTTGTTCATGCGGCGAATGCGCGCGCCGTTCATCGTCGTGATCACCACATTCAGCATCTGCAGCACCGGGCTAATGCTGATGCCTGGTGTCGATGCGCAGGGAAACCCCTACCGGCTCACCGTGTTCGACGCCTTCTACCAGATGACGATCACCTTGACCACGGTCGGTTACAGCGAAGTGCCACACGCCTTCAGCTACCCGCAGCGCATGTGGCTGTCCATGTCGATCTACCTGGTCGTGATCAGCTGGGCCTATGCCATCGGTGTCTTCTTCGCCCTGGTCAACGACTCCGCCTTCCAGGACGCACTGGCCGCCCAGCGTTTCCGCCGGCAAGTCCGCCGGCTGGTCGAGCCGTTCGTCATCGTGGCCGGCTACGGTCACGCCGGCCGGGCGGTCGGCGCGGAACTCGACAAGCACGGGCACCGGTTCGTCGTCATCGACAAGCAGGAGTCCCGAGTCCAGTCGGTGGTCGCCGAGCAACTCAGTTTCGACGTCCCCGCCGTCGAAGGCGACTGCGCCATTCCGGCAATGCTCGGCATGGCCGGCCTCGCGCATCGCGACTGCGAAGGCGTGCTCGCCCTGACCGATGACGATGCCACCAATCTGGCGGTGGTCATGACCGTTGCGCTACTGCGGCCCGAGGTGCCGGTGTTCGCCCGCTGCACCGACGGCCACGTCCAGGCTCAGATCGAGCACTTCTCACCGGCGGCGGTCATCAACGCCGACGACAGATTCGGCGAATACCTCGCGCTGTCGATCCACCGCCCGATCAATCATCAGTTGTTGCGCTGGCTGATGGACAACGACGAGGACGAGATGCCGACGCTGCGCCGGGGCCTGGCCGACGGCAGATGGGTGGTGTCCGCGGGCACCGGATTCGGCCGCGACGTGGCCGCCGACCTCATTGCGAGCGGACTCAGTGTCGAGCTCGTCAATCCGGCCGACGGTGCACCCGACATCTCCGGCGCGGTCGGGTTCATCGCCGGGACCCGCAACGACACCACCAACATCGCCCTGGCCGAGCAGGCCCGGTTGGCCAACCCTGATGTCTACCTGGTGGTCCGACAGCAGCGAAACACCAAAAAGGCGCTGCTCGAGGCGTTACAGATCGACGAGGTGTACATCGCCACCGAGCTCATCGCCCGCGAGACGCTCGCCCGGATTCTCACACCGGTGTTCTGGAGCTTCGTGGAGCACGCGTTCGGCCGTGATGAGCAGTGGGCCGGCGCGGTGCGCGACCGCCTGAAGGAGCGCTGCGGCCGGCACACTCCCAGCCGCGATGTCATCACGTTGACCGACGAGCACGCTCCTGCCATCACCGACTGGTTGCGACGCGGAATGACCTTGACCCTGGCGGATCTCCTGCGTCGGCCCGACGATCGCGAGGCCAGCTTGCCGCTGGCGGCCCTGGTGCTGGTCCATGGCGGTGAGCACACTTTCATGCCGCCCGAGCAGACCGCCCTGGCCGTCGGCGATCAGGTGCTGCTGGTCGGAAAGCGAGACGGTCTGTCGGAAGTACGGGCGATCTGCCACGATCCGACGACGGTGGAGTACCTCTGCACCGGCCGCGACGTTCCGCTGACCTGGTTGTGGGCCTGGCTCACCGCTCGGCGGCGCGGCGCCGGCGTGCCTCGGGCGTAACCACCCGCAATCGCAGTAACCCAGCGACCGCCACAATCAGCCACGCCGTCAACGCATTCCAGAAGAACACCAGCGACACCGTCTGCAAGGCCGGTGCCCGAAGTTCTGCGGCCATAGCCGCGGTGGCCACCGAGTACATCCCCAGCGGGAAAACCAGCGCCCACCATGCGCCGGTGAGTTGCAGCACCGCCGGGCGGCGGTTGATCCGGTGCAACACGAAGTAGACCAGCAGAGGGATCCAGAGGCTGGCCGCCCCCCAGGTCACGACGGTGACGGCACGTACGGCTCCGGCCGGCCATCCCACCGCCACGCCGTAAATGGTGTGACCAGCCAAGGTGGCGATGGCCAACGCCCCCATCAGAATCCAGTCGTCCGGTTCGAAGCCGTCCCGGTCCTTACGCTCATGGACGGCGCGCCGCAGGATCAGCCAGGCCATCGCGACGTAGATCGCGATCGCCAGCAACCAGACCGCCATGGCCACCGCCGTCCAGCCGCGATCACCGGTGTGCCGGGCGACCTGAGCGGCGAGGATCGCCAGCCCCGATGTCCCGACGCTGGCCAGTTCCCAAGCGCCGTGGGCACTGCCGCGCAGCGCGACCCGACCACTGGCAGCCAGGTTGCGGCACGTCAAGGTAAGCAATATCAGCCACGCCGTCAGCGCAATCGCGCCCAGCATCCGCACCATCACCGGGTGGGCGACCAGCCGCGAGTCCAGCACCGCGCACGCGGCGACGAACGTGAACAACCGCAGTGTCACGTCGGCATCGCGAAAGTCCCAGCGGGTGACGGCGCGCGCTGCGGCTGTCACCAACACCACCAGCAGGCCGGTTGCCAGTACCCCCAAAGTGTCTGAAAGCCACCAATATTGATGATTGCGGGCGCCGATCGACAAGATACCGGTGGCCATCACCACCGCGAAGACATCCGGCGCCAGGATCACCGCCGCAGTCTTTCCGGGCTCATGCGGGTCAGAGGATCGCGCCCGGGGTGTAGGCGGTGGCCTGTGGGTACCGATCGGCCAGTTCGGCGACTGCAGCCGCCACCTGGTCGACCTGGTCGGCGGCCGCCCCGGTGAACGCCTGCCGGTCGGCGACGGCGGCCTGAAGTGCGGCACGGTCCAGCGGCAGTCGTTCGTCGGCGGCCAGCCGGTCCAGCAGGTCCGGCTCGGCGCCGCGTTCCCGCATGGCCAACGCGACGGCCACCGCGTGTTCCTTGATCACCTCGTGGGCGGCCTCCCGGCCCATCCCGGCACGCACCGCGGCGATCAGCACCTTGGTGGTGGCCAGGAACGGTAGGTAGCGGTCCAGTTCCCGGGTGATCACCGCCGGGTAGGCGCCGAATTCGTCGAGGACGGTCAGGAATGTCTCGATCTGTCCGTCGATGGCGAAGAACGCATCCGGCAGCGCGACCCGGCGCACCACCGAACAGAAGACGTCGCCCTCATTCCATTGCGCGCCCGCCAGTTCGGCGGCCATCGACGCGTAGCCACGCAGCACCACCTGCAGTCCGTTGACCCGCTCGCAGCTTCGGGTGTTCATCTTGTGCGGCATCGCCGACGAGCCCACCTGGCCGGGCGCGAAGCCCTCGGTGACAAGTTCGTGGCCGGCCATCAACCGAATGGTGTGGGCCAGCGACGACGGGCCGGCGCCCAGCTGCACCAGCGCGGACACCACATCGTGGTCCAGCGATCGCGGATAGACCTGGCCGACGCTGGTCAACACGGCGGAGAACCCCAGAAAATCTGCGATGAGGCGCTCCAAATGGGCGAGCTTGGCGGTGTCGCCGTCGAACAGGTCGAGCATGTCCTGGGCGGTGCCCATCGGACCTTTGATACCGCGCAGCGGATAGCGGTCGATGAGCTCCCGCACCCGGGTCAGCGCCATCAGCGTTTCCTCGGCGGCCGAGGCGAACCGCTTGCCCAGCGTGGTGGCCTGCGCGGCGACGTTGTGACTGCGGCCGGCCATCACCAGCTCGCGGTAGGCCACCGCGTGACTGACCAGCCGAGCGACCACCGCCAAGCCGTGGCTGAACACCAGCTCAAGCGATTGGCGGATCTGCAGCTGTTCGACGTTCTCGGTCAGGTCGCGACTGGTCATGCCCTTGTGGACGTGCTCATGGCCGGCCAGCGCGTTGAACTCCTCGATGCGCGCCTTGACGTCGTGGCGGGTGATTCGCTCGCGGGCGGCGATCGAGTCGAGGTCGACATTGTCGAGCACGGCCTCGTAGTCGGCGATCGCCTGTTCGGGCACCGCCACGCCGAGTTCAGCCTGAGCGCGCAGCACCGCCAGCCACAGTCGGCGTTCGGCGACGATCTTGGCCCGCGGCGACCAGATGTCGGTCATCGCGGCGCTGGCGTAGCGGGCGGCCAGCACGTTGGGGATGCTCACGAGCAGCTAGCTTACGGGGCTTTCAGCGGCTGGCGGTGGAGCGTCACAGCGCGTGCAGGATGTCCTCGACCCGGTCCTTGGCGTCGCCGAACAGCATCGCGGAGTTCTGCCGGAAGAACAGCGGGTTCTGCACGCCGGCATAGCCCGATGCCATGGAGCGCTTGAAGACGATCACGTTGTCGGCCTCCCACACCGTCAGCACCGGCATGCCGGCGATCGGGCTGCCCGGGTCCTCGGCGGCGGCTGGGTTGACGGTGTCGTTGGCGCCGATGACCAGGACCACCGAGGTGTCGTCGAAGTCATCGTTGATCTCGTCCATCTCCAGGACGATGTCGTAGGGCACCTTGGCCTCGGCAAGCAGCACGTTCATGTGGCCGGGCAGCCGGCCGGCGACAGGGTGGATGCCGAAGCGCACGTTGACGCCGCGCTCGCGCAGTTTGCGGGTCAGTTCGGCGACGCCGTACTGGGCCTGCGCGACGGCCATGCCGTAGCCCGGGGTGATTACCACCGAGTCGGCGCCGGCCAGCAGTTCGGCCACCCCTTCGGCGGTGATCTCACGGTGCTCGCCGTAATCGGTGTCGTCGGACGGACCGGCCTCGATGCCGAAGCCACCGGCGATGACCGAGATGAACGACCGGTTCATCGCCTTGCACATGATGTAGGACAAGTAGGCACCCGAGGAGCCGACCAGTGCACCGGTGATGATCAGCAAGTCGTTGGAGAGCAGGAAGCCCGATGCCGCGGCCGCCCAGCCGGAGTAACTGTTGAGCATCGAGACCACCACCGGCATGTCGCCACCGCCGATGGAGGCCACCAGGTGCCAGCCCAGCGCCAGCGCCAGCACGGTGACCGCGATCAGCAGCCACAGCTGCGGCTCGTTGACGAACCACACCGTCAGCGCGAAAAAGGCCACCAGAGCGCCGACGTTGAGGAAGTTCTTGCCGGGCAGCATCAACGGGTTGGACTTCATCCGCCCCGACAGCTTGAGGTTGGCCACGATGGAGCCGGTGAAGGTGACCGCACCGATGAACACGCCGATGAACACCTCGGCGGAGTGGATGCCCAGCAACCCCGAGGCCGCCAACTCCTGGGCGTCGGCCCCCTGCATGTCGGCTTCGATGTGCAGGTACCCGTTCCAGCCGACCAGCACGGCGGCCAGACCGACGAACGAGTGCAGCAGCGCGATCAGCTCGGGCATGCCGGTCATCTCGACGACCTTGGCACGCCACAGCCCGATCGCCGCGCCCACCACGGTCGCCCCGATCAGCAGCGCCAGCCCGACCGGCTGGATGCCGCGGTTGACCGCCAAGGCGATCGTCGCGGCCAGCGCCACCGTCATGCCGAGGATGCCGAAGCTGTTGCCGACCTTGGACGTTTCGTGCTTACTCAGCCCGGCCAGCGCCAGGATGAACAACAGCGCCGCGACGATGTATGCCGCCGAGGCGGCGGTGTCGATCGAGAACATAGGGGTCTACTCCAAATCGGGGTGCGCAGCGCCTAGCTGCGGGAGAACATGGCCAGCATCCGGCGGGTCACCGCGAAACCGCCGAAGACGTTGATGCTGGCCAGCAGGATCGCCGCGGTCGCCAGTGCTGTGATGACCGGATCGCCGTGCCCGATCTGCAGCAGCGCACCGACCACGATGATGCCCGATATCGCGTTGGTCACCGACATCAGCGGCGTGTGCAGCGCGTGGTGCACATGCCCGATCACGTAATAACCGATCACGATCGCCAGCGCGAAGACCGTCAGGTGCACCTGCAGCGCCGCCGGCGCCAGCGCCACCAACGCGAACAACACCGCCGCCGCGGCTACAACCAGACCCAGCCGCCGACCGGCCGCCATCGGCGCCTTCGACTCCTGTTTGACCACCGGGGCTTCGGCGGCCTTGGCGGGGGCGGCCGAGACCTGTACCGGCGGTGGCGGCCAGGTCGACTCGCCGTCGCGCACCACGGTCATCGACCGCTGCACCACGTCGTCGAAGTCCAGCACCAGCTGGCCGTCCTTGCCCGGCGTCAGCAACTTCATCAGGTTGACCAGGTTGGTGCCGTAGAGCTGCGAGGCCTGCGCGGGCAGCCGGCCGGCGAGATCGGTGTAGCCGATGATCGTCACCCCGTTGTCGGTGACGACGGCCTGATCCTTCACCGTGCCCTCGACGTTGCCGCCGTTGGCTGCGGCCATATCCACGATCACGCTGCCCGGGCTCATCGAGGCGACCATGTCGGCGGTGATGATCCGCGGTGCCGGCTTACCGGGGATGAGCGCGGTGGTGATGATGATGTCGACGTCTTTGCACTGCTCGGCGTAGAGCTCGGCCTCGCGGGCCTTGTAGGAGTCGCCCATCTCCTTGGCATAGCCAGTTGCCGAGACCTCAGCCTCGGGGTCTTCGATCGACAGGTACTCGCCGCCCAGGGATTTCACCTGATCGGCGACCTCCGGCCGCGGATCGGTGGCCCGCACTATCGCCCCGAGACTGCCGGCTGCGCCGATCGCGGCCAGGCCGGCGACGCCGGCGCCCACCACCAGCACCTTGGCCGGTGGCACCTTTCCGGCGGCGGTCACCTGGCCGGTGAAGAAGCGACCGAACACATGGGCGGCCTCCACCACGGCGCGGTAGCCGGCGATGTTGGCCATCGAGCTCAGCACATCCAGCGACTGCGCGCGCGAGATCCGGGGTACCGCGTCCATCGACAATGCCGTGATCGGCCGGCGGGCCAGATCCTCCACCCGATCCGGGTTCAGTGCCGGTGCCAACAGGCTGATCAGCGTCGCGCCCGGTTTCATGGCATCGAGCTGCTCGGTCGCGGGGGCGTTGACGCCGAAGACGATGTCAGCGGCACGGGCGTCGCCGATCGTGGCGCCGGCTTCGACGTAGGCGGCGTCGGTGAACGACGACGCCTCTCCCGCACCGGCGTCCACCACCACCTCGTAGCCGAGCTTGATCAGCTGCGCCACCGTGGTTGGCGTCGCCGACACGCGCGTCTCACCGGGCTGCGCCTCGGATAGGACACCGATATTCATGACGTAGCTCTCCACATTCGCTTCTCGTAGGCGTTTCTGGGCGTCTTGGCACCCCCCGGTTACCCGCCAGTAGCAAAGTGGCGACAAAGGGGTCGAGGCAGCATACCGTGTGAGCTTCTCAGGCTGACACCGCGCGCTGGTCCAGCGGCGCGAGCAGGTCGATGACGTCGATCACCGCCGCCCGGGCGACGGCCCGCGGTCCCTGGCGATCGTCGACCAAGGCTGCCATCACCGCCCCATCGACCATGCAGACCAGCGCATGCGCCATCTCGACCCGGACGATCCGCCCGGAACGCTCGACGGCTTCGGCGACGGCATCGGACCGTTGGTGCAGGATGCGGCGCTGGATTTCGCGCAGGGCGGGCTGTCGGGCGCAGACGATGGACCGCTCATACCGCGAGATGAGCTGTTCGGTGATCTGCGAGCCGTTCTCCGGGTCCTCGTGCGACCCCAACAGCAGCTCCACCAGCATGTCGGCCGTCGTTTCGGCGCTGCGCCGGCGCCGAGACAGGCCGGCGATGCGGGCGCGGAGCTGAGCAACCTCCAACATTCCGATGTGATCCACGGCGCTGGCGATCAGGTCCTCCAGCGACGAGAAGTAGTAGGTGGTCGACGCCAGCGGCAGGCCGGCCCGCTGCGCCACCGCGCGGTGTCGCACCGCTTCGAACCCACCCTCACGCAGTAGCTCGGCGGCAGCGTTGATCAGCGCATACCGACGGCGTTCGCCCTTGGGCGTGACCGCTGTCATCACGCCTAGAGATGCTGCCAGCAGAGCTATCGCCGCATCATGGGTTTGCGTCTTTTCGGACAAACCGCGCTCCGCTGGCATGATGGCCGCCATGCCCGGGTTGAGCCGACGAGCGGCGTTGCGACTCGGGGCCATCGTGGGCGCGGCGGGCGCGTTGGGCGTGAGTTCAGTGTTCGGCGTCCGGCCCACGCGGGCCACCCCGACGCTGCCCACCATGATGACCGGCTCGTTCACCTCGGCCGCGCGCGGCGGGATCTCGACCAATTGGGCGATCGCCCGCCCGCCGGGACAGACCGAGTCACTGCGCCCGCTGATCGCGTTGCACGGCAAAGGCAGCGACGCGGCGACGGTGATGGCCGGCGGAGTGGAACAGGGCCTCGCCGAGGCGGTCGCTGCCGGCCTGCCCCCGTTCGCGGTGGTGGCCGTCGACGGCGGCGGCAGTTACTGGCACCGGCGCACCTCCGGGGAGGACTCCGGCGCAATGGTGACCGACGAGTTGCTGCCGCTGCTGGCCGACCAGGGGCTGGACACTTCCCGGGTGGCGTTCATCGGCTGGTCGATGGGAGGCTACGGCGCGCTGCTGCTCGGGGGCCGCCTCGGTCCGCGCCGAACCGCGGCGATCTGCGCGGTGAGCCCTGCGCTGTGGCTGTCGCCCGGTGCGACGGCACCGGGCGCGTTCGACGGCGCGGCGGACTTCGCGGCGAACTCCGTCTTCGGGATGCCGGCCCTGGGATCGATCCCGATCCGGGTGGATTGCGGCGACTCCGACCCCTTTTATTCGGCGACCCAGGCTTTCATCGACCAGCTGCCCGACGCCCCCGCTGGCGGCTTCTCCCCCGGCGGGCATGACGGGTCCTACTGGAGTTCCCAGCTCCCGGCCGAGTTGACGTGGGTCGCCCCGCTTTTGACTGTTTAGCCACTTCCTCAGCCCGAACTCGGGTTAGCGAATCGACGCGTGCCGCGGGCCCCGCCGCACTTGTTGCCGCAAATCGGTGGCTTTCGTCCGGAATGCACCCGTTTTGTCCGCTAAATCGGTCGATTTTTCCCGCATGACGGCCCGGAAAACCCTTGTGTGACGAAGAACACCCCGAGTAATTTTTTTAACCGTACTCATGGGTAACCCAACGGTTCCTGAGCCCGACAGATTGGAACTCCCGATGACGAATCGAATCCGGATGGCCGCTGCTGTCGCCACAGCCGGCGGCGGAATTCTGACCGCGGCCTTTCTGCAAGCGGCCACGGCTGTCGCAGACAGCGGATCCGAGACCGGCTTCACGATCGGAGGCTTGACCTTCGACGACCCGGTGGCGATCGACAACCTGACCGGAATACAGACGCCGGGATATGAACCACTAATCCCGATGTTCGCCAACGTCCCGCTACTGTCGCTGGGCAGCGACAGCCTGCTGGGTCTGGCCAGTCTGGGATCGCAACAGTTCACCCTCGAGGACAGCAGCGGCGAGACCCTCGGCACCGTCCTGACTTCCACCAACGTCCAGAACCTGTTGGGCATCGTGACCGCGCAGTTCACCGTCAGCAGCACCGATGCCGCCGACGGCCTGACCGATGCGCAAGCCGCTGAGCTACCCGCCGATGGCACGGTGTACAGCATCACCAACCTCGGCGGCGGCTTCGCCAACGTCTACGTCGCTGTGCCCAACGCCGAGGGAACGGCCGCGTCCAGCATCACCAACACCTTCGTCACGCCGTTCGGCAACTTCGACATACCGCTGTCCTATGACGCCATCGCCCCGCTGGATCCGGGTAAGCCCTTGGAGGCCTTGGGGGATGCATCCGGCGCCACCGGGCTCAGCGACAACGCGTTCACCATCGGCTCCACCACCTTCGACCCCGGCGCCGACGGAGTCGACATCGCCTCACCGCTGTCATTGCCCAGCTTCGCTCCGCTGCTGAGGTTGGAAGCCAGTGCCATCAACCTGTCCGGCACCGGCCCCGACGGAACGCAGGCCGACCAGAATTTCGAGGTGTACACCGACGGCACCGACGCCGGCAGCATTCAAAGCTACGTCTGGTATTCGGACGTGTTGGGCATCGACAGCACACAGTTCACCGTCGGGGCCATCGCCCCGGCCAGCGCCGCGCTGCAAAGCGCCCTGGCCGCCAACCTTGACTTCAGCAATGCAGATTTCACCGCGCAAGACTTGGCGAATGCACTGGCCGCCAACAGCGGAGTCCTCCAGTACGGCGCCGGCGACATCACCGGCGATGACGTGTTGATCTCTCTTCTTCCCAGCGACGTCAGCCTGGCCGGCAGCGGCATCACCAACGACGAGATCGCAAGTGTGCTCAACAACATCAGCCTCGCCGACCTACCGGCGCTGGGCACGGTCTACAGCGTCACCGACCTCGGCGGCGGTTTTGCCAACGTCTATCAAGCCGTCCCGGGAACCGACGGGGACGCGGCCACCATCACCAACACCCTGGTGACGCCGTTCGGCAACTTCGAGGTGCCGACCTCGTTTGACGCCACGGCCCCGATGGACCCGGCCGCACCGCTGGGGGCGCTCGCCGCCACGTCGGACAGCGCCGCTCTCAGTGACAATGCGTTCACGATCGGTGACACCACCTTCGACCCCGGCAGCGCCGGGTTCAGCACCGACAACAGCTACCCGTTGTTCGGTATCGCGCCGCTGCTGCAGATCTCCGGTGTCAATGCCTTGGGAACCTTCCTGCCCACCCAGGAGGGCGTCGAGGTCTACGACAGCAGCGGTGACGCGCTGGGCACGGTCAACCTCGGTGAGAACATGTCGAACATTCTCGGGATCGAGACCACCCAGTTCACCGTTACCTCGGTCGATGCCGCATCGGGTCTCACCGATGCGCAACTCGCGGACCTGCCGACGCTGGGCACGGTCTACAGCGTGACCGACCTCGGATGGTTCACGAACGTCTACGAGGCAATCCCGAACGCCGACGGGACGGCGGCCGCCAACATCACCGACACCTTGATCACCCCGTTCGGCAACATCGACCTGTCGGGCATGTTCAGCATGTTCGACGCCATCGCACCGCTTGACGCCGGCGATGCCGTGTCGGGCATCGACGACGCGGCGTCAGCGGTCGCATCGGCTTGGGATCCGCTGGCGTTCTTGGGTTTCTGAGCTAAAGCCGGCTGATCGGACCCGGCAGAATCCGGTCAGCCGGCTGCGGTTACTGGCAGAGCTTGCCCAACGCCGCGATGCGCGCGTCAAGATCGCGCCCCAGCTGCTCCCGTTCTGAATTCGGTTGCCCGACAAGGTAGCTGAGGTTCAGATGCTCAAGCTCGCCGGCCATCGCGCGGGCCGCTTCCGCGATATCCTGGGAAACGGCGGCCTTCTCTTCCACGCGCCCCCGCAGGTATGCGGCGCCCGCTGTCAGGGACAGCCTCGCGTTGGCGGCCACCGCAAGCTGGGCAACCGGGTTCTCGGGATCCGGGTTCTTCAGGTGCATGTTGTTGGCCACCGCCTGACGCGCGAGCACTGCCGCAGCACACACATCTTTCTTCGCGTCGGCAACCTGCTGATCCGAGAACTTTGCCGACGACGCGGAGCCCGGGAGCCACCAGGCGACCGCCCCGCCGGCCAAGGCTCCGACGACGAGCGCAATCGCCGCCGCGAGGAGCAGCGGCCCCTGAGCTGATTTCACCGGCGCTTGGGCCGCCGATCGTTTCGCAGCCGCAGGCTGCTCCGATGGGTGATCCTCCTCGGCCGACTCAGCAGCGTCCAGCTCAGTTTCGTCAGACATACTGGGTAACTGTACCGGCGCCCTCGCCGAGCCGACCGCGGCCGCTGGGCTCGGCTAGATCCGAATCTTGTCCTCGGCGGCCGCCAAGCCGATATCGGTGCGGAAGTGGCTACCGGGCAAGCGGATCGAACCGAGGGTCCGGTAGGCGGCCGCGCGGGCCGCGGCCAAGTCGTCGCCGACACCCACCACTGACAGCACCCGGCCACCGCAGGACACCACCGCCCCGTCCTCGCGAAGCACGGTGCCGGCGTGCAGCACGGCGTCACCCTCGGCGCCCACGATCACGTCCCCGAGGCGGGGCCGGCCGGGATAGTTCTCCGCGGCCAGCACCACCGTCACCGCCGAGCTGTCCCGCCAGCGCAGCGCGCCGAACTCGCTGAGCCCACCGGTGGCCGCGGCGTGCAGTAGCTGCCCGAGCGGCGACTCCAAGAGCGCCAGTACCGCTTGGGTCTCCGGATCCCCAAAGCGGCAGTTGAATTCGACAACAGCCGGCCCGGTCGAAGTCATCGCCACTCCGGCGTAGAGCAGCCCGGCGAACCGGCTGCCGCGGCGCACCAGCTCGGCCGCGACCGGCTTGACGATGTCGGCGACGATCCCCGCCGCGGCCTCTCGGGACAGCCAGGGCAGCGGGGCATAGGCACCCATGCCGCCGGTGTTGGGGCCGGCATCACCGTCACCGACCCGTTTGAAATCCTGCGCCGGCAACAACGGCACCACCGTGTCGCCGTCGACGACACAGAACAAGGACAGCTCGGGGCCATCTAAAAACGATTCCAACAGCACCGGATGTCCGGCGTCGAGCAGCCCGGCGGCATGCGCCCGGGCCACTGCGCGGTCCGGCGTCACCACCACGCCCTTGCCGGCGGCCAGCCCGTCGTCCTTGACCACCCAGGCCGCCTCGCCGGCATCCGGGCCGAACCGGCTCAGCGCAGCGTCGAGGTCGGCCGGGCTGTCGACGATCTCCGAGCGGGCGGTGCGCACCCCGGCCGCGGCCATCACGTCCTTGGCGAACGCCTTGGAGCCTTCGATGCGCGCGGCGTCCCGGGAGGGCCCGAAGCAGGCGATGCCCGCCGCCCGCACCGCGTCGGCAACGCCCAACACCAAGGGCACCTCAGGCCCGATCACCACCAGATCAGCAGCGACGTCACGGGCCAGGGCGACGACCGCCGGACCGGAGATGATGTCGACGTCGCGTTGTTCGGCGACCGCTGCGGTGCCGGCGTTGCCCGGTGCGATCACCAGGTGATCGACTTTCGGGTCGTTTCGAAGGGCCAGGAGGAGCGCATGTTCCCGGGCGCCGGAACCGATCACCAGGACGCGCATCGGCGCCACTCCTCTCTCATTTCCCCTCGCATCGTCGTCGGCGGGGCGCGAGACAAAGGATATATAGCAAGACCGCCCGGTACGCGGCGACGGGCCTACGTCACCGCCGACGTACCCGCTTCGACCGCGGTCGCCGACCGCTGGGCGCGCGCCGGAATACCCGGGACACCGGTTACGCCGGAATCCCCGGTGTGCCGGGCTCGCCGCTCGCACCGGGCCGGCCACCGGTGCCGCCGTCCCCGGCAGGACCGAACGACCCGCCGGCGCCGCCTTGCCCGGGATTGCCGTTATTGACCCCTGGGACACCGTCTGCGCCATCGCCACCGTCGCCGCCGTTACCGCCGTCACCGCCGTTGCCACCGTTGCCTCCGGTGGCTCCGGCACCGCCCTGGCCGCCGTGATGACCCGCACCGGAGCCGGTACCGCCGGCGCCGCCGGTGCCACCCGACTGGCCGGCGACGCCGTCGGCACCGGCCTCGCCCGGCTGGGTACCCGAGCCGCCGTTGGCGCCGCTGGCCCCTGCGGTGCCGTCGCCGCCATCGCCGCCGTTGCCGCTGCCATTGGCGTCGCCGCCATCGCCGCCGCTGCCACCGTTGGCGCCGCCGTCGCCGCCGTCGGCGCCGTCGCCCGGCCCGGCGCCGCCATCCCCGCCGTCACCGCCGTTCCCGCCGGTGCCGGTGCCCTGCCCGGCGCCGCCGTTTCCGCCGGCCCCTTCAA
>NZ_QMEX01000059.1 GCF_003284925.1 Mycolicibacter senuensis
CGAGCTCCTCGGCCGCGTCCCGCAGGCAGCCGGCCAGCCGCCGCGGCGACTCGAAGAACACGCAGGTGCGCCGTTCGTCGGCCAGCGTGGCCAGCCACGCCCGGCGCGCCGCCGGCTTGCGCGGCGCGAAGCCCTCGAAACAGAACTTCTCGCTGGGCAGTCCCGATACCGCCAGCGCGGTCGTCACCGCTGACGGGCCGGGCAGGCAGCTCACCGGCAGCCCCGCCTCGGCGCAGGCGACCACCAGGCGGTAGCCCGGGTCGCTGATCAGCGGCATCCCGGCGTCGCTGACCACCAGCACGGTTGCCCCGGCCCGTAGCTCGGCCAGCAGCGCGGGCACCCGCGCCGCCTCGTTGGCATCGAACAGGCTGACCACCTTGCCGGCGATGTGCACGTCGAGCGCCTTGGCCAGGGTCCGCACCCGCCGGGTGTCCTCGGCAGCGACCACGTCGGCGGTGCGCAGTGCCGCGACCAGCCGCGGCGAGGCGTCACCGGGCTGACCCAGCGGAGTGGCACCCAGCAGCAGTCGCCCGTGGGTCATGCGCCGCTCCTCCTCATCGCTTCACTCCGCATCGTCGTCGGCTCGCGGCCATCGCGCACAGCCTACGATCGTGGGGATGAGCGCTCCGACCGCTACCAGCTCCGCGGCCGTGCCGGAGCGCACCGCTCCGATGATCAGCCCGGGACTACTGGTGCCGGTGGCCGACTTCGGGCCGACCGACCGTGCCCGCGGCTGGGCGGTGACCGCGGCGATCACCACGCTGGCCGCGGTGACCCGGTTCTCGAACCTGCACACCCCGACTGATGCCGGCACCCCGATCTTCGACGAGAAGCATTACGCGCCGCAGGCCTGGCAGATGCTGCACAACCACGGCGTCGAGGACAACCCCGGCTACGGCTTGGTGGTCCACCCGCCGGTCGGCAAGCAGCTGATCGCGATCGGCGAGGCGCTGTTCGGCTACAACGGGTTGGGCTGGCGCTTCACCAGTGCGCTGCTCGGGGTGCTCGCGATAGCGCTGCTGGTGCGCATCGTGCGCCGGATGACCCGCTCGACGCTGGCCGGCGGGATCGCCGGATTGCTGTTGGTCGGAGACGGCGTCAGCTTCGTGGCGGCGCGCACCGCGCTGCTGGACGGCTTCTTGACCTTCTTCGTGGTGGCGGCGTTCGGAGCGCTGCTCGTCGACCGCGATCAGGTACGTATGCGAATGCATACCGTGCTGACCGAAGGCCGTTGCGGCGCAACGCCATGGGGCCCCCGGCTGGGGGTGCGCTGGTGGCGCTTCGGCGCCGGGGTGCTGCTGGGTCTGGCCTGCGCCACCAAGTGGTCCGGGCTGTATTTCGTGGTGTTCTTCGGGGCGATGTCGTGCGCGTTCGACGTGGCCGCCCGCCGGCAGTACCGGGTTCGCCGGCCGTGGCTGGGAACGCTGCGCCGCGATGTGGGCCCCACCGGCTATGCGATGGTACTGATCCCGTTCGGGGTGTATCTGGCGTCGTATGCGGCGTGGTTCGCCTCCGAGACCGGCGTGGACCGCCACGAGGAGGGCCAGTCGATCGGGCTGGAGAGCCGGTTCCCGGTGCCCGACGCGCTGCGCTCGCTGTGGCATTACACCTATCAGGCCTATCACTTCCATTCCGGCCTGACCAACGCCGCCGGCAACCACCATCCCTGGGAATCGAAGCCGTGGGCCTGGCCGATGTCGCTGCGCCCGGTGCTCTATGCGATCGACCAGCACGACGTGCCCGGCTGCGGCGCCCAGTCCTGCGTCAAAGCCGTGATGCTGGTGGGCACGCCGGCGATGTGGTGGCTCGCGGTGCCGGTGCTGGGCTATGCGTTGTGGCGAACCCTGGTGCGCCATGACTGGCGCTACGCCGCGGCACTGGTCGGCTACTGCGCCGGCTGGCTGCCGTGGTTCGCCGACATCGATCGGCAGATGTACTTCTTCTATGCGGTGCCGATGGCACCGTTCCTCGCGGTGCTGCTGGCGTTGATCTGCAGCGACATCGTCTCCGGCGGGCGTTCACGCGGCGAGGAGCGGCGCACGCTCGGGTTGATCGCGGTGTGCTGTTACGTCGCGCTGGTGCTGACGAACTTCGCCTGGCTGTACCCGATCCTGACCGGGGTGCCGATCTCGCCGGCCACCTGGAACATGCAGATCTGGCTGCCCAGCTGGTCGTAGAGTTCTCGACGAATCGAACTGGTGTGCGATAGGCTGGCGGCCGTGGCGGTACCCGTACAGGAGTCGCTGTTCGACCTGAGCGAACGCCGGCAGCTGGGCGACGGCGCCTGGCTCGACGTCCGTCCCAACTGGGTGACGGAAGGCACCGATCTGGTCGCCGAACTGCGATCCGCCGTCCCCTGGCGAGCCGAGCGCCGCCGGATGTATGACCGGCTGCTCGACGTACCCAGGCTGGTCAGCTTCCACGACCTGGCCGCCGGTGATGCGCCGCACCCGGCGATCGGCCGGCTGCGCCGGCGGCTCAACGACATCTACGCCGGGGAACTCGGCGAACCGTTCGCCACGGTGGGGCTGTGCCTGTACCGCGACGGCAACGACAGTGTGGCCTGGCACGGCGACACCCTCGGTCGCGGCGCCACCCAGGACACCATGGTCGCGATCGTCAGCGTCGGCGCCACCCGCACGTTCGCGCTGCGTCCCCGGGGCGGCGGCACTGCGCTGCGGCTGTCGCAACACCACGGCGACCTGCTGGTGATGGGCGGCTCCTGCCAGCGCACCTGGGAGCACTCGATACCGAAGACGGCCGCACCCGTCGGCCCGCGGATCAGCATCCAGTTCCGGCCGCGCGGCGTGCGCTAGCGAAAAGGATCAGCCCCGCACCGCGGCGACCGCGGCCACCAGCAGCTCGCGGGCTCGGGCGGTGTCGACCGGGATGACCGGCTTGTCCGGCGCCACCAGCGGGTTGGCGGTGACAAGCACCTGATACGGCCCGAAATACGCCGAGTAGTTGTACAGCTCGCCGACGCGCGACTGGCCGCCGGTGACCGCCTCGATCACCCGATGCACGCCGATGGTCTGCACGCCGTCGATGCGCGGCGCCTCGACCGTTTCGACCAGGCCGCGCATCCGTTCGCCGGCGAAGCCGATTCGGCGGCAGGACTTTCCGGGTTCGTTGAACGGGACCGGCTCGGAGGTCTCCAGGGCGATGGTGATGAAGCGGTTGCCGTTGCCCTCGGCAGCCACAGCGGCCATATTGCCCTGCACGCCCTGCGGCAGTTGCTGGCTGACTGCGAACCTCGAGCAGTCGGCGGGCTCGAACTTCAAGCCCGGAGGCAAAGTGTTGGCCGCCAGTAACTTCGGGTCCAGACCGGTCGGCGCGATGGCCTTGACCTGGAACTCCGGACCGAAAGAGGACTTGAGGTCGGCCACTTTGCCGATGTCGGCGGTCACCTCGCCGGGATCGGAGCTGCAGGCCGCGAGCAAGCCGACACAGCCCACTGCCAGCACCGCGCGAAGGTTCAACATCGCAGCCAATCTACCCAACGCCGACCGCCGGGGGTGGCGGCGGTCACCCTACAGCCTGGATGGCTTGGCGGCCAACCTCTTTGATCTGTTCGGCCATGTCACGACCGAACGGCAGCTGGTGCTCACCGGGCACATCGATCATCGTGGTGACGATGCCCGGATCGTCGCGCTCCCAGTAGGCGCCCAGGTGGTCCAGGATCGCGCGCATCGGCGCGTTCTCCGACAGCACCCGTGCGGTGAACTTCTCGATGCCCTCCAGCCGGGCGATGACGGCCACCGCTCCCATCAGGTAGGTGCCGATCCCCCGGCCCTGGTAGCGGTCGCCGACGGTGAACGCGATCTCGGCGACCGTCGGGTCCTTGAGGTCCCGGACGAAACGTGCGTCGGCGACGATCGACCCGTCCAGCTCGGTGACCACCCAGACGAAGTGATCGACGTAGTCGACCTCGAACAAGTAGTGCATGAGCGCCGGGTTCGGGGTGCGGGTGGACATGAACCGGCGGTAGAGCGTCTCGGTGGAGAACTCGACGTGGCCGTGCACGGTTCGCGCGCCGTCGCCGGGCAACACCGGCCGCAGCAAGAACCTGGTGCCATCGCGGGCCGCAAATTGCACGGCCTCGATGTAGGCGGCGAGCCGCTGGCGTGCGGTGCGCACCAGCCGGCCCATGACCTCCGGGATCTGCAGCATCTCGTCGAAGGCCTGCTCGTCGCCGATCCAGCCGGTCAACGGCGTCGAGGTGGTGACGGTCGCGGTCCGGCGGCCCTTGCGCAACAGCGCGATCTCCCCGACCACCATCCCGGCCGACACCTCGCTGACGACCACCGCGCCGTCGTCGCCGACATGCCTGACCTGGGCTGACCCCGACGAGATGAGCAGGAAGGACACCGCCGGCTCGCCTTGCCGCATGAGTTCGGTTCCGGTCGCGGCCTGCAGCGGCTGTAAGCCGGCGGCCAGCGGCGACAGCTCGGCGTGGCTGCAACCGGCGAAGATTTCCATCGCCGCGAGCTCCGGGGTGGACAACGCTTCACTCACCCGGTCTCGCCGCGACATCCCCATGGATTGCTCCGCCTTTGTTCGCCAATCAAGGCTAACCGGTGGCCCGGAGCGGTAATGATTTAACAGCGACATAATCAACTCGATTCGGCGTTAGCGATTTAAGACGGCTACCCTGTGCCCGCTGACAGCGATACGTTGAGGAAGAGATCACAGGACATGAGCGAACTGAATCCGAGGCTGCACGAGATCTATGAAGAGGTGCTGCGCCGTAACCCCGGCGAGGCCGAGTTCCACCAGGCCGTTTTCGAGGTACTCAGCAGCCTCGGCCCTGTGGTGGCCAAGCATCCGGACTACGTCGACAGCGCGGTCATCCGGCGGATGTGCGAGCCCGAACGTCAGATCATCTTCCGGGTGCCGTGGCTCGACGACAACGGCAACGTGCAGATCAACCGCGGTTTCCGGGTGGAATTCAACTCGGCCCTGGGGCCCTACAAGGGCGGGCTGCGGTTCCACCCGTCGGTCTACCTCGGGATTGTCAAGTTCCTCGGCTTCGAGCAGATCTTCAAGAACTCGCTGACCGGCCTGCCGATCGGGGGCGGCAAAGGCGGGTCGGACTTCGACCCCAAGGGCCGCTCGGACAACGAGATCATGCGGTTCTGTCAGTCGTTCATGACCGAGCTCTACCGCCACCTGGGCGAGTACACCGACGTCCCCGCCGGTGACATCGGCGTCGGCGGCCGCGAGATCGGCTACCTGTTCGGCCAGTACAAGCGGATCACCAACCGCTACGAGTCGGGCGTGTTGACCGGCAAGGGCCTGACCTGGGGCGGGTCGCAGGTCCGCACCGAGGCGACCGGTTATGGCGCGGTGTTCTTCGCCGACGAGATCCTCAAGACGGCCAAGGACTCCTTCGAGGGCAAGCGGGCCGTGGTGTCGGGATCGGGCAACGTGGCCATCTACGCGATCGAGAAGATCCACCAACTGGGCGGCGTCGTGGTGGCGTGCTCGGACTCCAGCGGCTACATCGTCGACGAGAAGGGCATCGACCTGGAGCTGCTCAAGGAGGTCAAGGAGGTCAAGCGCGAGCGCATCGAGGCCTACGCCACCGCCCGCGGCGGCGCGACGCAGTTCGTCAACAGCGGCGGCTCCATCTGGGATGTGCCCTGCCAGATCGCGTTCCCGTCGGCCACCCAGAACGAACTGGACGGCAACCACGCCGCCACGCTGGCCCGCAACGGCTGCAAGATCATCGCCGAGGGCGCCAACATGCCCTGCACCCCGGAGGCCGCCAAACTGTTCACCGAAGCCGGTGTGACGCTGGCCCCGGGCAAGGCCGCCAACGCCGGCGGGGTGGCCACCAGCGCCCTGGAGATGCAGCAGAACGCCTCACGTGACTCGTGGAGCTTCGAATACACCGAGCAGCGCCTGGCGGCCATCATGCAGAGCATCCACCACCGCTGTCTGGTCACCGCCGACGAGTACGGCGCCCCCGGCAACTACGTGGTGGGGGCCAACATCGCGGGCTTCATTCAGGTTGCCGATGCGATGACCGCGCTGGGCCTGATCTAACCCGGTTGGCGCTGAGCCATGGCTTTCCGGGCGGAGTGCGCTCGCAGCTTTGCGCCGGTGACGCAGAAGTGGGCTCGTTGGCGGACTGTTTGGCCGTAGCATCGCCGGTATGACTTGGATTCTGCGCACGGCCGCGCTTGCCGGTGTCGCGTGCATGGCGCTGCTCGGCGGCCCGCCGGCAGCCCACGCCGACGACGCCAGCTACATCGCCGCCCTGGACGCCAACGGCGTCTTCCGGTCCGGCCCGCCGAACGCCAGACTGTCGGCGGGACACCGGTTCTGCAACCAGCTGCGCAGCGGCGCCACGGTCGATCAGGTCGTGGACGCTTACGTGCGCCGGCCGTCGTTCGGTGGACCGTCGATGGTCGATGACCTGACGGTTAACCTGCGCCCGGTGATCAACATCGCCCAGCACGAACTGTGCCCTGAAACCCTGACCTAATCGGTGTCGCCCGCGGCATCACCGGATCTGGACGCGAGTTCCGCGTCGAGCACCTCGTCGATCAGCGGGATGTCGATCGCGTCGTCCGACCCCGCCGGTGCCCACCGGCCGGCGTCCAGGTCGTGCTTTTCGGTGAGAAACCGCAGCCGGTAGGCCTGCTGGGCCCGTTCGAAGGTCTGCTGCGCGATACGGGCGTTGAGCCCGCCGTTGACCACCGCGCCCAGCAGCGGAACCGCCTGCGCCAGTTTGCGTTTGGCCAGCCGGAACCCCAGCGCCAGGGAAACCTGCCGGATTACGTTGTCGGCTTGCCGCGGCTGGAGTCGCTGCCACGACGCCCGGCCCATCATCTGCTGTGTCAGCCGCGACAGCGCGGCCAACGCCGCGGCTTTCTCCGCCGGGTCACCCGCGGCGGAATAGGCGATCACCCCGGAGGCGAACGCCTGCTCATCGGGCACCCGGACGTCGTAACCGTAGTGCGCCGCAACCAACGCCACGATGCGCCCCATCCCGGCCATCACGGCGGTGACGTCAGCAACGACGGCCGAGGCCGCGACGGTCAAAGTGGTGCCGCCGGTGACAGGGCTCGACACGGCCGCCCCCGTCACCGCCAGCGATGACGCCGCGCCGCCGGCCATCGCAAGGGCGATGTAGCGTTCCTTGCGCCGCGGCACCGAGCGGTCGCAGTGTTTCAGGTCGAGTTCTTTGACCTCCTCGTAGGACGCCACCGTGACGCCCTCGTCGGCGAACATCGCAAAAACGTCGGCCGGCTTGACCGAATTGAGTCCCCGCTCGACCACGGCGGCGTGCAGGGTCTCCATGGCCCTGGTGGTCAGATCATCGACCTTGCCGATGGCGACGGTTGCCCCCGGGATCTGTTCGACCGTGGAACGGGCTTCGGCGGCCAGCGCTTTGGCGCGTCCCGTGATGCCGCGGCTCAGGCTTTCCAGCGGGCCGGATCGCTCGGTGCCGGTGGCGGCCTCGAGCAGCGCTTCCCAGGCCCTGCGCTCGTAGTCGGACATGCCCGGCGGGGCGTTATCGGCCACGGACTCAGCCTACTCGCGGCAATATTCATTGACGCCCGTCATTGACAGTCGTCAGCCACATGCCTAGAGTGCGAATATGTCGTCAGGCGAATTGACCGCACCGCCGTCACGGGCCGGGGGCATCCGGGAGACTCGCCGGCTCGAGACCAGGGCGCGGCTGTTCGAGGCCGCGGTAGCCGAGATCGGCCGGTACGGGCTCGCCGGCGCCGACGTCAGCGCGATCGCCGGCGCGGCGGGGGTGGCGCGCGGCACGTTCTACTTCCACTTCCCCACCAAGGAGCACGTCCTGGTCGAGCTGGAGCACAACGAGGAGGCCCGAATCGTCGACGAACTCGGGGCTGCCGACGGCGAGTTGGCCGCCGTGTTGTCCCAACTGATCGACCATGTCCTCAGCGCCGAACGCCGTTTGGGGCCCGTTGTTTTCCGGGACATGCTCGGGCTGCATTTCACCTCGACCCGGCCCGCCGAAGACGAATTAGCCCAGCACCCGCTGCTGCAGTTCCTGCCGGAGGTCATCAGCCGGGCCCAGCACCGCGGGCAGGTGTCGCCGGAGCTCGACGCGGCCGAGCTCGCAACGTTCTTCCTGACCGGGCTGTTCGCTCTGCTGGCCACCGGAGCGCACGATGGCGAATTGCTCAACCGTTATGCGACAACGATTGTCAAGGGAATGGAGAACCGATGAATCGCACCGGTATCGAGGGCTACCGAGACTACCTGGCCCGGCGTGACGGCGAGGCGGACCTGCTCAACCGGCGGTTGGCGAACCGCGAGAAGTTCTTCGATGACCTGGAAGCGAACCCGGTCCGCTCCGCTGCTCCCGCCGATCGCGCGACGTTCCTACGCAATCTGCGGCGCCGGCGGCCCGACCCCGGCCTGGACCGCAAGATGCTGTTCCTGCTGGCGACCGCCAAACTCAATCAGGCCGAACGGTTCGGCGTCGGGCTCGGCGAGACCTACGGGCGCAACAGCGACGAGAGTCTGCCGCCGGAGAACGTCTATCTCGAGCTCGAGGAGCACTACCACACCCGGCTGCTGGCCTACGCCCTCGACGTATTCGACCTGACGTTCCAAGTTGTGCCGCCCCCGTTTGTGATGCGGCAGTTCGTCAAGACCGGGGTGTTTCTCCCCGAACGGCTCGGTTTCATGTTCGTGGGAGCCGCGGAGATGGCGGGCTGCATCATGTTCGACGAGCTGCGCCGCGTCGGCAGCGAGCTGTTCGCCGACGAACCCGAAGTGGCAGAACGAATCACGCTGCTCTACAGCGAGATCCTCACCGACGAGGTCGGACACGTCGGCTACTGCGCGTCGCGCTGCACCTCGGCTGAGCGGGCGATCATGCGGCGGCTCTACCCGCTGATCGGGCGACTGTTCGCCCGGCAGACCGCCGAGATAAGCCTGTTGATCGACCCGACGGCGTTGCGTGCGCGCCTCGACCGGCCCTTTGACGTTGCCGAACTCACCGAGGGGCTGGACAACGAGACGTATCTGGTCACCCACCCCTGACTCCTCCCAGGGGCCGGCGACGTCAGCGGATGTTGAGCTGCAACCGCTCCAGGCGGCGGACCAGGATGCTGGGCAACCATTCGCCGACCTCGGCCGCCTCGATCCAGCTGGTCTGCTCAAGCAGCATCCGAAACACGATCCGGGCCTCCAGGCGGGCCAGCGCCGCCCCGACGCAGAAATGTGCGCCCTTGCCGAAGGCCAAGTGCCCTCTGCCGGTGCTGCGGTCGAGCCGAAAGTCGTTGGGGGCGTCGAAATGCTGGGGATCGCGATTGGCTGCGCCCCACATCAGCAGCAGGCGTGAGTCGGCGGGCAATTCGACTCCGCCCAGGGTGGTATCCGCGACCACATGCCGATAGTGGCCGCGAAAGGGCGATTCACAGCGCAGGGTCTCCTCAAGGAACGCATCCAGCAACTCGGGGTGGGCACGTAGTTGCTCTTGAATGTGGGGGCGGTCGGCCAGGATCCACGCGGCGCTGCCCAGTAGCGAAGCGGTCGACTCGCCGGCTGCGCTGAACAGGGTGAGCATGATTGCCAGCGCTGAAAGCTGCTCCAGCTCACCGGCTTTGGTGCGGGTGGCGAGGTCACCGATCAGGCCCGGCTGCGGGTTTTCGGCCGCCTTCTGGAAGTGCTCGAGGACATAGCCGGAAAGTTCCATGGCGGCCACGCCGGCCGCCTCGAGCTGGGACGCACTGACGATGCCGTCGAGCAGGGTGGTGGTGGCGTAGCCCAACCGGATCAGCTTGTCGACGTCGTCATCCGGGAGACCGAGCAGGCGGGCGACCACCGTCATCGGCAGCCGGTTGGCGATGGTGCTCATCCACTCGACCTGTCCGCCGTCGCTCGCCTCGGCCCACAGTCGCTTGGCGGTGGCTTCGGCGAACTCTTCGATGACGCGCACCCGCTTGGCCGAGAGGTGGGGCAGCAGCAACTTCCGGTGTCCCGCGTGCAGCGGATCGTCTGCGGTGGCCAGCGCATGCATCGGTCCACCGAGCGGCCCCATGTCGAACGGCGTCACCGTCCCGTCGTCGTGGTAGACCATCGTCGCCGTCAGGTTCGACGAGAAGTCCTCGACGCGGTGCACCGCGTCGGTGACCGCGTCCCAGCCGCATACCGCGTAGAAAACAGAATCACCGATCCGGTTCACTCCGCCGCGGCGGCGCATCGTGTCGTACAACGGGTTGGGATCTTGGATCGCGGCGTGGCCGAAGAAGTCGGTCGCGTCCACCACGGCACTCATGCCCACCAGGCTGTATTGCACTCGTGACCTGCGTCAACGGCGCGCATCGAAGTTGCGAGGCGGGTCCGAAACGAAAAGGTGCGGGCCTTCTCAGCCGACCGTGCCGACCAGCGCCAGCGGTGAGAGGTCCGCCGAAATCTTTCTCATGATGATAAAAATGCGTTATGGATTCTCCCAGGGCGAGATATCGGTGGCAGCACCCGACTGGCTGATCGGCCGGGATCGCCGCAGCGAGGGCGCCGAACGGATTTACGCCGCAGCCGCCGAGCTCATATCGCGGCAGGGCTACGACGCCTTCACCATCGACGCCCTGGCCGCCGTCGTGCACTGCTCGCCGGCGACCATCTACCGCCATGCCGGAGGCAAGGCGGCGATCCGCGACACGGTGCTGACCAGACAAGCAGAACGCATTCTCGACTCGGTCCGGGAAGCCATCACCGGGCTGACGGGGTCGGAGCGCATTGTCACCGCCACGCTCGTCGCCCTACAGCGGCTGCGCGCCGAACCGCTCTCGCAGATCATGCGCGCCATGACCGGCTCTCCCGGCACGGATTGGCTGACCGACTCCCCGGTCATCGCCCGCTTCGCCGCCGAAATGGTCGGCGACGACAACCCCGATCCGCTGGCCGCGCAGTGGCTGATCCGGGTGTTTCTGGCGCTCTGGTACTGGCCCATCCAGGGCGCCGACGAGGAAGAAGCCGCGGTGCGCCGATTCCTCGGTGCGCCTTACGCAGTGGATGCTGCCGCTCATCAGGAAACATCCTGACCTGCACAAACTCTGTGGAGCTAAGGGGAATCGAACCCCTGACCTACTCGATGCGAACGAGTCGCGCTACCAACTGCGCCATAGCCCCTTGACCGCTAGCAGGCTACCAGCCCGCGGCCGGTGCCCTGAAACCGAGACGCTATTGGCCCGATGCCCGCGGTAGATCGCCGCGCCAGCCGTACTCGCGCGCCGTGGCCGCGTACTCGAGGTGCTCGAACACCGGGTCCTCGTCGTCGATCTCCAGCACCGCGACGCCGGGCCGGCGCAGCCGCGAGGGCACCACTTCGAACGCCTCGGCACCGACGCTCTCCCGCCGGGCACGAGGCCGGTCCGCCCGCCGCGCGCGCCGCGCCCGCACCTGTTGCTCGATGCGGGTCTGCCGTCGCAGGTAGGCCAGGTAGACCACCGTCGCACCGGCCGCACCGCCGCAGAGCCACCACGCGGTCGGTGCCACGGTGAAGGCCGTGAGCGCCGAGAACACCAGGATCACCGCCAGCGACATCAGCACCCGCTTGCGGAACTCGTACTTGCGGGCGCTGACGGCCGCCGCCGTGTTGCTGTCGTAGCGGCGTGGCCGCGCCGCTACCGGAGCCGACGAATCGGCTTCGGCTTCCAAACCCGAACTGTCCTCGACGTATTCGTACTCATAGCCGTCAGCATCGGATTCGGCCTCGGCCTCGTCTTCGGCAAAGGCTTCCGGTTCGGCCTCCGCCTCGGCTTCCGCCTCCGCCTCGGCTTGGGCCTGCGCCTCAGCCTCGGCTTGGGCCTGCGCCTCCGCCAGCGCCTCGGCCTCCGCCTGAGCGCGAGCCGCTGCCGCTGCCTGCGCCTCGGCCTCGGCCTGGGCCCGCTCCTGCGCTTCGACTTCGGCGGCCAAGCCGGCTTCCGACAACGGCAATTCAGCGGAATCGTCGGCGACGACCTCGACGTCCAACACGTCCAGGTCCAGTTCACCCTGCTCACCGGCCGTGGCGACGAAGACCCGCGGTCGCCGGCGGGGCGGCTCGTCGTCGGCGACGTCGTCGACGGCATCGACGTCATCAAGGTCGGTGTCGGTGGCGCGCTGCTGCCAGTCCGGGTCACTGCGGTGGCCGGCGGCCGGGCCGCCGCGCTTGAGCAACCGTGCACTACTCCCGCTGGTCAGCACCCGGGTCGCCAACGCCACGTCACTGGTGCGCCGCACCGCGTCTCGCTTGCTGACCAGCATCGGCACCAGTACGAACAGCCAGAGGACGACCAGGGAGAGCCAGAGCAATGATTGCGGGATGCTGGGCATGGTGGCCTGCTCCTTTCCCAGCCAAGGCTAGGTCTGTGACCCACACGACTCCGGACGGCGCGCCGAGCCAATTACACAGTTGTAATTTACTCGCTGACCTCGGTAGTCACAACTATCACACGGGCAACACGGCTGACGAAATCACTCAGACCCACGACGCCCGGCCCGCCCGCACCAGTCCCGCGGTCACCGACCCGGCGACTTCCTCGACCGTTATCGCCACCAGCAGGTGGTCCCGCCACGCCCCGTCGACATCCAGATAACGCTGCAACAGGCCCTCTTCACGAAACCCGACCTTCGCCAATACCGCACGGCTGGCCGCATTCTCGGGCCGGACCGTCGCCTCCACCCGGTGCAGCCGGACCGGCCCGAAGCAGTGGTCGAGCCCGAGCGCCACCGCCCCGGTTGCCACTCCCCCGCCGGCCGCCGAACTGGACACCCAGTAGCCGATCCAGGCCGACCGCAACGCGCCGTGGGCGATGTTGCCGACCGTCAACTGGCCGCAGAACCGTCCGTCGAGCTCGATGACGAACGGCAGCATCCGCCCGTAGCGGGCTTCGGTACGCAGGGTCGAGCACACCGGCGGCCACGCGGCCGCACTGTGCCGGGTGCCCCAGTCCGCCTCGACACTGGGCTCCCACGGTTCCAGGTGGGATCGGTCGGCCAATCGGATCCGGCTCCAGGCCACGCCGTCGCGCATCCGCACCGGCCGCAGCCGGATCACCCCGGCCGGCACTCGCAGCGGTCCGAGCACCGTCGGCCAGCCGGGGTGCTGGACGGCCTTGAAAGGCCACAGGTTGACCAGCATGCGCCCCGACTCAACCCCGCTGAGCCAAGAAGGCGACGTCCACCATCTCCCCGGCGCCGATCTGCTCGACCTCCTCGGGAACCACCACCAGACAGTTCGCTTCGGCCAGGGTCGCCAGCAGATGCGACGAGGTGCCCCCGCTGCCGCCGAGCACCTGCACGAGGTACTCGTCGGTTTGCTCATCGCGCATCAGCTGACCCCGCAGATAGCCCTTGCGGCCGGGCATCGAACTGATCGGGCCCAGTGTCCGCGCCCGCACCATCCGGCGCATCGGCTCGCGTTTGCCCAGCGACAGCCTGATGAGCGGACGGATCATCACCTCGAACACCACCAGCGCGCTGACCGGGTTGGTCGGCAACAGAAACGTCGGGACCCCTTCCGGTCCCAGCTGGCCGAAACCCTGCACCGAACCGGGATGCATCGCGATCCGGGAGACTTCGAGCTCGCCCAGACCCGACAAGGCCGCGCGCACCGCGTCGGCCGCGGCCCCACCGACCCCGCCGGCGATCACCACCACCTCGGCCCGGTTGAGCTGCCCTTCGACCACCTCGCGAAGCTTGGTGGGTTCGCTGCTGACGATCCCGACGCGGGTGACCTCCGCCCCGGCATCGCGGCCGGCCGCCGCCAGCGCATACGAGTCAACGTCGTAGACCTGCCCGTTGCCGGGGGTGCGGTTCACGTCGACCAACTCGCCGCCCACCGCCAGCACCGACAGTCGCGGGCGCGGATGAACCAGCACCCGGTCGCGGCCGACGGCGGCCAACAGACCCACCTGAGCTGCGCCGACGACCGTGCCGGCGCGGACGGCGACATCACCGGGCTGCACGTCGTCGCCGACGCGGCGCACATAGTCGCCGGGACGCACGGCTCGCAGCACCCGCACCCGGGAGTTGCCACCGTCGGTCCACCGCAGCGGCAGCACCGCGTCGGCCAGGGTGGGCATCGGCGCCCCGGTCTGAATCCGGGTCGCCAGCTTGGGCTGCAGCCGAGTCGGGGTGCGCGCCCCGGCCTCGATGGTGCCCAACACCGGAAGCGTGATGGGGGCATCAGCGATATCGCCGCGCTCATCGGAGCTGTCGCCGATCGCGTCGGCGCCGAGTACGTCGACGCTGCGCACCGCGTAACCGTCGATCGCGGCCTGGTCGAAGGCGGGCATGGGCCGCTCGGCGACCACCTCTTCAGCGCACATCAAGCCCTGCGCCTCGGCGATCGCCACCCGGACCGGGCGGGGCGCCACCGCGGCAGCCGACACCCGAGCCTGTTGCTCCTCAACCGAACGCACGGCGCGCCTTTCTCAAAACCTCGGTCCGATTCGGGCTGACGGTCCCCTAGTTCTCCGCCAAGCCCAACCGCGCCACCAACCACCGGCGCAGGTCCGGACCGTAGTCATCACGATCCAGGGCAAAGTCAACCGCAGCTTTGAGGTAGCCGCCCGGATTTCCCAGGTCGTGTCGCGAGCCGCGGTGAACCACGACATGTACGGGGTGCCCCTCGGCGATCATCAGCGCGATGGCGTCGGTCAGTTGCACCTCCCCGCCGGCGCCGCGGTCGATGCGCCGCAACGCGTCGAATACCGCGCGGTCCAGCACGTAGCGGCCCGCGGCGGCATACATCGATGGCGCGTCGGCCGCCTTGGGCTTCTCGACCATGCCCTTGACCCGCAACACGTCGGAATTGTCACCGTCGGGAACGGGCTCGACGTCAAAAACACCGTAGGCGCTGACCTCGTCGGGGCTGACCTCGATCGCGCAGAGCACGGTGCCGCCCTGGAGGGCCCGCACCTTCGACATCGTCTCCAACACCCCGGTGGGCAGCACCAGGTCATCGGGGAGCAGGACGGCGACCGCATCCTCGTCGGCGGACAACGTGGGCTCGACACAACTGATGGCGTGCCCCAGCCCGAGCGGCTCGGCCTGCACCACCGACTCCACCTTGATCAGCTGCGGGGCGCGGCGCACCTTGGCCAGCATCGCCTTCTTGCCGCGCGCCTCCAGCGTGCCTTCGAGCACCAGGTCTTCGACGAAGTGCGCGACCACCCCGTCCTTGCCCTCCGAGGTGATGATCACCAGTCGCTCGGCGCCGGCCTCGGCCGCCTCCGCGGCCACCAACTCGATGCCGGGGGTGTCGACGACGGGCAGCAGCTCCTTGGGCACCGTCTTGGTGGCGGGCAGAAAACGGGTACCCAAACCGGCCGCCGGCACAATGGCGGTACGCGGAATGGAAGCGTTCGGCGTGGGCATTGTTCACACGATAACCGCAATCAACTCCAGTTCCGCCGCTGGCGGTGGGCGAGCCGGGACTGACAGGCTGAAGGCGTGACCGACAACGCGGCGGTGACCGCCAAGTCCACCCTGCGCGCGCGCCTGCTCGCGGCACGACGCGCGGTACCTCCCGAGGTGCACGACGCCGAGGCCCGCGCGCTGGCCTGCTACCTGGAGCAGTTCGCCGGCGGCGCCCGAACGGTCAGCGCCTACCTGCCGGTGGGCAGCGAACCCGGCTCCACCGCCATGCTCGACGGCCTGACGCGGCGGGGCATCCGGGTGCTGCTGCCGGTGGTGCGCACCGAAGACGACGGCACACCGCTGGCGCTGATGTGGGGCGAGTACCGGCCCGAAAAGCTCGTCCCCGGGCCGTTCGGCCTGCTCGAACCGGCGCCGCCCTGGCTACCGGCCCAAGTGCTGGCCGAGGCGGATCTGGTCGTCGTCCCGGCGCTGGCCATCGACCGTCGGGGCGCGCGATTGGGCCGCGGTGCGGGCTTCTACGATCGCTCTCTGCTACTGCGGCGGCCGCAGATCCCGCTGGTAGCGGTGGTGCGCGACACCGAACTGCTCGACGAATTGCCCGCCGAGCCGCACGATGTGCCCATGACCCACGCGCTGACCCCGGGGCTCGGCGTAGTGGCCCTGGCGTGATCCCGACGGCCCGTCGCAGCCCGGAATGCGCAAGGCCGAATAGCGGTTCTAGCACTTAGCACGGTAGAGTGCTAACCCGATTGTTCGATCCACGGAGGTTCGCGTGCCCACCTACAGCTACGCCTGCACCGAGTGCAGCAACCGCTTCGACGTGGTCCAGGCCTTTACCGACGACGCGCTGACTACCTGCGAGGAGTGCAACGGCCGCCTCCGCAAGATCTTCGGCAAGGTCGGCGTGGTGTTCAAGGGCAGCGGCTTCTACCGCACCGACAGCCGCGATACCGGCAAGTCGTCCAACGGCAGCAGCTCCGCCAAGGCTGGAGCCGCTGGGGCCTCGAGCGACTCCGGCAGCTCGGGTGAGGGCGCCACCAAGTCCGCCGACAAGTCTTCCGGCGACAGCGGCACCAAATCGGCCGACAAGCCGAAGGCAAGCACCGCTTCCACCACTGCTGCCGCCTCCGCTTAACCAGTTATCCACAGGCCGGTTCCGGCGGCGAGCGTCCCGGGCGGTCCGGCCGTTTAACGTGGCCGTCATGGGCGAGTCGCTCAACCCGACCTTGGTCAGCCGGGTCTCTTCGCTGCTGCGCCCGGATTGGGCCCGCACCATGCTGGCGCGGCGGGTGGTCGCCGGCGCACTGGTGGTGTTGGCCGGTGTCGCAACGATCCGTTCCGACCCGCAGAGCGACCGGGTCGACGTCGTAGTGGCCAGCCGCGACATCGCTCCCGGCACGCCGTTGACCCCCGAGGACGTCTCGCTCGAATCCCGCTCGGCCCGAACGGTTCCCGACGGCGTCGCCACCGACATCTCATCGGTGCTGCACACCACTCTGGCCGGGCCGGCGCGTCGCGGCGAACTACTCACCGACGTCCGACTACTGGGCAGTCGCCTCACCGAAGCGGTCGCCGGGCGAGACGCCCGTATCGTCGGTGTACACCCGGCCGACACCGCATTGACCGATCTGGTGCGCACCGGCGACGTCGTCGACATTGTGGCGACCGACGACGCCTCGGATCCCCCTGGCGCACCGAAGGTGCTCGCGACCGGCGGAATCGTAGTGCTGGTGTCCGACAAACAGAATCATGACGATCGGGTGGTGCTCGTGGCGCTACCGGCCACCGCCGCAGTGGCGGTGGCCGGCGCCACGCTGGCTCAGGCCGTGACCCTCACCCTGCGCTGAACCGCCTCAGGCCGCGGCAGGTTGCGGGCTGGCGCAGAACTTGCACTTGGTCGCTTCGGGGTCGATCTCCGACTTGCACTCCGGGCAGGTCTTGGTGGGTGCCGGGTCACCGAACACCGTCTTACCGCGCCGCTTCTGAATGTGCTTGTAGGGCAACACGATGAAGAAGTAGATGGTGGCCATGAACACGATGAAGTAGATGATCGCCGAGATGAACGCCCCGAGGTCTATGAACGTCGCGGCGTTGCCTTCCTCGCCGAGTTGGTAGCCCAGGCCCAAGCCGGAGGCATCCGGTTGCATGGCCGAGACCAGCGGATTGATCACGCTGTCGGTGAAGGCTTCGACCAGGTTGGAAAATGCCAGCGCCACCACCAGACCGATGGCCACAGTGATGACGTCGTCACGCATCAGGAAATTCTTGAATCCCTTGAGCACCGCAATCCCCTTTTGTAGGAGTCCACTGTCAAGCGGCGTCACGCCGCCTACGGCGAACCGTAATATCGGTCGCCGGGCCCATAAGGGAATTTGGGCGAAGTCGAATCTCAACCGTGATGCGGCGGCACGTTGTCACGCAGCCACCGCTCGCGCTCCTCGGCCTCCCGCGCGTCGTCCGGATCGCGCTCGTCGGAAGATTCCTGGCGCTCGTCGGGGCCGGGCATCGCCGTTATATCTCCAGGCTGGACAGTTGGCCGATGATCACGGCTGCCAGCGGATTCAGCGTCGCCATCCCGTCGCGAACGGCGGCCCGGGAACCTGCCAGGTTCACCACCAGGGTGCTGCCCGAGACTCCGGCCAGGCCACGCGACAACCCGGCGTCGGGTATGCCGGCAGCCAACGCGGACGCACGCAGCGCCTCGGCGATCCCGAGGATCTCGCGGTCCAGGAGCTCGCGGGTGGCTTCGGGTGTGACGTCACGCGGGGTGACCCCGGTGCCACCGACCGATACGACCAGGTCAACCCCGCCGATCACCGCCGTGTTCAGCGCGTTGCGGATCTCCACCTCGTCGGCGGAGACGGCGACCACACCATCGACCATGAACCCGCCCTCGGCCAACAGCTCGGTGACCAACGGACCGCTGTGGTCCTCATCGCCGTGCGCGGTACGGTCGTCGACCACGACAACGAGCGCACGCCCTGCCAGTTCTGGCGTCTGTTCCATGGGTGCAACCGTATATCGCCGAACCCCGGCGGTTCAGCGAGGCTCGACGAAGGAGAGCCGAAACTGGGACCGCCGCATCAACACCGCGGTTCAGCGAGGCTCGACGAAGGAGCGCCGAAACTGGGACCGCCGCACTCTCCAGTCCGTCACTGCTGGGCTTTACCGAGGGTGACCTGCACGGTCTTGGACGCCCCGCTGGCATCCAGATAGGTCAGCGTCACCTGGTCACCGGGGGCCTTGGACCGCACAGCGGCGACCAGGGCGTCGGCGCTGCCGATGGGGCGCTTGTCGAACGCCGTCACCGTGACGCCTTCCGGCAGACCGGCTTTCGACGCCGGCTCACCGGGCACCACCTCGACCACCTTGGCGCCGTGCAGGCTGCGCTCGCTGGTGACCCGCACCCCCAGCGAGGCGTGCGACGCGGTGTGATCGGGCGAGTTGATGAGTTCGTCGGCGATCCGTTTGGCCTGGTCGACCGGGATCGCGAAGCCCAGGCCGATGGACCCGCTCTGGGCTTCGGCGGCGTCCCCGCCCATCGTCGCGATCGCGGAGTTGATGCCGACCAGGTCGCCGTTCATATTGACCAGGGCGCCGCCCGAGTTGCCCGGGTTGATGGCGGCATCGGTCTGGATCGCATCCAGCACGGTGTTCTGGTTGCCCGCCTCACCGCTGGTGGACACGGGCCGGTTGAGGGCGCTGACGATCCCGGTCGTCACGGTGCCCTCCAGGCCCAGCGGCGATCCGACCGCCACCACGTGCTGACCTACCCGCAGGTCCGCCGAGGAACCGAGCGTGATCGGGGTCAGGTCGGAGACACCCTGCACCCGCACCACCGCGATGTCGCTGGCCGGATCCGTCCCGACCACGCTGAACGGCGCGGTGCGTCCGTCGGCGAACGTCACGGTGGTCTTCGGCGGCGCCTTGGACATCGCATCCGCCTTGGCCGCGGCGGCCACCACGTGGTTGTTGGTCAGGATCATCCCGTCTGCCGACAAGATGATGCCCGAGCCCTCCTCGGACTGACGTCCCAGATCGGTCTCCAGCATGACGACGCTGGGCACCACTTTGGCCGCGACCTTCTCCACCGAGCCGTCCGGCAGGGTCACCGCCGCGGGCAGGCCCGGCGACTGCAAGCTCGTTGTGTGGCCGCCACCGGCCACCTGCTTGTGATCGGAATGCAGCGCCGAACCCACCACGCCGCCGGTCACGCCCGACACCACAGCGATGGCCGCCGCGCCCGCCACCAGCGCCCCGGCGCGGGGGCGCTTCGCAGGCCCGCCCGGGCCCGGGACCGGCGGCCGACCGTAGGAGTTGCCGTAGGCGGAGCGGTACTGCTGCTGGGCCTGCTGGGCGTAGCGCCAGTCGTACGCCTGGGAGTACGGGCCCTGCGCGCCCCCGGCGGGGTATCCGGCCCGACCGTGTTGCTGCGCACCCGGCGCACCGGTCGAGTGGGACCGGTCCGGCTGCTGGTGCGACGGCGGGTACCCGGGGTAGTTCGTCATGTCTGTTGCCTACTCCTAAAGAAGCGAAGTTGCCTCACCACCATGCCTACGTGGACTGAGAAGCGCCTGTGACCGCCGGGGTCGGCCGCTCACCGGCGGAGGTGGCGCCGCCGGGCAGCACCATCCGGATGGATGTCCCGGGCGACTCAGCTCCCGGATGGGTGTCCTCGATGGTGATCGCCCCACCGTGCTTGAGCACCACCTGTTTGACGATCGCCAGGCCCAGTCCGGACCCTGGCATCGCACGCGCCTGGTCCGACCGGAAGAAGCGTTCGAACACCAATTCCCGCTCGCTCTCCGGGATTCCGGGCCCCTCGTCAGAGACCACCATCTCAACGTGCGCCGGGTCGAGCTGACGCATCCGCAGCCTGACGACCCCGCCGGACGGGCTCCACTTGGCGGCGTTGTCGAGCATGTTGAGCACCGCTCGCGACAGGCCCGCGGCGTCGCCGTACACCTGCCATGGAACCACCTGGATGTCGAACTCGATGTCGTTGCGGCGCCGCCTCACCCGCTCCATGCTGCGGTCGACGACCTCGGTGAGATCGACCTGCTCGAACGCCGCCTCGCGCCGGTCATCGCGGGTCAGATCCACCAAATCGCCTACCAGCGTGGACAATTCCTCGATCTGGCCGATTGCGTCGGCGCGCAGATCCGCCATCTCCTCCTCCGGCAGCTGGGGTGCGCCCGGCGCCGCGGAGGCCATCAGCAGTTCGACGTTGGTGCGCAACGACGTCAGCGGGGTCTTGAGTTCGTGACCGGCATCGGCGACCAGCCGCGCCTGTCGTTCGCGCGATTCGGCCAGCGCGCGCAGCATCGCGTTGAACGCCTCGGTGAGCCGGGCCAATTCGTCGCTGCCGTAAACCGGGATGGGCCGCAGATCATCGGTGCGCGCGACCCGTTCGGCCGCCTCGGTCAGCCGGCCCACGGGCCGCAGGCCGGTCCGGGTGACCATTCCGCCGGCGATGGCGGCCACCACCACGCCGACCCCACCGACGACCAGTAGCACCCAGCGCAGCTTCATGGTCACCGCGCGGGTGGGCGCCAGGCTCTTGGAGATCAACAGCGTGCTGCCGTTGGGCAGGTGCACCGCCAGCACCCGCTGGCCGGCCGCGGTGCGGCGCGACAGGAATAGTTCGCCACGGATGACGGCCTTCTCCTGCTGCCCGACCGGCAGCCGCTGGCCGGGCTGATTGGCGGTGTAGATCGACCGGCCGGGATTGACCAGCATGGCGTTGACGTCGGAGTAGGCGGTGCCCTCGATCGCCTTGCGCGGATCGGCGGCCAGCGAACCGCTGGCGATCAACATCTCGGTGCGACTCTGCAGTTGATTGTCGATGTCGTTGTAGAGCGCCGCCGAGATCACCGCGTAGACGGCGACCGCCATCAACACCACCACCAGCGCCACCATCGACATCGCCAGCAGCATCACCCGCCAGCGCAGCGACAGGGATGTGCTCTGCGCCGAAGCGCCGTCCTGCCGCCGGTGGAAAAACTGCATCAGGGTGGTGTCTCGCGAAGCACGTAACCCACCCCGCGCACGGTGTAGATCAGCCGCGGCTCCCCTTCGGCTTCAGTCTTGCGACGCAGGTACCCGATGTAGACCTCCAGCGCATTGCCCGAGGTGGGGAAGTCGAAGCCCCACACCTCCTCGAGAATGCGACTGCGGGTGAGCACGCGGCGCGGATTGGCGATCAACATCTCCAACAACGCGAATTCGGTTCGGGTGAGGCTGATCTGCCGGTCACCGCGGGTGACCTCGCGGGTCACCGGATCCAGCGTCAGGTCCTCGAACGACATCGCCACCGATTCGGACAGGTCCTCGGCGGTGGTGCGGCGCAGCAACGCCCGCATCCGCGCCAGCAGTTCCTCCAGGGCGAACGGCTTCGGCAGGTAGTCGTCGGCGCCGGCGTCCAGCCCCGCCACCCGCTCGGAAACCGAGTCGCGGGCGGTCAACACCAGAATCGGCAGGTCGTCACCGGTGCTGCGCAGCTGACGGCAGACCTCCAGGCCGTCCAGCCGCGGCATCATGACGTCCAGGATCATCGCATCGGGCCGTTCGTTACTGATCGCCTCAAGTGCCTCGACGCCGTCGGTGGCCAACGAGACGGAATAACCATTGAACGACAGGGACCTGCGCAGCGACTCACGCACCGCGCGGTCATCATCAACAACCAGTACCCGGGTAGCCATGTGTGCTATCCAATCATCGAAGGGCGAGCTGGAGCGTCAGGCGCCGGTCGTGTCGGAGCCCTATTAGCGGCGGTCGAGATCAATGAGGCCCAGTCGAGCGGCCTTGAGAAGTCGGCGCGGCACTTTGTGCGCGCGGCCGGCGACCGACACGTTGACCAGGCCGGTTGCCTCGGCCTTCCACTGCGCGCGGCGGGAACGGGTGTTCGCGCGCGACATCCTGCGCTTCGGCACGGCCATGGTCGAGCATCTCCTCAAAAATCGTGCGGTTTGCCGCCAGATACCAGGCAGATACCGATAGCGGGACTTCTGCAAAAGAATAGCGCCTAATCTGTGTCGGCTCCAAAATGGCACTGCCAGGCTCGACGGAGGAGAGGCGAACCTGGAACCGCCGCAGCAGCGGGCGCCGCCGACCCCCACCGGGGCGGCCGCCTTGACGCGACACCAGCGGTACCGGCTAACCTACCGGTTGGTTGAGTGATGGGATTGCGCATGACAGCGGTTCGAATCGGTAACTGCTCAGGCTTCTACGGCGACCGGCACGCGGCGATGCACGAAATGCTCACCGGGGGCGACCTGGACTACCTCACCGGCGACTACCTGGCCGAGCTGACCATGCTGATTCTGGGGCGCGATCGGATGAAGCATCCGGAACGCGGGTATGCCAAGACCTTCCTGACCCAGCTCGAACAATGCCTCGGCCTTGCCCGTGACCAGGGCGTTCGCATCGTGGCCAACGCCGGCGGGCTCAATCCGGCCGGCCTGGCCGACGCGGTGCGGGAACTGTCCGACCGGCTCGGCATCCCGGCGCGGGTGGCCCACGTCGAAGGCGACGACCTGCTCACCCGCGCCACCGAGCTCGGGCTGGGCACTCCGCTGACCGCCAACGCCTACCTGGGCGGCTGGGGCATCGCCGAGTGCCTGGCCGGCGGCGCGGACGTGGTGATCACCGGGCGGGTCACCGACGCCTCGCTGACCGTCGGGCCCGCCGCCGCGCACTTCGGCTGGGCCCGCACCGACTATGACCGGCTCGCCGGCGCGGTGGTGGCCGGTCACGTCACCGAATGCGGCATCCAGGCCAGCGGCGGGAACTACGCGTTCTTCACCGAGATTCCCACCGAGCAGCTGCTGCATGCCGGCTTCCCGCTCGCCGAGATCCACGCCGACGGGTCATCGGTGATCACCAAGCATCCCGGCACCGGCGGGCTGGTCAGCGTTGACACCGTTACCGCGCAGCTGCTCTACGAGGTCGCCGGGGCCCGGTACGCCAACCCCGACGTCACCGCCCGGATCGACAGCATCGAGCTGTCACCCGACGGCCCGGACCGGGTCCGCATCTCCGGCGTGACCGGCGAGCCGCCCCCACCCACCTACAAGGTCTCGCTCAACAGCATCGGCGGGTTCCGCAACTCCACCACGTTCGTACTGACCGGCCTGAACATCGAGGCCAAGGCCGAGCTGGTACGCACCCAGCTGGAGGCGGCGCTACGAGTGCGTCCGGCCGAGCTGGAATGGACCTTGGCCCGTACCGACCATCCCGACGCCGACACCGAGGAGACCGCCAGCGCCCTGCTGCACTGCGTGGTGCGCGACCCCGACCCGGCCAACGTGGGCCGCAAGTTCTCCGCGGCCGGCGTCGAGCTCGCGCTGGCCAGCTACCCGGGGTTCTGCGTCACCGCCCCGCCCGGTGACGGCCAGGTCTACGGGGTGTTCACCCCCGGCTACGTCGACGCCACGGCGGTGCCCCACGTCGCGGTACACGGCGACGGCACCCGGGTCGACATCCCGGCCGCGTCGGAAACGCTCGAGCTGGCGCCCGCCGCTAATAGTCCGGCTGCTGCACCGACCCGCGCTCTGGTCACGCGTTTCGGCGCGGGCTGTTGGAAATGCCTGTGGCCCCCAA
>NZ_QMEX01000005.1 GCF_003284925.1 Mycolicibacter senuensis
GTGACCGCCAGGCTGGCCACCCCGCGCGCGGCGGCGCGCCGGGCAGTCGGCCGGCCGGTGACCGCCATGACCGCGGCCAGCGCCAGCCACAGTTTGGAGTGGTCGGCGGCGCGCGTCAGCCCCGGCATGGTGGTGTCCAGCAGCCGGCTCGGCGAGTGCGCGATCGCCTCGAACACCTCGGCGTCGAGTTCGCCGAGACCTTCGGTGATCCGGCGAAGCCCGGAACGTCGCCGCTGAAACGGCATCATCGGTTGTCGACCACGGCTGTGATTCCTCCGTCCACCGGCGCCGCTGCGGTGCCGTACCGCAGCCCTATACCCGTTTAGCGGTGGAGAAACGCACCACTTGTTCGCCGCGAGAGCGCGGCGAGAAATCAGTCGAACAGTGCGCCGAAGTCGAGCAGCGACCCCAGGTCGAGGCTGCCCTCGTCGGGGCTGAGCCAGTTGTGGTCGCCCAGCAGCGTGTCGAACAGCGAGGCCTCCGAACCCCCCGGTGGCGGCAGCGGGGGGTCGGTCGGCGCGATGACTCCCGCCCCGGTGAGGTACCCGACGCCGAGTGCCACCGCGTTGGTCGCATCCACCAGCAGGCCGCCGAAGAAGTCGTTGATCTGCTGGACGAACTCGGCCAGCCCGCTGATCAGGAAGATGTCCTGGTCCACGATCGACTGCAGGAAGGTGTCGATCTGGCCCACGAACTTGTCGAGGAAGTACGGGATGGAGGTGATCACCGTCCGGAAGCCCAGGGTGAGGTCGTTGCCGATGTTCGGGTAGCCGTACATCGAGATCGCGTCGAGCAGCGACTGCTTGAGATCGGTGGGCGTGACGATGCTGTCGAGGATGGCCGGGTCGACGTTCATCGGGGTGCCGTCGAAGTCCGACCGCATCGGGGCACCGAGCAGCGCCAAGATCGTGGGAGTGATGTCGGCGATGGAGTAGTTCAGGTTCTGGCTGCCGTCGGTCGCGTGATCACCGGCTTGGTCGAAGATGACGAACTGCGATGTCTCGTTGGGTGACTGGAAGCCGTGACCGAAGCCCAGTGACTGCTGGTGGCCGTGGTCGGTGGTGATGATGATCGACCAGTTGTCGTCCGGGTTGGCCAGTTTCGCCTCAGCGACCGCGGCCAGGATCTGCTGGATGTTGGCCCCGACGTTGATGACGGCCTGCGCGTACTCTTGCGACCCGCCGCCGAATGAGTGTCCGGCCTCGTCGACCTGCACCTGGTAGGAGAACAGGAAGCTGTCGATGTCAGCGGGGTTGTTCGCGGTCGCCAGGATCTGGGAGATGGTCGCCGCGGTGACCGCCGCGTCGGTGTCGGCCCAGCTGTCCTGGAACGGGATGAACAGGTTGTTGTCGGCGCCGTAGCCGCCCGCGGCCCCGATGTCGTTGATGTAGTCCCAGTCGGCGATCACCGAGGTCTCGATATCGGGGTTGTGGTACTCGAGCAGGTTGAACACCGTCGGCCACTGGTCATACGGCTCGGGCCGGAACAGGTTGTTGACCACACCGTGCTTGTCGTCCCACACGCCGGTGAGGATCGTCGACCACGACGGACCGGAGATCGTGGTGTGGTTGACTTCGCTGGTGGCGCCGGTGATGCCCTGGTCCATCGCCGTCTTGAAGCCGCTGTCCTCGTCGTAGGCGTACTGCAGAATCTTGTCGAGGTTGGTGCCGTCGACGCCGATGAGCAGCACATGTTCGGCGGCCAGCAGCCAGTCGGCGGTCAGCGCCGACAACCCGGACGGCACCCCGACGGCCGCCCCGGTTCCGGCGACCATGCCGGCGACGGTGGCACCACACAGGAACTTTTTGATTGTGGTCACGGTCGTGTCCCTACTTCGACGTTGCGCCGGCCGGCAGGCCAGTTGCGCGAGACACTAGCAGAAACCCAGGAAATCCTCAGTTTTTCTGGCGATGAATTTAATTAATTCAGCGGGGTGCTGGCAAAAATCTATGCGGTGGGCCCACGCCGGCCCGCCTCAGTAATTCCAGACGGCCGGTACGCACCGGAAGGCGTTGCCTGCCACCCCGACCCGGCACACCGACGGGAACGGCAGGTGGGTGGCCACCAGCGACTCGCCCGTCGACGCCAATTCCCGCAGCAGCCGGATCCGGACGCGGGCGGCCTCCTCGGGATCGTGCTCGAATCCGTTATGCCACTCCGGGTTCGCAAAGCCGACCTGAAACACCGCGTCGCCGGCAAAGGTCAGCCGGTCGCCACCGGATGCCAGCCGCACCACGCTGTGCCCGGGGGTGTGGCCGCCGGTGCGGCAGACCAGCACGCCGGGCGCCACCTCGTACTCGGTCTCGAACGGGACCAGCCGGGAGCGGTACTCGTCGAGGAATCGGGACGCGATCGATTGCAGCGCGGCCGGCACCGGGGCGGGCATCCGGGTGCCCGAGAAATCGGGTGCCTCCCAGAATTCGGCCTCGGCGGCTGCCAGGTGAATCCGCAGGTCCGACCGCAGCCGCGCCTGGATCCCGTCGGCGAGCAGCCCGCCGACGTGGTCCATGTGCAGGTGGGTCAACACCACGTCGGTCACGGCCGCTGGGTCGATGCCGGCGGCCTGCAGCCGCGCCACGGTCTGGCCCGCCCGCGGAAAGTCCGGGAACTCCATCCCGAGCCCGGCGTCGACCAGGATGGTCCGGCCCCCGGTGCGCACCACGACGACGTTCAGGGGCCAGTCGATCACCTCGGGCGGCAGGAACATGTCGCTGAGCCAATGCGCCAAATCCGCCGGGTCGACGTTGGTGGCCATCGTCGAGGCGGTGATCGGTAGCACCCCGTCGCTGATCACCAGGACTTCTATGTCGCCGACCTGCACCGCGTAGCGCGACGGAACCAGCTCAGGCCCGGTCCGCAGGGCGTTGTCCAAGCTCATCCTTGCCTCCTCGATCGTCGGGATCGCACCCGACGAGCATGGCAACCGGAGGGCGCATTGCGAGCCCTTGAAATCGCGTGGTCCGGCCCGCGGCGGGCGGGGCGTCGAGGGGGCTGCGGTAGATTGGCCGTCGACCGACTACAGACAGGAGCCGACTCATGGCGTCAGCGACCCTGGGCGTCTGGACGTCCATTGCGTGCGTGGTGCTGCTCACCGTGGGCCTCTTCGTGACGACCAACCAGTAGCCGAGCCGTCGGCAGCGCCTACCGACCGACTACGTCACGGGTGCAGGTTCCACTGGCCGCAGTCCTGGGCCATCACGTCGTTGACGTCGACCTCGATCCCGCCCACGATCGGGCCCGGGGTTGAGGCGGTGCTCACGATGCGCTGGAAGAGCACGGCGGCGGGGAAGCGTTCGCCACGCGACCAGGATCGGGTCTGCCACGCCCACCGGTGGCCCGGGGTGCGTGAGTTTCCGATGACACCGTCGGCGGCTGCCCACTTGCAGGCGTTGACGCCGCCGTAGATGCCGGTGCGTTGTACCCCCAGTACCGAGTTGATCCCCCGGAACCACTGCAGCGCAACGTTGTTCCAAGTGTCGCGGTTGATGTCGTCGTCGACGCTGAAGAAGATCGGGGCGCTGCGGCCACCGCCGGCCGCGGTGTGGATGTTCCAGGCGGTCTGGGCGTCGGCGACGCCGCCGGCGAACCCGCGGGTGAAGTCCGACGGTGCGGTCCCGCCCGGCTTGCCGTACTGGAAGTTGCTGACGATCACCAGCCCCGCGGCGGTCAGCGACTCGGCGTAGGGCCGGGTGATCGGCTTGGCCCCGAAGTTCGACCCGGGGCGCGAGGTCGAGACGTAGTTGATCACCCCCGCATGGCCGGCGGCCCGGATGTCCTGCGCCGGGATCTGGCGCATGGCGTAGTCGATCAGCGTCGGCGCGGCGGCCGAGGCGGTGGGCGTGCCGGCAGCGGCTGCAGCGCCCACCCCGGCCAGCGCCGCGGCGGATGCGTACCGCAGCACATCACGCCGGGAAACCGGGTGTGACAGGCGACGGGTCACCGGATGGTCCTGCATCGCCCGATGTTAACAATGTGGCTACTGTTAATGGTGTTGCCCACGCCGGGCAGGCTGCGCCGTTACGATGCGGCGATGTCGACACGCACTCGAGGGCGGGCCGTGGCCTGCTGGTGTCTGGTCGCGGTGTGGTTCGCCGCGACGGTGACAGCGGCCCTGAGCGTCGGCTCGCCGATACAGAATGTGGCCGAGGCGGTGTACGGCGCCGCGCTGGCCGCGTTCGTCGTGCTGCACACCCTGACGCTGTACCGGCCGGTCGGCGCTGTCAGCTATTTCGCTGTGGCGGTGACCGTGGCATTCGGCTTCGAGGCGTGCAGTGTCGCAACCGGTTTCCCCTTCGGCTCCTACGTTCATCACTTCGAAGGACCGCGCGCGCTCGGGGTTCCGTTCACGGTCGTGTTCGGCTGGGTGGTGCTGGCCTGGCTGGCATGGGTTCTGGCCCGGGTGATCATGGGCGAGAACCGCGGCCACCGGGCCTTCGTGATCGTCACTCCCGTCATCGCTACGTTCACCCTCGGCGGATATGACCTGGTGATCGACCCGATCGCGGCCTACGCCCGCGGCCTGTATTCCTATGGGTCGCCCAGTGGGGCGCTCGGCGTTCCCTTGAGTAATTACTTCGGGTGGCTGTTCACCGGATGGGTGATGTTCCAGGCCTTCTCGTTGGTGGAACGGCGGTGGCGGCGGAAGTCCGTTGCCTCGCCCCGATCGACACTGCTGATGCCGGTCGTCATCTGGTTCGGACTCGCCCTGCAGGTCAACCTTGAAATGCTTCGCGTCGGTGATGCCACGGCGACACTTCAGGGCGGCAGGGACATTCCGCTGGCTGACATCTACTCGACCTGCTGCGCGATGTCATGGTTCACGATGGGCCTCGTCGTAGCGATCAGCGTGGCGCGACTGTATCCGGGGCAGCCCGACGACGTCGCCGCGGTAGCGATCAGAGGCGAATCAAGCTGAACGGGTAGTTGATAACGCCGCTGGGCCCGCCCTCGCATCCGCCGGCCGGCGACGACGTCAGCGTCCCCTGCAACGTCGCCGCATCCCAGGAGTAGACGTCACGCGTCGGGATGATCGGCCCGTAATAGACATTGCCGCAGCGCAATCCGTCCGGAACGTCCACGGTCAGGGTGTATCGCCCGTTGGCGAGATGGGCGTCGCCGGAGTACTCGAACGCTTTGGCTACCGGCATCGGAATCGCGTGGATGTGCGCGCAGTCATCCGCGGCCGGTACGCAGTGCGATACCGCCCATGTCCAGGTGTGGAAGTCGTAGCGGTCCGGCAGCAGGAGCTGGTAGTTGGCGAAGAACGGCTCGGAATAACTTGGCGGGGAGGCGCATACCCCGGTCGCCGCGAATGCTGAAAGCGTGCACAGCAGGGCCGCAGTCTTCATGCCTCTCCTCCGTCGGTCGTGCCCAACTCCCCGCAGTCCCTTACATATGAGAGCCGCCGTCAATCCGGACCTCGGTACCGGTGATGAAGGAGGCGTCATCGCTTCCCAGCATCGCCACCACGCCTGCGACCGCGTCCGGATCGGCGAAGATGGCGCCGCCGTCCAGTGGGAGCATCGGCGCCACCTTGCCGAACAGCGTGAAATCGGCGTCCGCTGGAAGCCCGGGGCCGACGCTTTGCCGTGATGCCCCCGTTCCGTCGGTCATCCCCGACGAAATCGAACCGGGTTGAACCGAATTGAACCGGATACCGGCCTTCGCGAACTCCATCGCCCAGGCGTGGGTCATCGACAACACCCCGCCTTTGGAGGCCGCATACGCAGCCATGTACGGGTGAGCGAAGTGGGCGGACGTGGAGCTGAAGTTGACCACTGAGGGCGACCTCCCTTCGTGCAGCGCACCGATGGCCTCGCGGGTCACCAGGAACGTGCCCACCAGGTTGATCCGCAGCACCTGCTCGAAGTCGGCCAGCGTGGTCTGCGCCAAATGCGAGGAGCGCAGAATCCCGGCGGCGTTGACCAGGGTGTCCAGTCCGCCCAGCACGTGCACCGCCTCGGCCACCCCGGAGCGAACCGAGGGTTCATCGCCGATGTCCATCACCACGGTCGACAGGCGACTCCCCAGCTCGCCGGCTTTCGCGACGGTGTCGTCCAGGCCCTCGGCACTGATGTCCGCGGCGACCACGCGGCCACCTTCGGCGAGGATCCGCAGGACGCAGGCCTGTCCGATACCCGATCCGCCCCCGGTGATCAACACTCGGCGGCCGGCATAGCGCGAGAGATCGGGTGCCTGTTCGGTGGGCTGGGGCAAGGGAGACTCCTGTCGCTCTTATCGGTGATGCACTTCGACAGCAGGCTACGTTCCCGCCCCAGCCGCTCCGGCGCTGTGACCCTTCCCGGTGGATGGGATACGGCGTGTCGCCCGTCATGTTCGGCTGTCACCGTCTTGGGCAAGCCGCTGACTCGGGCGGCGTCAGCGACGGCATTCGGTCCGGCAGTGGAGGTTTTGCGGCACATGGTGAGTAATGCCCAGGACCGCTGGTACGCCGGGTTGACCGCGGTCGGCGCCGGCACATCCGGGCCCCTGCGGGCCATCGGAGGCCTGCTGGCGATGTCGGTCGACGCGGTGAAGTTCCTGTTCTGCCGGCCCTTTCAGGGCCGGGAGCTGCTGGAGCAGTCCTGGTTCGTCGCGCGGGTGTCGCTGATGCCCACCGTGCTGGTCGCGATCCCCTTCACCGTCTTGGTCAGCTTCACGCTGAACATCCTGTTGCGTGAGCTGGGTGCGGCGGACCTCTCGGGTGCCGGGGCGGCGTTCGGCGCGGTCACGCAGGTCGGGCCGATGGTGACGGTGTTGATCGTGGCCGGCGCCGGGGCGACGGCGATGTGCGCCGATCTGGGATCGCGCACCATCCGCGAAGAGATCGACGCCATGGAGGTGCTCGGCATCAACCCGGTGCAACGGCTGGTGACTCCCCGGATGCTGGCGTCGGGCGTGGTGGCGTTGTTGCTCAACAGCCTGGTGGTCATCATCGGGATCCTGGGTGGGTACACCTTCTCCATCTTCATCCAAGGCGTCAATCCCGGCGCTTTCGCGGCGGGGATCACCCTGTTGACCGGGGTGCCCGAGGTGATCATCTCGTGCGTAAAGGCGGCACTGTTCGGTCTGATCGCCGGAGTCGTGGCCTGCTATCGCGGTCTGACGATCAGCGGCGGCGGCGCCAAGGCCGTGGGAAACGCCGTCAATGAGACGGTGGTGTACGCCTTCATGGCGTTGTTCGTGGTGAATGTGGTGGTCACCGCCATCGGCATCCAGCTGACTTCGGATTAGCCGGGAGACCACGATGGCTGGCCTACGAGTGCTCTACCCGCAGGTGGCGCGGGAGCTGAACAGACCGATCGACACCCTCAGCCGACTCGGCGACCACACCGCCTTCTATGGCCGCGCGCTCGCAGGTGTGCCGCACGCAGCCACCGCCTACCGCCGCGAAGTCGTTCGTCTCATCGCCGAAATCAGTATGGGCGCGGGAACATTGGCGATGATCGGCGGCACCGTGGTCATCGTCGGATTCCTCACCTTGGCAGCGGGCGGCACGCTTGCGGTGCAGGGCTACAGCTCCCTCGGCGACATCGGCATCGAAGCCCTGACCGGATTCTTGGCCGCCTTCATCAACGTCCGGATATCCGCTCCCGTTGTAGCCGGCATCGGCCTCGCCGCCACCTTCGGCGCCGGCGTGACCGCTCAATTGGGCGCCATGCGGATCAACGAAGAGATCGACGCGCTGGAGACCATGGGAATCCACGCCGTCGAATACCTTGTGAGCACCCGCATTGTGGCCGGAATGGTGGCGATCACGCCGCTGTATTCGATCGCTGTGATCCTGTCGTTTGCGGCCAGCAAGCTGACCACCGTGGTGATGTTCGGGCAGTCGGCCGGCCTGTACAACCACTACTTCGGGACGTTTCTCAACCCCAAAGACCTGCTGTGGTCGTTCCTGCAGGCAATCCTGATGGCCATCGCGGTGCTGCTCGTGCACACCTACTTCGGCTACTTCGCCAGCGGCGGACCGTCCGGGGTCGGCGTTGCCGTGGGCAACGCCGTGCGGACGTCACTCATCGTCGTAATCTCCGTGACCCTGCTGGTGTCGCTCTCCGTTTACGGCTCCAACGGCAACTTCCACCTGTCCGGCTAGGGCGACGTGATGGCAACGAGTTCGCGCATCAGACGATCCCTGACGGGATTGGCCACGGTGGCCGTGGTAGCGGCCACCGTCGCGCTGGCAGTAGGACTGTTTCGCGGCAGCTTCACCAGAACCGTTCCCATCACTGTGCTGTCCAGCCGGGCCGGCCTGGTCATGAATCCGGACGCCAAAGTGAAGCTGCATGGGGCGCAGGTCGGTTCGGTGAAGTCGATCGAATCATTGGCGGACGGACGCGCGGCCCTGCATCTGGCCATGGACCCGTCGTACATGGACGTCATACCGGCGAACGTTCGCATCGACATCGCCTCGTCGACGGTGTTCGGCTCCAAGTATGTCGACCTGATCCCGCCGGCCGAACCGTCCGAACACTCTCTGCAGCGTGGGCAGGTGCTGCACGCCGACCATGTCACGGTAGAGATCAACACGGTCTTCGAGCGGCTGTCGTCGGTGCTGGCGAAAATCGAACCCGCCAAACTCAACGAGACGCTCGGAGCCCTGGCAACGGCGTTGGACGGCCGGGGAGACCGGATCGGGCAGATGATGTCCGATCTCGATGAGTTTCTGGCGCGGGTCGACCCGAGCCTGACGGCCCTGGAAGACGACTTCACCGTCGCTCCCCGCGTGCTCGAGGCCTATGCCGATGCGGCACCCGATGTGGTCAGCACCGCCGGCGCGGCCACGCGGATGAGCAGTACGGTGGTCAGCGAGCAACACAGCCTGGATGCGCTGCTGCTCAGCGTGATCGGCCTGGCGGAGACCGGCAACGACGTCGTCGGCACCAACAGCCATGCGATCACCGACACCATGGCACTGCTCGGCCCCACCACCGACCTCACCAACCAGTACCACGAGGCGCTGACCTGCGGTCTGGGCGGAGCCGTCCAATTGGCCAAAGCCCCAGGCACACCCGTGCCGGGTGGCCTGCTGCTGCAGACCGTGGTCCTGGGCCAGGAACGCTACCGGTATCCGCAGAATCTGCCGAAGGTGGCGGCAACCGGCGGACCGCAGTGCACCGATCTGCCCAAGGTCGGATACCAGAAGCATCCACCGTTCGTGATCACCGATGTCGATGCCAACCCCGCGCAGTACGGCAACGAGGGAATCCTGCTGAACTCCGACGGCCTCAAACAGCTGCTGTACGGGCCGATCGACGGACCGCCACGCAACAGCGCACAGATCGGGCATCCCGGATGAGCGGGCTCGGAAAGACCGCCGTCAAGTTGGGCGCGTTCGGAATCACGATGGTGCTCTTCACCGCGGCCCTGCTCGTCATCTTCAGCCAGTACCGGTCCGGTTCCACCAACTCCTATTCGGCGGTGTTCCAGGACGTCTCGAGCCTGAAGACCGGCGACTCGGTTCGAGTCGCCGGCATTCGGGTGGGCACCGTCCGGAAGGTCGCGCTGCAGTCGGACAACACCGCGCTGGTCGCCTTCGACGCCGATGACAACATCCGGCTCACCGAGAGCACCAAGGTTGCGGTGCGCTACCTCAACCTCGTCGGCGACCGCTACCTCGAACTCATCGACGACCCCGGCCCTGCTCGCATCCGGCCACCGGGGTACCGCTTCGGAACCGACCGGACCGAACCGGCCCTCAACCTCGACCTATTGCTCGGCGGCCTGAAACCGGTGATCCAGGGACTCAATCCCGACGACGTCAATACGCTGACCAGCTCCCTGATCCAGATCCTGCAGGGACAGGGCGGTGACCTGGAGTCGTTGTTCGCCAGGACGTCGTCGTTCACCAACGCGGTGGCCGACAACGGGCAGACCGTCGAACGGCTCATCGAGAATCTCAACGACACGCTCACCGTACTGGCCAAGGACGGCAACAAGTTCTCCCATGCGGTCGACGGCCTGGAGCGGCTGGTGAGCGGCCTTGCCCAGGAGCGTGATCCGATCGGTGAGGCCATCACGGCACTGGACAACGGAAGCGCTTCGTTGGCCACGCTGCTCACCGAGGCGCGAGCGCCCCTGTCGGGAACTGTCGACCAACTGACCCGGCTTGCTCCGCTGCTCGCGAACGACACCGATCTCGCCCGCCTCGACCTGTTGATGCACAAGACACCGCAGAACTACCGCAAGTTGGTGCGGCTCGGTTCATACGGCAGCTGGCTGAACCTCTACATCTGCGGCGTCTCGGTCCGGGTGTCGGACCTACAAGGCCGCACCGCCCACTTCCCCTGGGTGATCCAGCAGACCGGACGGTGCGGAGAGCCCTGATGCTTAAATATCGTGACTCTGCGCTGGTCCGAACCGGGCTCGTCGGCTTGGTGGTGATGGTCCTGGTCATCCTGGTCGGACTGCATCCCAAACAGCTGTTGGCCATGGCGACCTCGATCCGGTACCAGGCGGTCTTCGCCGAGGCCGGCGGGCTGGCCGCCGGCAACAACGTGAAAGTGTCCGGCGTCAACGTGGGTGCGGTGTCCGGCGTCGAACTCGACCACGGTAAAGCGCTGGTCACCTTCGCCGTCGACAGCAAGGTCCGGCTCGGCAAGGACACCACCGCTCATATCGGCATCGGAACCCTGCTCGGAGAACGGGTTCTGGTGATCGAACCGCGCGGCAGCGGCAGCATCGGCGCGCGAGGTGTCATCCCGCTCTCCCGCACCGCCTCGCCGTACTCCTTGACCGATGCGCTCGGCGAGTTCACATCCAACACCGCCTCGACCGACACCGCGGCCATCAACCAGTCTCTGGACACGCTGTCGGCGACCGTCGAACGACTCGCACCGCAGCTGGCTCCCACCTTCGACGGAATCAGCCGATTGTCCCGGTCACTGAACAACCGCAATGAGTCGCTGGCCGGTCTACTCACGGCCGCCTCCAATGTCACCGGGGTCCTGTCCGAACGCAGTGACCAAGTGAACCGGCTCATCCTCAACGCCGACGATCTACTCGGGGTGCTTCAGGACCGGCGCCATGCGATCGTCGATCTCCTTGCCAACACCACAGCGGTGGCTCAGCAGCTTTCCGGTCTGGTAGACGACAACGAGCAGGAACTGGCTCCCACCCTCGAGCAGCTCAACAAGGTCTCGGCGATGCTCGAACGCAACCGCGACAACCTCACCAAAACCCTCACAGGCCTCGCCAAATACCAACTGACGCAAGGTGAGGCCGTCAACAACGGCTTTTATTACTACGGTTTCGCGTCCAACCTGCTTCCGGGACCGGCGATTCAACCGTTCCTGGACTACGCGCTCGGCCTCCGCCGTGGGGTCGACGCCGGGCAACCGCCCGACAACGCCGGGCCGCGCGCAGAATTCCCGTTCCCGTACAACGGGATTCCGGGAGGTTCCCGATGATCGGTGACAAGCCGCTGGGGCCGGCCAAAAAGCTCCTGGTAATCGTCGTGGCGGTACTGCTAGCGTCGGCTGCCGGGTACCTCGGCTATCAGAAGATCGCGGGCCCCCGGACGATCATCGCCTACTTCAAATCGGCGACGGCCATCTATCCCGGCGACGAGGTCCGGGTGGTCGGGGTGCGGGTAGGCACCGTCAAATCCATCGAGCCGCTGGGGACGCGGGCAAAGATCACCCTCTCAGTCGATCACGACGTGCCCATACCCGCCGACGCGAAAGCCATCATCGTGGCGCCCAACCTAGTCTCCGCCCGTTACGTGCAGCTGACGCCCGCATACGGGTCGAGTCCAGCGGCCAGCGGTGCCACCATGGTCGACGGCGCTGAGATCAGCGAGGATCGCACCGCCATCCCGGTCGAGTGGGATGAGATCAAAGATCAGCTCACCCGTCTCGCCGCCGAGTTGGGCCCTTCCAGTGGGGTGTCCAACACGTCACTGGGACGCTTCATCGACACCGCCGCCGATGCCATGGCGGGAAACGGCGACAAACTCCGGGAGACCATCAGGCAATTGTCGGACGTCGGCCGAATCCTCGGAAACGGAAGCGGAGACATCGTCAGTGTCATCAAGAACCTTCAGGTCTTCGTCACCGCACTACGCGACAGCAACACCCAGATCGTGGAGTTTCAGGACCGGCTCGCCGACGTGACAAGCGTGATCGATGGCAGCCGCTCCGACCTCGACTCGGCCATCAACGAACTCTCGGGCGCAATCGGAAAGGTGCAACGCTTCATCGCCGGGTCCCGGGATCAGTCCGCCCAACAGGTACAGCGACTGGCGAACGTAACCCAGGTGTTGTCCGACAACAGCATGGTGGTCAAAAACATCCTGCACGCCGCACCGAACGCTCTGGTCAACGGCTACAACATCTACAACCCCGATACCGGTGGCCCCCGTGGCTCTTTCGCGATGAACAACTTCGCAAACCCCGTCGCCACGATCTGCTCGGCGATCGCCGCGGTCGAGAATGCCACCGCGGAAACGTCCGGGAAGGCATGTGCGGAGTACCTGGGCCCGGCACTGCGACTGATGAACTTCAACTATCTCCCGCTGCCGTTCAACGCCTACCTCGGGCCCGCCCCGAAGAACGTCATCTACTCCGACCCGAGACTGGCCCCCGGCGGGGGAGGGCCGGCCCCGGGGCCGGCGGAGATACCGCCCGCGGTCTCTGCCTACACCGGAGCCGGCGACGTGCCGCCCCCGCCCGGATGGACCGATCCGCCGCACCCACCAGGGGCTTACACCCCCGACGGGTTGCCCGCCGACCGGCACCCGGCCCTCTATCCCGGCGCACCCGTTCCGCCAGGAGTCCCGGTGCTGCCACCACCGACGCCGGCCGCATCGAACCTTCCCGAGCTGCTGCTGCCTCAAGCCGGACTGACATCGACGGGAGGAGCGCCGTGACGACGACCTTGAGACGAAGAGGGGCGGCCGTCGCATGCGGTATCGCCCTCCTGTCCTCCGGCTGCTCGTTCGACGGCCTCAATTCGTTACCGCTTCCCGGCACGGTAGGAACCGGCTCCGGAGCCACCACCTACCACGTGCAGATAGCGAATGTCGGCTCATTGGAATCGAATTCGCCGGTCATGGTAGGCGACGTGATCGTCGGCACGGTCCGCCGAATGGCCGTTGACAACTGGCGCGCCGACGTCGAGATCTCGGTCAGATCCGACGTCGACATTCCCGCCAATGCGGTCGCCGCCGTGGGCCAGACCAGCCTGCTCGGATCGATGCATCTGGCGTTGGATCCCCCCATGGGCGAACCGGCGACCGGGCGACTGCGTCCCGGTGCGACCATCCCGATCTCCAAGTCCTCGACGTACCCCTCGACCGAGCAGACGCTCTCGTCGCTGTCGGTGGTGGTCAACGGCGGCGGACTGACCCAGATCGGCGACATCGTCCGCAACTTCACCGCAGCGCTCGACGGACGGCAGGTCCAGATTCGCGATCTGCTGACCCGAATGAACACCGTGGTGACCCTGTTGGACACCCAGCACGACAACATCATCGCCTCGATCTCATCGCTGAATCGGCTGGCCGAGACCTTCGCCGGCCAGCGGGACGTGCTCACCGCCGCCCTGAACCGCATCCCGGCGGCGCTCGACGTGCTCAACAAACAGCGTCCGCAGCTGACCACTGCCCTGAGGAAGTTGGGCGACTTCAGTGCCACCGCAACGCAACTCCTCAACGACTCGCAGGCCGACATCGTCCGCAACCTCAAGAACCTCGAACCGACGGTACGTGCGTTGGCCGATGTCGGACCCGATCTGGCCACCGCCCTGGCATATCTACCGACGTACCCGTATACCCAAGAGTTCATCGACCGTGGCATCCGCGGTGACTACATGAATCAGTTCATCGTCTTCGACTTCACGATCCCCCGGCTCAAGAGCGGCATACTGCTCGGCACCAGGTGGGGCGAACCGGGTGCCTCGCTGGTGCCGGCACCGGGGGACCCCTGGTACTCCACCTACACGCGGGATCCGCTCAAGGCCCCGCTGGCCGAACGCCCCAGCGAGGTGGCCACCGTACCGCCGCTCATCGACTCGCCGATGGACACGTCCGAGGCGCCCTTCGTCCCCGGCCCGGGCGGCAGCTGATGTTGACACGTTTCGTCCGGAATCAGTTGATCATCTTCGCGGTCGCCTCGGCGATCGGTGTCGGCACCATGGTCTTCGGCTACCTGCAGGCTCCGGTGCTGCTCGGCATCGGCCGTATCTCGGTAAAACTCCAACTGCCCTCCACCGGAGGCCTGTACCAGTTCTCCAACGTGACCTACCGGGGCGTCGAGGTCGGTAAGGTCACCGACATCCGGCCCACTCGTGGCGGCGCCGAAGTAACGATGTCCTTGAAGCCGTCGCCGAAGATCCCCGCAGATCTACAGGCCAACGTCCGCAGCGTCTCCGCGGTCGGCGAACAATACGTCGACCTGGTGCCCCGTAGCGATGGCGGACCCTATCTCAAAAACGGCTCCACCATCAGCGCAGACAATGCGTCGCTGCCGAAGCCGGTCGGACCCATGCTTGATCAGATGAGCGCGCTCGTGGACAGTATCCCCACCGGAAAGCTCGGTGTTGTGCTCGACGAATCCTTCAAGGCGCTCAACGGAACCGGGAACGACCTCGGCGCCCTGTTCGAATCATCGAGTCGACTCGCCGCCGACCTCAACGGCATCGCCGAGAGCACTCGCAGCTTGATCGACGACAGCCGATCACTGCTGGAGGGCCAGGCCGACAGCGCAGACGCCGTCCGGACGTGGGCGCGCAGCCTGGCCGGGATCACCCAGCAGGTCGCGGCACGTGACACCGAGGTGCAAACCATCCTGCGCACCGGAGTCGGCGCCGCAGACGAAGCGTCCCGGCTACTCGAACAGGTCCGGCCGACGCTGCCGGTCTTGCTGGCCAATCTGCGCACGGTCGGTCAGATCGGCGTCACCTACCATCGGTCGATCGAACAGTTGCTGGTGCTGTTGCCGCCCTATCTGGCCGCCACCCAGTCCTACGGGTCTTCGTTGAACAACCCGACCGGCATGGCACTGTCCGAGTTCAGCCTCACTCTCGGCGACCCGCCGGCGTGCACGGTCGGATTCTTACCGCCATCGTCGTGGCGTTCGCCGGCGGATCTGAGCGACGTGGACACCCCGGACGGGTTGTACTGCAAACTCCCGCAGGATTCCGCCATCGGGGTGCGCGGCGCCCGGAACTACCCGTGTATGGCCCAGCCTGGAAAACGTGCGCCCACCGTCGAGATCTGCGAGAGCGACCGCCCCTACGAACCCCTGGCGATGCGTCAGCACGCAACAGGGCCGTATCCGATCGACCCCAGCCTCATCGCGCAGGGCATTCCGCCAGACGATCGAATCACGGTGGAAGAACAGATCTTCGGGCCGGTCGAGGGTACGCCGATGCCCCCTGGGGCGGCGCCGAGCGGCTACGTGCCGGGAGCACAACGGCCCCCGTTCGCCGTTGCCACCTATAACCCGCGGACCGGGCAGTACGCGGCACCCGACGGCAAGGTGTACAGCCAGACCGACCTGGTGCGGCCGGAAACCCAGAGCTGGGAAGATCTGCTGCCGAAGTAAGCCGGGGTCAGCCGAGCTTGACGAGCTTGAACGGCATATTGATGTATACCGGCTTGTTCACTCCGCACGCTCCGCTGGGTCCGGTCGTGATGTCCTCGCCGGTCAGTGTGGTCGATGCCGCGTCCGCATAGGCGCCCTCGGGCGTCATCGCCTTGAACCGGAAAGTCTGCAGCCCGGGGGCGGTACTGCCGTCCGGGCAGGGGACCCAGTTATCGACAGGGCGTTTGACGTACCAGACGTTGCTCTGCTGGTAGATCGGTGCCGTCCAGCCTCCGTCACTGCGCACGGTGCCGGTGCATTCCCCCGGATAGCTGCACTGCGTGGTGATCGTCCAGGTGCTGCGCCGGCTCTCCTGCTCGTAGAAGACCTCGTTTTTGCGCGCCCACTCACCGTTGGAGGTTGCGGTGTAGGTGCCATTGAGGCCCCAGTCCGGGTGGTCGGCCGCCGCTACCGCACCGGTGGACACGGCGTTGAGCATCGCGGCGGCGGCGGTCGCCGCGAGTGCGGGCGCACGCAGCATTGCCCCTCCTCGCACAGGCACGGAATCGGCGGTGCTCCGAAGTAAACACCGCCGGCCGCAGCCGACGATTCGACATGTCCGCTGAGTGGACCATCGATGTCTGCGGGGCCGGCTGTCCTGCCAGAGTGCCGGGGTATGCGGCGAACAGCGATAGTGGTTGCGGCAGTCGTGATCGCGATGTCGGCGGTCCCGGTTCGCGCCTACGCAGAACCCGTCTCCTGTGACGACCCGGCGTGCGTACCCGGGATCACCCCCGGTGTCACACTCGGCGCGCCGTGCCAGGAGACGGGCTACTACGTCTTCGGGACCGCGGTCGCGGGTCCCTCCATCCAGCCCGGGAGGCTGGTGTTCTGCGGCTCACCGCGCCGATACGAGCCGCGGTACTTCCGATCGCCGTCCATGGCCGGAGTCAAGCACCTGGATTCGAGCTGTGAAGGCTACGAAAACTGGGTCGCACAGGCTCCCGACGGATTGTTTCTGACTTGCCAATCCAAGAACGGCGCCGCGCGGTGGAGTCGTGGTGATACGTAGGTTTGCGCTGGCGGCGGCACTGAGCGGGGCCGGCTGGTTCGCTTCCGCGCCGGCCGTCCACGCGGACACATCGACTCCGCACCACGTCGTCTATACCGTCACCGCTGCCACCCCGGTGTCAGCCGATATCTACTACCGCGACGTCGATCCGCCGAGCTGGGCTGACTACAGCCACAACCCGTATGAATTCAGCCCCAGGGCTCGCGTCGAAGTGGGCCCCGGACAGCCATGGGTGCTCCACGCCGACTTGATCGACCCGCAGCGCTGGGCGATGGTGACGGCGACGAGCGGCCGACTGTCGGCCAAGCCGATGTTTCACTGCGAGCTGTCGGTGGACGGGGCCGTGGTCGCCACCGCGGACGGCCCCAAGGGCGCGCTGTGCGCCTTGCGGCACTGGTGATCCGCCGCCGCTGACGCCGCCCACTGGATGGGAATCCGGTGGGCGACCGGCAGCACTGCGGATTACGGTGCGTACGCGGGCCCGCGAACGGCCGGCCCGGCAATGAAGGGAAACCGGTGGGCGGTATGTCGAAAACCGGGACGCTGGTGGCACTGGCGGAGGCTGAGGCCGCCGAAGCCGATGCAGTGGCGGCACAGGCGCGCGCCCGGGCGATCCGGTTGCAGGAGAAGGCGCAGAACACCGGCGCTGACAAAGACGGCCAACCCCGCGCCGGTATTGCCGAGCCACTCGCCAACGGCGGTCGGTCTCGATTCGCCCGGGTCCGGGATCATGCGCCCGGCTGGCGACGATTAGCTGCGGTGGCGGTCGTGTTGTGCAGCTGTGCGCTGCTGGCCTTCAGCGCGTGGATGATCCGCCAACATCAGCACGCGCAGGCCGATCAGCGGCATCGCGCTGAGTTCGTCGCCGCCGCGCGCCAGGTCGTCGTTACCTTGATGTCGATCGACTACAACGATGCCGAAGGCAGCGTGCAGCGTATCGTCGACAACTCCACAGGACCCTTCCGTACCGAATTTCAAGGCGCCGCTGATGATTTCATCAAGGTCTCCAAGGACGCGAAGGTGACCACCAAGGCCACGGTGAACGCCGCCGCCGTCGAGTCGATGACGCCCGATGCCGCGGTGGTGCTGGTGGCCGCATCCTCGACCGTGACCAACGCGGCAGGCGCACAGGAGGCTCCGCGACGCTGGCGGCTCACGGTCGACCTGCAGCGTGAAGGAGATCAGATCAAGATGTCGAAGGTGGAGTTCGTGCCGTGACGGTGAACGAGACAGTCGATCCCGCGGTCACCGGAAGCGCCGACCCGCCGGCCGACCCCGCCGGCGATCCGGTCGCGGCCCCCGGGCTGGCGGCCCGAACCAAGACCGCGCTCTCCGCGCGGCGAAAGACGTTGGCTCTCGCGGCACTCTTGTCGGCGACGACGGTGTCGGCGGGCGTGCTCTACGCTGGCGTCCACCGTTTCGATCGGCAGTCGGATGTCGCTGCCGCCCAAAGCGCCGTCGAGGCGGCATCGTCGGGGACGGTGGCGTTGCTGTCCTACGCGCCCGAAACCCTCGATCGCGACCTGGACAGGGCGCGGACCCTGATGACCGGCGGCTTCTCGACCTACTATGGAAAGTTCAGCAACGACGTGGTCGCTCCGGCCGTGCGGACCAAGGGCATCAAGGCATCTGCTCAGGTGCTGAATGCGGCCCTGATGGAAATCCGGTCGAAGGACGCGAAGGTGCTGGTGTTCCTCAATCAGGAGACCGTCAGCCGGGACCGGCCCGAGCCCGCACGCACCGCCAGCAGTGTGGTGGTCAGCCTCACCAGGACCGACAACGAATGGCGGATATCGGCGCTCGACCCGGTGTAGCTCAGGCGCTACTTCTGGGCCTGATGAAGACCCCTTCCGCCTGCACGGTGACTACCCCGTGCGCGTCGAGGATGCGACCGGCCGCGAAGGTCTTTCCACGGTCCTCGCGGTCTATCCAGGCCTCGGCCCGCAACCGGCCCAGTGGTGTGGGCGCTACATAGCGAAGGGTCAGTGTGCCGGTGAAGGCCGGCTGTCCGGGCCGATGGGCGGTCGCACCCAGCACGTGGTCGAGGACCAGCGCGCACATGCCACCGTGTACCTGTCCTGGCGGGCCTTCGTAGGCCGCGCCGAGAACCAGATCCGTGGCAACTCCGCCGGTGTCGTCGTATTGAATGATCAGCGGGGGAGCGATCGCATTGCGCAGCCCCATGGCCACGTTGCCCCACGGCAGGTAGCGTCCATCGCCGGTGCTGGGAACACCGAAAGGCTTCGGGTCCAGCCGGGCCCCGAGCAGTTCGGTGGCTTCCTCGATCAGCGCGTGTGCCCGGCGGGCGTCGGCCTCATCGGCGCCGCTACGGATTGTGACGTCGATGAGTTCACGCAACGACTGCGTCAACGGACCGAAGACGGCCTCGCCGAGCTGCACTTCGGCCGGGCTGAATTCACGGCTCACTCGCTGATCTCCGCCGCGGCCATGTCGAGTGCGGCGAAATGGCTGAACAACATGGATGCTCCGATCGGGTTGCCGCCACCCGGGTAGGTGGTTCCGCTGACGGCCGCCATGGTATTCCCGGCTGCGTAAAGCCCCGGAATCGGGGAACCGTCGGCGGCGAGCACCCGGGCGTGGGGGTCGGTTCGCAGCCCGCCTTTGGTGCCCAGATCCGAAAGACCGAAGGCGGCAGCGTGATACGGCGGCGTGTCAATGGGAACCAGCGGGGAGGCGCCGTCGGTGAACATCCGGTCGTAGGCCTCGTTCCCTCGGCCGAAGTCTTCGTCGGTGCCCAGGGACGCAAACGTGTTGAAACGGTCGATCGTCGCGCTCAGATTGCCTTCCGGTACTCCGATGGCGGCGGCGAGATCGGCGAGGGTGTCTGCGGTGTGCCACAACCCGGCCGTGCGGTACTCGGCGGCGTCGACCATTGATACGTTGGTGGCGCCCACCGGGGGGATATCGCCGCTGCGGTTGTCATAGACCATCCAGAACGGCAGCGTTGCGTCACCGGCGTCGACCTGGCGGAGCACGTCGCGGCCGAGCCGGTCGTAGGGGGCCGACTCGTTGACGAATCGGCGGCCGTTCTGGTCGACGAAGATGCCGCCGGTGAACCACAGGGCGAAAGCCGCCCGCCCGTCCGGGTGAACCATCCCGGGTGACCACCAGGCCTGATCCATCAGATCGACGGCCGCACCGATCGCCATGGCTGCCCGGTGAGCGAGTCCGACGTTGCCGGGAGCGCCCATCGTGTCGGTGGCGCGACCGGGCACACCGTACTGCGCGCGCATCGCCGCGTTCTGCTCGAAGCCACCCGCGGCGAGTAGCACGCCGGACCGAGCCCGTACCCGTGTCGGGGCGCCGTCGCGTTCGACCACCGCGCCGATCACCCGGCCGTTGTCGACGATCAGCTCGGTCAGCGGAGCGTTGCGCCAGCAGAAGGCGTTCGGAAGTTTGTCGAGTGCCGCCAGGAACCGGCCCACCAGGGCACGACCGCCGGTCAGGACATCGGGTGCCGGTGAACCGAGGCGTTCGGTGTCCAGCGGTCCGCGTACCAAGCCGCGGTAGCGTCCGAGCCGTTCGTCAGGCAGCGGCACCGGGACGGTGTGGCGGTAGCCGTCGTTGCGGGCACCGGGGACCGAGCCGTAGTAGTCCGGCCAGGGATAGGGCGCGAACTCGAATCCCGGGTCCTTCTCCAGGTATTCGATGAACCCGGCGCCGCCGCGGACGTAGGCGTCTTGGAGGTCGCGCGGCGTTCGGTCGCCGACGACCGCGTGAAAGTACCGCAGAGCGGCGTCGATCGTGTCGTCGCAGCCGGCACGTTGCAGGGCGGGATTGCACGGGTACCAGACTCCGCCCCCGCCCGAATATGCGGTGGTTCCGCCGAAGTAATCGGTGGCTTCGATCAGTAGCACCGAAAGGCCTTCACGCGCAGCGGTATAAGCCCCGGCGATGCCGCCACCCGAGCCGGCGACGATCACATCGAAGTCGGTGTCGAAGTCAGGCATGGCGGTCCCCGTCGAATCCGCCGTACCCGCCCCGATAGAACAACAGCGGGCGCCGTTCCTCGTGGGCCTGCAGACCGGTTACCCGCGCCACCACGATCGTGTGGTCGCCGGCTGCATGCTCGAATTCCACCTCGGCCTCGATCGACGCCAGCGTGCCCTCCAGTGCCGGCGCCCCGTTGACGCCCGGCAACCATCCCAGCCCGGCGAACTTGTCTGCTCCGCGGGCGGCGAACTGGGCGCACACGTCCTGTTGCCGCTCGGATAGGACGTTGACACACAGTGTGCCGACCTGCCGGATCCGGGGCCAGCTGGTTGAGGTGGTGGCCGGGCAGAACGAGATGTAGGGCGGGTCCAGCGACACCGAGGTCACCGATTGGCAGGTGAAGCCGAGCGGGCGCTGCCCGTCATGGGCGGTGATGACGGCTACCCCGGTGCAGAAGTGACCGAGGACGCGACGCATCTCCGGGGGGAGCGGGGTGCGCAGTTGACCAGACTGGGTTCCGGTAACGGCGTCGGGCATGTCTCTCCTCGCGCTCGCAGGTATCACTGCTTGTCACCTTCGGACCCGGAAGCTGTCGACGCAACGCAGGTTCCCGATCAGCGGTAGTCGTAGTCTTTCTCGGCTGCCGGAGATTGTTAGCCTTGTTCAGTGACCGAAGCCACCGATAATGTTCCCGACGGGTTGAGTGTGTCACCCACTGGATGGGCGTTGCTGGGGATGCTGTCGGGCGGGGACGAGCTGTCCGGTTACGACATCAAGAAGTGGTTCAACTGGACCATCCGGTTTTTTTACTCCAGTCCGGCCTACAGTCAGATCTATTCGGAGTTGAAGCGGCTCGAAAAGCACAGTCTGGTCACGTCGCGCGTCGATGCCGGTGTGCGCAGTCGCCGGATGTATAAGATCACCGAGCTGGGCCTGACCGCGGTGAGGCGGTGGGCCAACGATGAGCCGGTCGAAGCCCCCACGCTCAAACACAACCCGTTGCTACGGGTTATTTTCGGTCATCTGATGAACCCCGGTCGGCTGCGGGAAGTCCTCTCAGCCCACGTCGCTCACGTCGAGCAGATGAATCGTGCCGCGGCGACCGATGCCCGGTTGGCTGGGGAGGAACCGGCCTGGGCTTTTGCGCGATTGGCGCTGAGGTGGTCAGAGGACTACTACGCGGCCGAACGCGAGCTGGCACTGCGGATGATCAAAGATTTGGACGAGGTCGAGGAGACATTCGCCAAAGGCACCGAAGACGGCACCAAGTTCCCGGTGCGCGACTACTGGTATGAGGTCGAACGCCGTGCTGCCGAGGAAGACGACCAGGCATAACCCGCCTGGAGTCGGCTCACTCGAGCTTGCCGGCCGCGTGCAGCGCCGCGATGTAGCCGAATACCAGACCCTGCCCGATGGTGGCGCCGGCGCCGGGATAGCTCGCGCCGAAAGCATTGGCAGCGGTGTTACCGATCGCGTAGAGACCCTTGATCACCGAACCGTCCTCGCGCAGTACCCGACCGCGGACATCGGCGCGAAGGCCACCGCAGGTACCCAAGTCGCTGAGTACAACCTTCACCGCGTAGAACGGCCCGCCCTCGAGAGGCCGCAGGTTGGGATTGGGGCTGATGGTCGGATCCCCGTAGTAGCGGTCGTATGCGCTCACGCCGCGATTGAAGTCGGCGTCCACACCGGCGCGAGACATCGCGTTGAAGCGATCCATGGTGGCGACGAACACGAGCGGGTCGACGCCGATGGCGGTCGCCAGCGACGGCAGATCATCGGCGCGGTGCGCAATACCCGCGTCGTACCACGCCTTGGGTATCGGCATGCGTGGGAACAGTTCTGCGGCAAGAAGGTAGCTGTTGCGGTACTTCTGATCGAAGACCATCCACATGACCTCGACCGGATTTCCGGCCTGCTCGCGTTCGAGCATCTTCTGGCCGAAGGACATGTAGTCGATGGCTTCGTTGACAAAGCGTTGGCCGGTCTGGTCCACCAGCAGGCAGCCGGGCAGCGACCGCTCGGCGAGCATGACCGTCGGCTCAGCCCCGGGCAGGGGCGCAAAGGCGGGAAACCACCACGCCTGGTCCATCAGCGCGATGCCGGCCCCGCACGAGTCCTGGGCCAGACGGATGGCATCGCCGGTGTTGCCCTCGGCGCCGAGGCTGACGTGTTCACCGAGCCGTTCGGACTGAAATTTGTGCCGCCAACTCATCAGGTGGTCGAAGCCACCTGCGGCCAGCACGACACCGCGCCGGGCGGTGACCGAGACCTGCGCGCCGTCATGATCCACGACCGCCCCGGTGACCCGGTCGCCGTCGACGATCAGGGATGAAACCGGTGAGTCGGTCCACACCGGGATGCCGGCGCGCAGGACTCCGGCGTACATTCCCGCTGCCAGCGCCTGACCGCCTGCGGCGTAGCGCCGACGCAACAGCAGTCCGCCGATGCCTTGGAAGGCACGCAACATGATGCGGGGCACCGCTTTCAGCGGCATCCTCGCCATGAGGTTGAGCCATCGATAATCTGCCCCGGTCACCGGCATGGGAAACGAGGACTTCATCACGCCGGGACGCAGCCGCGCCAACTCCGGGCCGAGCATCGCGGTGTTGAACGGACGGCATTCGCAGGTACGGCCGGCTGCGCTGCCTCCGGGGCGTTCCGGATGGTAGTCCGAATAGCCCTTGGCCCATTGGAATTTCATCGGTGTGGTACGCCGCAACATCTCCACTGTCGCCGCACCGTGATCGAGGTAGGCGTGCGCGCGATCGTGTGGGGCGGCGTCACCGACGACTGCGTCCAGATAGGCGCGCGCTGCGGTGGGTGTGTCACTCGAGCCTGCTGAGGCAAGTATCGGGTTGGCCGGCATCCAGAACGCCCCGCCCGAGCGTGCGGTGGAGCCTCCGACGTAGCCGGTCTTCTCCACGATCAGCGTCGACAGGCCCACTTCCTGGGCGGCCAGCGCGGCCGCCATCCCGGTTCCAGAGCCGACGACGAGGAGATCGACGGTGATGTTGTGGGGATCGGTCACCGGCCGATTCTGGGGCCGATGGTCACAACATGGCTCCCCCGTGCCCGGTCAGTGGAACACCGGGCTGATCGACCAGTGTGGCGGTGTTACAACAGCAAGGGTTCCCACCAGCGATGAACAGCGAGGATGTCCGAAATGACAGCGTTAGAGCCCGATTGCCTCGGAGAGGTTCGCCAGATCGAGGCGCAGGCCGCACCGACTCGCTTTGCGCGCGGCTGGCATTGCCTCGGGCTGACCCGCGACCTTGGCGACGGAAAACCGCACGCCGTCACCGCGTTCGGCGGCAAGTTGGTGGTTTTCCGCGGGGCGGACGGAAAGCTCAATGTTCTCGACGCCTACTGCCGACACATGGGCGGCGACCTATCGGACGGCGAGGTCAAGGGCAACGAGATCGCCTGCCCGTTCCACGACTGGCGTTGGGGCGGCGACGGCAGATGCAAGAAGATTCCCTACAGCCGGCGGGTTCCCAAGCTGGCCCGCACCACCGCGTGGCCGACCATGGAGCAAGACGGCATGCTGTTCGTCTGGAACGACCCGGAGAAGAAGGCTCCCCCAGCCGACGTGACGATTCCGCGCATCGAAGGGGTCGGAGGCCAACAGTGGACCGATTGGCATTGGTACACCACGATTGTCAACACCAACTGCCGCGAGATCATCGACAACATCGTCGACATGGCGCACTTCTTCTACATTCACGGCGGGCTCCCCACCAGCTTCAAGAATGTGTTCGAGGGCCACGTCGCCACGCAGTACTACCAGAGCGAGGCGCGACCCGACCTTGGCTCCGGTGAGGGAGCCGCGATTCTGGGAACGACGTCGGTGGCCTCCTACTACGGGCCTTCGTTCATGATCGACGATCTGACTTACCACTACGAACACGGCGATCAACGCACGGTTCTGCTCAACTGTCACTACCCGATCGATGCGAATTCCTTTGTTCTGCAATACGGGATCACGGTAGAGAAATCGGAGACGCTGCCGGAAGACGCCGCGATGCAGATGGCGGTCGCGCTCGGCGACTTCGTGAAGATGGGCTTCGAGCAGGATGTGGCCATCTGGCGCCGTAAGGCGCGGATCGACAACCCGCTGCTGTGCGAAGAGGACGGTCCGGTCTACCAGGTACGCCGATGGTACGAACAGTTCTACGTCGACGTCGATGACGTCACGCCCGATATGGTGGATCGCTTCGAGTTCGAGATCGACACCACCCGTCCCCGCGAGGCGTGGATGGCCGAAGTCGAGGACAACCTCGCCAACAACCGGCTACCGCGATTGGTGGGCCTGACCAAACACGTTGATGCGTCCGGATAATCGGCTCAACGACGCACCGATGACGCCGGTGACCTGCGGGTCGTGCGGCGCCGAGGTGCTGGCTCGCAAGAGCAGCTGGGAACAGACCAGCGTGCAATGGAATGGCGCGGCCATCGGCCGGTGCCAGGAGCGCCCGAGGGCGGACGCACCTCGATCGGTCGACGGTGCGGCCCCGCGGCCAGGTATGTTCCTGACCTGCTCGCAATTGCGCGCTTCGATCGAGGCCGCTGTCGACGCGGGTTCGTTGCCGGTGCTCGACGACCTCTGACCGCGCCCTAGACGGTATGGGTGACCGTCGGCGTTGAGTTGGGGGTTGCGGGCCGGGGCCCCACTCACCCATGTTCGTGGGTTACCGAGTAGGGAGTCGCCTGCTCGGTCTATCCGACAGTGGTGGGAGGCCCCGGTGTTTACAGAGCGTACGAGTGTTGGGCTGGACGTGCACGCACGTTCGGTGGCGGCAGCGGCAATCGATGGAGTGACGGGTGAGGTGTGGCAGACCCGGTTGACCCCGTCTCACGAGCACATCCGGTCGTGGATGGCGGACCTGCCGGGACCGGTGGCGGTGGCCTATGAGGCTGGTCCGACCGGTTTCGGGTTGTACCGAGCGTTGAGCGAAGCCGGGATCCGATGCGAGGTCGTGGCACCGTCGAAACTGCAGAGACCCTCAGGGGACAGAGTCAAGACGGATGCCCGAGATGCGCTGCATCTGTCCCGCTTGTTGCGCCTGAATGAGGTCACCTCGGTGTCGATCCCGAGCGTGAGTCAGGAGGCGGCCCGGGATCTGGTGCGGGCCCGAGAGGACTGCCGCGGCGATCTGATGAGAGCGCGTCATCGACTCTCCAAGCTGCTACTGCGCCACGGCATCGTCTACTACGGCGGCAAAGCGTGGACTGGTGCGCACGATCGGTGGCTGCGAACCGAGGCCGCACCCCGGTTGAGGATGCCGGCGACGCGGATGACGTTCGACGCCGACTATGACCACGTGCTGACGATGCAAGCCCGGCGCGAGCGCCTCGACGCGGCGATCGCCGACATCGCCAAGGACAGCGAGTTCACCCCGATCGTGCGTCGGGTGTCGTGCCTGCGCGGTGTGAGTACCTTGACCGGATTGGCGTTGGCGGTGGAGATCGGTGATTGGAATCGGTTCACCGGCAACACGATTGGATCGTTTGTAGGATTGACTCCCTCGGAGCACTCGTCGGGTTCCTCGCGGGTACAGGGGGCGATCACCAAGACCGGGAACACCCATGTTCGCCGGTTGCTGGTCGAAGCGGCCTGGCATCACCGGCCCCGGTATTGCGTGGGTGCGGTGATGCGGGCGCGATGGGACCAGGCCCCGGCCGCAGCTCGCGCCCGCGGGGATGAGGGCAACCGACGCCTGCACGGTAGGTGGGTCGGCTTCCTGGCACGCCGCAAGCGGTCCACGGTGGCCAACGTCGCGATCGCCCGTGAGCTGGCCGGCTGGTGCTGGTCTTTGGCGGTCATGGAGGACTGACCGCTACCTGATCCGCTTCCAACCCGAGTTGCGGTGGTGGCAGCGCGTGGATCGACCCGCGCCTGGACTATGAGCAGACCTTCGGGTCGACGCTCGACCCTAGACAAGCGGATGCGATCCAGCCGAAACACCGTCCTGCGGTAACCAACCCGCGCATATCAGTCAGACCGCGCGTCGCCAACGACACGCTCACCACACCGACTCATCGAGGAAGCAACGAGGCGCCGTCGGGGTAGCTCCCCGGCGGCGCCTCACCCTGCCCTCTTGACAAACTTCCCTACATATCAGTCCTGGGCCCTGCGGACTGACCGCAGGGCCACATCGGGAATACGTTGGGTCAGCTGAACTGGAACGCGCTCAAGGGTGCCTCGTCCGGGTAGACCGCAGGTCCGCCGAGGTCGTAGCCGGCGTTCAGGGCGGCGATGAAGGCGGGGTCGTGCAGCGGGGCGCCCGGGATGTCGAGTTTGATACCCCGCTTGCCGAGATCGTCGACCATCATGTCGATGGCCTTGTCGACGGTCAGGTCGTCGGTGTGGTCCATGTTCTTCTTGAGCTCGTCGTAGTCCTGGTAGACCTCGGACGACCAGTGCACCAGGAAACGCAGCTCGTCGGTGTGATGACGTGCGATGACCTCGTCGCCGTTCTTGAGCACCCAATGATCGCGCGACTCCGGATCGCCGGCGAAGACGGTGTCGAACGCCAGCCCGGCGGGCACTTGCTGATCGAGCGGACCGTTGGCCTCGCCCCGATGGACCAACATCTCGTTCTGGACCACCACACCGCGGTTGTACACCGGCGGTTCAATCCGTTTGGGCGCCTTGAGCGGACCGTCGGGCCAATAGGTGAACCCACTGCCCTTGTCCAACGAGAACCAGGTGATGACCTGCGCCATCTTGATCAGATAGTCGGTGAACAACCCGGACTTGCCCATGACACTGACCAGCCAGGTCGGGGCGTTCTCGTAGCGGACACCACGGAAGCTTGGCGAATCAAGGTGCCCGGGATCGCGATTGGCGCACGGGCCGTTGATGTTGAACAGCATCATCTGCGGCTTGGCGTACTGGGCATGCCAATACGACTTCGCCATGTCGAGAAATTCGGCGTTGTAGAAGCAGTCGTGCAATTCCGGATAAAGCACAGTGCCGTGATTGGCCAGGAAGCCGCGAAAGGTCGGAGTCAAGAAGAGGTCCAAAGTGGGCGTGTAGCCCTCGGGGAACCGGCCGCTCATGGTCGCGATCAGCTCTTCCGGCGACGCGAAGTGCTGAGCCAGGATCAGCTTCCACGGGCCATCCGTGCGGACTACGTCGAGGAGACGTTCCCGCTGATCGTCGGTGTAGACGTTGTCGATCTCGCGGGGCGGCGAAGCGGGGCGGAGGATGTCGGAAAGCTCCGTTCGCCGCTCGTCGGTGAGCATCACGAGGACTCCTTCTGGTGAACTGGCGGCGTCGTTGAGCGCCATTGCTGTTTCTCGATTGTCTGCGGTGTCACCGGCCTCGCGTACCCATGGTGTCCGGCCACCGGGACGTGACCGCGGCGAGTGAATCTTTTAGAAGGGGAGTGGATGAGCGAATTTGGCGCGCAGCAACGCGCCGATCTCGGCCATCGCCAGACGCCCCCGCGCGGTCGCTTCCGAGCGCATCAAAAAACCGTGGTAGATACCGGGATACCGGGTGACGGTGGTCTGCACCCCGGCGTCGCGTAACCGCCGGGCATAGCGCTCACCCCAGTCCGAGATCGGGTCCAGCTCAGCAGTGATCACGATGGCCTGCGGCAGGCCGCTCACGTCGGAAGCGTATGCGGGGACGCGACGGACATCATGCGGTGCGTCGGCGCCGACGTCGGCGAGCTCATGCAGATAGTCGATGTCATCACGGCTGAGCATCGGGGCATCCGGTCGGCTCACCACGGACGCCGCCCCCATGTCCCGGTCCAGGCCCGGATACATCAACACCTGCGCGAAGATCTCCGGTCCACCACGGTCCCGCGCCGACAAAGCGACCGCTGCTGCCACACCGCCGCCGGCACTGTCACCGGCAATGACCAGCTTGTGCGGATCCAACCCGAGTGCCTCGGCATTGCCCGCAGCCCATTCGGTGGCGGCCCAGGCGTCCTCGAACTGCGCCGGCGGCGGATTCTCCGGTGCCAGCCGATAGTCGACCGCGATCACCACCGCGCCGCTTGCTGCGGCCATCGCCCGTGCCATCGGTTCGAACGAGTGATTCGAACCCATCACCAGGCCACCGCCATGAAGGTGGACGACCACCGGCGCGGGCCCGTCGCTGGACTCCGGGCGGTAGATCCGCACCGGGATGTCCCCGGCGGGACCGGGCACTGCGGTGTCGGTGATGTCGGCCATCTCCGGCATGTCGGCCGGCAGGGGCGCGGATTCCAGCGAAGCACGCACCGCTGCCAGTCCCCGCTCCCGTAGCGGCATGGCTGGGCCGAACGCTGCCACCCGGGCAGCGGCATCGGGATCCAACACAGGGCGACGCGACGCAATCACGGGGGACTCCCTAGGGTTTGGCGGGATCGAAGCGGGACCGACTGCGCGGCTGCGGCGGCACCAGAGTGGTCAGCCCCTGCGCCCGCTCGGCCATCGCCGCGCGGACCTGTTCGGGCTGGGTCAGCAGGTAGAACCCGCCCAGCGCAGACTGCTCGAACACCGCCTCGGCCGCCTCGAGGGGATCTAGTGCGCCGGCTTTGATGTCGAGCATGGCTTCGCGCTGGGACTCTGCCACGGCCACGTCGGCGGCGCCGTCGGTGTCGACACCGCCGGCGGCCTCGAAGATGTTGGATTTGACCGCGCCGGGCAGGACCACCTGAACATGGATGCGATCACCGTGCCCGGCCAGTGCGACCTCCAGCCGCAGGCATTCGGTCAGCGCCAGCACCGCGTGCTTGCTGACGATGTAGGGGGTTTGCAGGGGGACGGCCGCAACCCCCCCGATCGACGACAGGTTCCACACCCAAGCCGGGGTGCCGGCGGCGATCATCTTAGGCAGGAAGGAACGGACGCCGTGGAAAACCCCACTGACATTGATGTCCAACACCCTGTTCCAGTTGGCCACCGGGGTGTCCCACAGGTAGCCGAACTGCTCGACTCCCGCATTGTTGACCAGTAGCCGAACCGGGCCGACGTCGCGGTAGGCCCGTTCGGCGAGCGCGTCCACCGCAGCCGGGTCCCGGACGTCGCACACCACGTCGACGGCTGTTCCGCCATCGGCGGTGATCTCGTCCCGCAGTGCCGCGACGGCGGCGCCGTCGACGTCGGCCAAGACCAGCGACATGCCCAGCCGGTGCGCCTGCCGGGCGAGCCCGGCGCCGATTCCGGCGCCGGCTCCGGTGATGACGGCGACACCGCCGCCGAAGACGTCGCGTGCGTTCAAGGAACCGGTGCCCACCGGTCAGGTGTTCGCTGCGGTGTTCTCAGCGCCGGGAAGCCCGCTGCCGACCAACGGTTCGGAGTTCGTGACATCGAGAATGACCGACATCATGGTGAACTCGAGCCCGCTGGGGCTGCTGCCTCCGCGACGCACACCGACCTCGGTGACTCCGCTGGACACCGCGAACGGAACGAAGTTAGTGATTTGGTTGACGAAGATGTAGAAGCGCGCGTAGGTGACGTCACCCTCGTGGCCGGTGATGTGCAGGTTGGTGGTGTGGTGGCGCAAGGGGTATGGACTTGCGTCGCGATGTTCGATAAGCCACGGCACGATCTCCGCCGCACTGGTCAGGTCAGCGGCGAGGGATTCTTCGAAGGGGCATGCGCCGGAGTCGCTCCGACTGAGATAGGTAGCGTCCGCGGCGAAAGCGGCGGCCATGTTCGGGTAGTCGGCCTGATCGTAGTGGTACCAGAATCCGCCGATGAAGTTGTGCAGCTCGGTCAGCGAGATGGTGTTGTCAGTGCTCACGGAACATGTCTCCCAAGTATCAGTGCGGAAACCAACTGCTCCTTGGAGTCAACCGCCGATCGGCCCACGGCGGCACGTCGGTAACCGGTCAGTGGAACACCGAAGCAGCGCTGTGCTCAGTCGGTGAGCAGGCTCCACAGCCCGGCGGCCCCGGCGGCCAGCGCCGCCCGGGTGACCTCCTCGTCCCAGTGCTGGACCGAACCGTACTCGCTGCGCCACGCCAGTGCGGCACGGCTGTACTCGTGCAGCCGGTGTTCGACCGTGGTGCCGATGGCCCCGAGCGCCTGGTGGCCGTTTCGGACCGCCACCGAGGTCGCGTGGCCGGCGCAGGACCGCGCCACCGCGACGAGGAACCCCAGGTTGGGTGCCGACCAGTCGGTGCCGACGGCTGCGGTGAGGGCGGCTTCGGTTGCCGCCCGGGCCAATGCGGCTTCGGCGGCGATGTCGGCGACCAGATGCTGGATCGCCTGAAACTTCGACAGCGGGCGACCGAACTGGGTGCGGGCGCCGGTGTGCTCGACGCAGAGCTCGAGGATCTTGTCCAAGGCGGCACACACCTGTATCGAGCGCACCAAGGCGGACCGGAGCCGAAGTTTCGTCAGAAGCTCCTCGGCCACCGCGACCCCGGCGAGCGCCGCGACCTCAGCGGAAACGGTGTCGCGCGGTTCGCCGATCAGGTTGCTGCCCGATGTGATTCGCAGATCGGCGCTGTCGGCGTCGGCCACCAGGTGAATGTCATTGTGCCGCCAGATCACCACAACCTTCTCGGCGGTCGAGGCCCAGGGCACCGCGGTGGCGGTGCCGGACGCATCGAGCGTGCAGACGGTACGTGCAGCCGCGTCGATCGGCGCCCCGACCGCCTCGAGGAGCCAACAGGCCAGGACGTCGTGCTCGGCCAGCGGGGCCCGGACGCCGTGCCGGACCGCGGCCGACATCAGTTCGGCAGCCTCATACCAGCCCGCACCGCTGCCCCCGGCCTGAGCGGAGCCGGACAATCGCACCAAACCCAGTTGGTCCAGCCTGGACCACAATTCGGTGTCGCGGCCGACCGGCCCGGTCGGCGGGTGCGTCTCCCGGTAGTCGGCGAACACCGCGTTCATCATGTCGGCCAGGCCCCGGTCGACAGCGTTGGTGTTGCGTTCCGAGGTGGTCATCGCATCCCCAATCCCCGCGCGATCACGCCCCGAAGCACCTCATTGGTTCCGCCGCGTAGCGTGAAGCCGGGCCGTTGGTCCACCGCGGCCGCGATCAGCGCCCGGTAGGACGATTCGATCGGCGAGCCGTCGCCGGTGTGCAGATCGGCGAAGTCGGCGACATCGCCCTCCGTGCTGGTGCCGAGCACCTTGACCACGGCTGCCGCGACGTCGGCGGGCTGGCGGCGTTCCAGCGCGCCCGCCACGGCGGTCGACATTTGATGCAGCCCCGCGATCCTGGCCACCAAGCGACCCAAGTGGGTGTCATGGGGGATCTGCTGACCGGCCATGGCCTCCGCCGAGGCGGCCAGAAGCGGGAAGGTGGACAGCAGTCGCTCGGGGCCGCTCCGCTCAAAGCTCAGTTCCGAGGTGACTTGGCGCCAGCCCTCACCGATCCTGCCGAACACCATGGCGTCGGGAACGAACGCGTCATCGAGAATGACTTCGTTGAAATGGTGGCTGCCGCCCATCGAGACGATGGGCCGCACCTCGACACCGGGACCGTCGAGGCGCACGATGAACTGGCTCAGCCCGCTGTGCCGATGGGCCGGGTCCACCGGCGCGGTCCGGGCCAGGACGATGAACGCATGGGCGCGGTGTGCCCCCGACGTCCAGACCTTGGTGCCGGTGAGCCGCCAGCCGCCCTCGGCCTGCACCGCGCGGGTGCGAACGCTGGCCAGATCCGAACCGGAGTCCGGTTCGCTCATGCCGATACCGAAGAAGCACTCACCGGCCGCGATCTTCGGCAGGAATTCCCGCTTCTGCGACTCGGTGCCGTACTTGAGCAGCGACGGAACGATCTGCCGGTCGGCGATCCAGTGCGCTGCCACCGGGGCCCCGGCGGCCAGCAACTCCTCGGTCACCACGAACCGGTCGATGAACGAACGGCCCTGGCCGCCATATTCCTTCGGCACCGTCATGCCCAGCCAACCGCGGGCGGCCAGCGCTGCGGTGAAGGCCTCGTCCCAACCGCACAACCACGCGTCCACCGACGGGGTGAAACCACCGGTGGTGAGTTGCTCGGCGAGGAAGCCGCGGACCTCGGTGCGCAGTTTCGCGGCACCTTCCGACTCCGCGGTGGCCGCGGGAACCAAGCGGGGAAGCGCCATCAGGAGCTCCGCCATTGGGCGATGCGACGCTCATGCTCGGCGTCGCGGTGGGCCAGCGGCTGCATGGCGGCCGCCATCGCCAGCGTCGACTCCAGCGGGCCGGTTCGCGACTCCTGCAGCAGGCGCTTGGCCATCCGCAGTGCATGCGACGGGTTCTTGGCGATCCGGTCGGCGAGATCCTTGGCCGCGCTGAGGAGTTCGTCGTGCGGCACGACGCGGCTGACCAGTCCCCACGCCAGGGCGGTCGCGGCGTCGATACGGTCGCCGGTTAGTGTCATCTCGGCGGCCCGTTCGTAGCCGACGGCCCGCTGCAGAAACCAGGTGCCGCCGTCGCCGGGAACCAGGCCGATCTGCACGAAACTCTCGGCGAACGAAGCCCGTTCGGAGGCGATCCGGATGTCGCACATGGCGGCCAGGTCGCAACCGGCGCCGATCGCCGCGCCGTTGACCGCGGCGATGACCGGAACCTCGAGTCGGGCCAGGGCACGGGGTAGACGCTGGATTCCGTCGACGTAGGCATAGCGCTGGTCGAGCGGGTCGAGGCCGAACATTCCCTCCCGGTCGGCCATCTCTTTGACGTTGCCGCCGGCGGAGAAGATCTTGCCTGCACCGGTCAAGATCACCGCCCGCACCGATGCGTCGCGATTCGCGGCGTCGACGGCGGTCTCGAAGGCGGTGACGAACTCCTTGTCGGAGATGGCGTTGCCGATGTGGGGCCGATCAATGGTCCACACCGCGACGGCGTCCTCTGTCGTGATGACCAGAGACCCGGCTGACGTGGTCATGACTGAAAAACCTCGAATTCTCGTCGGGTGAACGGTCGGTGCATCAGGCGTGCCTGATACCGGTCCTACCGTAGTTGGAGCGACTTGATCTGCAGATACTCCTCGAACCCGAACCGTCCCAGTTCGCGCCCGATACCGGATTTCTTGTAGCCGCCGAACGGTGCCGCGGGGTTGTACTTGCCGCCGTTGATGTCGAGCTGGCCGGTCTGCACCTGGCGGGCGAAGGCGATCGCGGTGTCGTCGTCGCCGGCCCACACCGCACCGGACAGGCCGTACGGCGTGCCGTTGGCGATGGCCAGCGCCTCGTCGGTGTCCCGGAACGGGATCACGGCCAGCACCGGCCCGAACACCTCCTCCTGGCCCAGCTCGGAAGCCGGGTCGACATCGGCGAACACCGTAGGGGCGATGTAGTAGCCCACATCGCGGAGCTGCTGCCCGCCACCGGCCACCAGCCTGGCCCCCTGGTGCGGCGCCCGCTCGATGAACCCGAGCACACTCTGGTACTGCGCTTGGGAGGCCGACGGGCCGATGCGGGTCTCCGGATCCCACGGGTCGCCCACCGAATACCTGGCCACCGCCGCCTGCACCAGATCCAGTGCCTCGCTGTAGCGGGACAGCGGCACCAGCATCCGCGTCCAGGCCATGCACGTCTGACCGCCGTTGAGGAAGGCGTTTCCGACCCCGACTTTGATCGCGGTGGCCAGGTCCGCGCCGTCGAGAATGACGTTGGCCGACTTGCCGCCAAGCTCGAGGGCGACCTTCTTGACGGACTGCCCGGCCAGTTCGCCGACGCGGCTGCCGACACCGGTGGAGCCGGTGAAAGACACGAAGTCGACATCGGGATGCGCGGCCATGCGCTCACCGATCACCCGGCCGGGCCCGGACACCAGGTTCACCACACCGGGCGGCAGTCCGGCGGACTCGAGGGCATCGACGAATTCGAACACCGACAGCGGTGCGTCGTTGCTGGGTTTGAGCACGACGGTGCACCCGGCCGCGATGGCCGGCAGGACTTTGGCGACAACCTGGTACAGCGGGTAATTCCACGGCGTGATGGCGGCGACCACGCCGTACGGTTCACGCAGCACCAGCGAATTGCCGATCCGCTCCTCGAACTCGAACGTGGCGAGGGCATCGGCGAACCCATGTGCGACGGCAAGAGGGACCTGGGTCTGCACGCTTTGCGCGATGCGGATCGGAGCGCCCATCTCTTGGGTGATGGTCTCGGCGATGTCCGGCAACCGTTTCTCCATCGCGGTGATCACCGCGTCCAGCCGTGCGCGGCGTTCGTCGACGGTGATCAACGGGTCGAACGCGTGGCGTGCCGCGGCGACGGCGGCATCGACATCGGCTTCGGTACCGCTGGGCACCGAACCGCACACCTGCTCCGTCGCGGGATCGATCACCTCGATGGTGGCGGTTCCGGCGGGCTCGACCCACCGGCCGTCGATGAACAGCTGGCTGCGGGCGTAGTCGTGGTTGCTCATGGTCGCCTTCCGGTCGAGAGGATTCACGGCACGATGCTGGCCCGGACGTCACGTTTGCCGTCCGCGGCCGCAAAGGCCTCGTTGATGTCATCGAGTGGGTAGCAGGCGGCCGTGAGCAGCTCGAAGGGCAGCTTGTGCTGGTAGTCCGCCAGGAAGTCCAGGGCCCGGGACAGGACGGCCGGATCGTAGAGCGAGACGCCGATCATGGTCTTGTTACCGAACACGAACCGCGACGGGTCGAACTCGAAGGTCTTGCCGATGTTGATATTCCCGATCTCCACGTAGCGGCCGAACTGACCGAGCAGCTTGAGCCCCTCATCGATTGCGGAAGGATGGCCGACCACCTCGACCACCACATCGGCGCCTTGGCCGTCGGTGAGCGTTCGGACGATCTTGGCCCGTTCCTTGTCCGTGGCGGCCTCGGTGATGTCGATGACGGCGTCGGCGCCGAACGCTTCGGCCAACTTGAGACGTTCCGGGATTCCGTCGATGGCGATGACTCTGGCAGCACCGCGCGCCTTGGCCACCGCGACGGCGTACAGGCCGAGAGCGCCCGCGCCCTGGACCACGACGTATTCGCCGAGTTGCTGGTCGACCCGCTCGAGGCCGTACATCACCTGCGACAGAGCGCAATTAGCTCCGGCGGCGATCTCGTCCGGCACCGAGTCCGGCACGGTGTAGACGACCGCACCAGCCGGTAGGAGGAAGTAGTCGCCGTAGCCGCCGACAAAGTACGGCGGCTCATCGGCACGGCCGAGCATCGCCATCTTCAGGTTGAGGCAGGCGTTGCGGCGTCCGGCCAGGCAGTTGCGGCAGGTATGGCAGCAGAAGAAGTAGGGGAACACCACCCGAGAACCCACGGCCAGCGGTTTGCCGTTGGCGTCGGCGGCTACGCCGGCGCCGAGCTCTGCGACCGAGCCCACCATCTCGTGGCCCAGCACGGTGGGGAGCTGCCCGCCGAGGCCACGGGTGGCGAACGTTCCGTGCCAGGCGTGCACATCTGAACCACAGATGTTGGCGCGCGTCACCCGGATCAGGATCTCGCCTGAGCCGACCTCCGGGACCGGGACGGTATCGATCTGGAACGGCCTGCCCGGCTCGTCGAAACGGGCGATACGGCCATGGCGCGGTCGAGTACTCACAATCGGATTCCTCTCGGTCAAAACCGGATTCGATGCGGCGCGGTTGTCGCCGGTACGTCCGACGGCGGGACTTGTGGGGCGCGCAGCGACGTCCTCGCGGCACCGTATTCGGCCACCGAGCCGGGTGGCTGCGGCGTTCCCGCCCAGCGGTCAACCTGCTACGTCACCGCTTGCTGCTCGAGGCTGAACCGGTCCCGCAACTCGCGTTTGAGCAGTTTGCCGCTCGGATTCTTGGGCAACGACTCGACGAAGAACACCCGTTTGGGTGTCTTGAACCCGGCCAGATGCGCCCGGCAGTGGGTGAGGACATCACCTTCGGTGATCTCTATGCCGTCGCGGACCACCACTGCGGCACCGACTGCCTCCACCCATACCGGGTGGGGCAGGCCGAACACCGCGGCTTCCTCGATGCCGGCGTGCCGGTAGAGCACTTCTTCGACCTCGCGGCTGGCGACGTTCTCGCCGCCGGTTTTGATCATGTCCTTTTTGCGATCCACCACGTGCAGCAGGCCGTGGGTGTCGTAGTAGCCCAGATCGCCGGAATGAAACCAGCCGCCCCGGAAGGCTTCCGCCGTCTTGGCCTCATCGTCGAGGTACCCGAGCATCAGATGTGGGCTGCGGTGGGCGATCTCACCCACCACGCCGGCGCCGACCGGGGTGTCGTCCTCGTCGAGAATCACGGTCTCCACGTTGATCACCGGCCGTCCCGCCGCACCGGGGTGAGCGTCCTGTTCGTCCGGTCCGAGGGCCGAGGCGAGCGGCGCCATCTCGGTCTGGCCGTAGAAGTTCCACAACCGCAGACCGGGCAGCCGATCGCGGATTTCGGCCAGGATCTCAACCGGCATGGCCGATGCGCCGTAGTAGCCCTTGCGCAGTGTGGACAGATCCACCTGGTCGAACAACGGTGAGCGCAGCAGCGAAATCCACACCGTGGGCGGCGCGAAATAACTCGTGACACCGTACTTTTCAATGGCGCGCAGCACAGCCTCGGGTTCGGGACGCGGGAGGATGATGCTGGTGGCGCCGAGGTAGATATCGGTGATGAGGAAGTTGTCGAGTTGCGCGCAGTGATAGAGCGGCAAGGAGTGGATCTCGATATCGGTGCTCTCCATCGACCCGGCGATGATCGAGCTGATGTAGTTGCCCATCAGGCTTCGGGTGGAATGCATCGCGCCCTTCGGCCGCGACTCGGTCCCGCTGGTGTACATCAGCCGGATCAGTTGATCGTCGGCGACATACGGCTGCGGAGCCTTTGAGGTGGTCTGCAGCCACTGCGCGAAGTCACTCCAACCCGACGGCAGGGTCTGGCCGGGGGGGACCAAGGCCGCGGTGGTACGCACAGACCGACTGCCTTGCATCGCGGTCTGGGCCGTAGCAGCAAGATCGGCCTCGACGATGAATCCGCTGACCCCGCTGTGCTCGAGGATGAACGCGATCTCCTCGGCGGTCAGCATGAAGTTGATCGGAACGAGCACCACCGCGGCCCGGGCGGTGGCGAAGGCCAGAACCGCGTACTGCCAGCAGTTGCGCGCCAGTACCGCGACACGGTCACCGGGACCGAATCCACGGTCCTGCAACGCAGCTGCGGCGCGGTCGACAAGCTGCTCGAACTCGGCGAAGGTCAGCGACACCTCGCCGTCGATGAGCGCGATCTTGTCCGGGTGCTTGCGGGCCGGGCGCCGCGGGATGTCGCCGAGCGCGTGGCTACGGGCCGCTGCGAGCACGGCATCCAGCTCCTTCATGCCCCGGACTGTAGGCCCAACGGCCAATCCACACTCAAACAGCGTCCCGCTGAGTAGACACGAGCCGGGCACTTGGCCGCCGCCGATCGGATACTTGTCGTCACTACCAAGGAGGTTCGATGACGACCGACGTGCCGGTGACGGCCGACCGCACGGGCCTGGATCCCGAGGAGCTGCGGGCCAATCTGCGTCAGGCCGACGCCGGCGTCCTGGTCGCTGTACTGGCGCAGCTGACCGGCGACCCTGCCGTCGTCGATCGGTTCGCGGACAAGATCTTCTTCGAGCCCGACCCGCCGGAGCAGGTTGGCCTCACCGATCCAGAAACCCGTGAACGGCTGGTGGACGCGGTGGCGGCCGCGCTCGGCGCACCGCGTCCACAGGCAGCGCCGCCGGTCGACGATCCCGGTCTGTTCGCCCGCATCGCCCCGCTTGCGCTCGGCACCCCGGTGGCCGAAGAGTACATCGGCCTGCTGCTCGAGCAGGGCGGGTTTCAGCCGTCACAGCCGGTGTTGCCGCGGACCGCCTCCCTGCCGAGCGGGTTCAAGGTGGTCATCATCGGCGCCGGTATCGCCGGGATGGCAGCGGCGCTGGAATGTTCCGCCGCCGGCATCGACTACGAGATCATCGACCGCAACGATGAGGTGGGTGGCACCTGGTACACCACCGTGTATCCGGGCATCGGTGTCGACACCCCGTCCGCCTATTACTCGCTGTCGCGCGATATCAACGGCGACTGGTCGAGTTATTACCCGCAAGGCGCCGAATATCAGAAGTATCTGGAGTCGGTGGCCGACAAGAACAATCTGCGCGACCATACCCGGTTCTGCACCGAGGTCGAAGCCCTGTGGTGGGATGAAGACCGCCTGCAGTGGCAGATCCACGCCGTGGACGCCAACGGCACCCGCGATCTCAGCTACGCCAACGTCGTCATCCCGGCTGCCGGCTACCTCAATCGCCCCCGGAGGCCGGACTTTCCCGGGCAGGACACCTTCGCCGGGGTGAGCATCCACTCCGCTGAGTGGGATCGCGCCCTCGACCTGCGCGGCAAGAAGGTGGCGATCATCGGGGCCGGCTGTACCGCGGTCCAGATCGTGGACGCGTGTGTGGGCGACGTCGAGCATTTGACGGTGTTCCAGCGCCAGCCGCACTGGGTGGCGCCGCGCAAACGTTTGACCGACGATGTGCCCGAGCACCGCCGCTGGCTCAACACCCACATCCCGTTCTACGCCAATTGGAACCGGCTCAAGTCGTTCTGGGGCACCGCGGACAACAACTATCCGGTCATTGTGCGAGACCCGGAATGGGCTGCCGAGCACCTGTCGATCTCGCCGACCAACGACGTGCTGCTGCAGATGTGCCTGGATTACATCGACCGGGTGTTCGGGGCGGACTCTGAGCTGGCGAAGAAGGTCACCCCCGACTTCGCGCCGTACGGCAAGCGGATCATCCGAGACCCCGGCGGCTATTACGCGGCGCTGACCGAGCCCCACGTCGATGTCGAAGCCAGCGAACCCGCGCGGGTCAACGAGCATGGCATCGTCACGCAGGACGGTCGGCAGATCGACCTGGACGTCATCGTCTACGCCACCGGTTACTACCTGGATTTCTTGTCCACCGTGGATATCCGGGGCCGCGACGGACTCAAGCTCAGCGAGGTCTGGGGGGACAGCCCGAGCGCATACCGGGGCGGCATGGTGCCCGGATTCCCCAACCTGTTCATCTCCTCGGCGCCCAACTACAGCCCGGGCCATGGCGCCGGGCACAACTTCGGCGTCGAGGTGATGGTGCACTACGTGATGGAATGCCTGCAATTGATGGCGCTGCGCGATGCGTCGACCATCGAAGTCACGCCGGAGGCGTTCGAAGGTTACGTCCGCCAGATCGACGACGCGATGGAGCAAACCGTGTGGTGCCACACCCCCACCGCACACACCTACTATCGCTCCGGCGGCCGTATCGTCACCGCGTTTCCGTTTCGGCTGATCGACGTGTGGCGCAGTCACCGGGCCCCGGTCGAAGAGGATCTCAATCTCCGGTGAGCGGATTACTCAGCGGCAGAACCGCATTGGTGACCGGCAGCAGCCGCGGTATCGGCCGGGCGATTGCGCAGCGGTTGGCTGCCGAGGGCGCGACCGTGGCCGTCACGGCGCGTTCGCACCGGCCGTCGCCGTCGGTGCGCGCCGGGCGGACGACGGCGCTGCCCGGCACCATCGCCGAGACCATCGGTTTGATCGAGGCCGCCGGCGGTTCGGCCTTCGGTATTGTCGCCGATCTAGAAGATGCCGGGCAGCGGGCCGAGCTGGTCGACCAGGTGGTCGAGCGCACCGGGCGGCTCGACATCCTGGTGAACAACGCCGGATATGCCGATTACTCGATCGTCGAGAAGATGTCGATGGAAACCTTCGACCGCACCGTAGAACACTATGTACGTACACCTTTTGTGCTTATGCAGCAGGCGATTCCACACATGCGCCGACAAGGCGCGGGATGGATCGTGAACATCGGATCGGTCACCGGGCTGGCACCGGCACGGCCCTACCGTGAGTACAACAAGTCATCCGGGGACGTGGTCTACGCATCGATGAAGGCGGCGCTGCACCGACTCACCCTGGGAGTCGCGGCTGAACTGCTGGATTCCAACATCGCCGTGAACGTCGTGGGTCCCTCCAGCGCGGTACGCACACCCGGCGCGGACAGCCTGATACCCCAGGAGTTTCCGACCGAACCGGTGGAGTACCTCGCCGAGACCGTGCTGGCGATGTGTCACCTTCCGGCCGCCGAGCGCACCGGCCTGGTGGCCTTCAGCCTGCACTACCCGTGGTCACAGCAGCTGGCGGTGCACAGCCTCGACGGCACCGCCACGCTTCCACCCCTCCAGCCGCCGAAGGCCGCCAATCCGAACATTCTGCCCGCCGGACTCTGACGGGCCGGGCGCTCTTCAGCGGGACGGATGCAAGACGGGGCGCTCCAACGTGCAGAAGCTGTGGCAGATCCGGTCACGAACGATCACGTCGGTGCTCTCGGGATCGAACCATCGATCCACCACCGCAAAGTGGATCGGGTGCATCAGGTACGGGCCCATCAGTCCGTCGACGTCGGTGAACTCCTGCTCGAAGACGTGCGTCCACGCCGTGGCACCCACCGGTTCGAGCACCCGGCTGAGCTGCCATGCGCGAATCGTGGTGACGTAGCGCGCCATTGACCTCAGCTCTGCTTCGAAACGTGCCGCGGTGTCCGGCCCCGTGTCGGGGTGCACCCGCAGCAGCAGTGTTCGATACACGGTTCCCGGGCTGCCCCCGCAGGTGGCGTCTCCCTGGTAGGTCGCTCCGTTGATCCGGGTGATCGCCGGATCGGCCAGTGTTCGGCTGAATCGTGGCTCGGCGATCCGCCAGTGTTCCTCTTCGGCGAAGCGCAGGTGCACCAGCACGTCCCCGCCGTTACGCGATCCGGGTTCGGTCGGTTGGACCGTCCAGCGCAGAGCCGCACTGTCGGCTGCCGCCGCGCGCACGGCCGCAAGCACCCGCTCGTGATCCTGTGCCTCGACATCCAGGAGCCGGGTGACGTTAAACATCGGTCCCCTCCATAGCGCACAGTGCGTCGACATCGCCGGCGGCCGCTGCGACCGAGCGGGTCCGCTCCACCACCAACTCCTCGATCGACGACCACCATTGCCCCAAGGTGGGATCCGCCCGACCCCGCCAGGTCATCTGCCACCAGGCCAGCGGACTGCGCAGCGACCAGGTGATCGTGACCGTATTCGGCTGATCAACAAACCAGATCGGCGGACTGACCAGAACGTCGCGCAGCGTCATGCCGCGCTCGGTCGCGCCGGGCGCATATTCGGTGAGATAGCGGTCGACGAATCGGCGGGCCTGGCCCGGTTTGGTCAGTACCCGGTCGATGACGAACACCTCGGCCATGCCGGCCAGGCTAAGGTCCGGCCGGTGTCGTGCGCGGTTGCAGTCCCGGACATCGGGAGACCACCGTTGACGGACACATCTTCAGGGGGCGACTGTTGCCTCATGGCAGATCTCAACCCGAATCCGTTCGCTCCGGCCGAGCTGGGTCCGGTGCGACTGCGTAACCGGGTCATCAAGGCCGCGACGTCCGAGGGCCGTTCACCCGACGGGTTGGTGACAGACGACCTGATCGACTTTCACCTCCGGTTCGCCGAGGGCGGCGTCGGGATGACCACGGTGGCTTACTGCTGCGTGTCCCCACAAGGCGCGAGCGCACCCGGGCAGATCGTCATGGATTCGCGGGCCCTGCCGGGACTGCAGAAGCTGACCGCCGCGGTGCACGGCGCGGGTGCGGCCATTTCGGCGCAACTCGGCCACGCCGGTGTGGTGGCGCAGAAGAAGCTGACCGGCGTGACAGCGGTCGCGCCGAGCCGCTTTGTCAATCCCACCTCGCTCGCGTATTGCCGTGAGATCCGCCGTGATGAGATCCGGGTCGTCATAGATCAATTCGCGGCCGCGGCGCAGGTGGCCGTCGACTCCGGATTCGATGCGGTTGAGCTGCACTTCGGGCATCTGTACTTGCCGAGCTCCTTCTTGAGCCCATTGATCAACCGTCGCAAGGACGAGTACGGCGGAGACATCGACGGGCGATCGCGGTTGGTGCGGGAGATCGCAGAGCGAGTCCGCGATGTCGTGCAAGGGCAGATCGCGGTGATCGCGAAACTCGACATGGATGACGGGCTGCCGGGCAGCATCTGGATCGACGAGGCGCTGCGTACCGCCCAGCTGCTCGACACCGACGCGACCCTGGATGCCATCGAATTAACCCAGGGCTCGTCGGTCTTCAAACCCATGTACCTGTTCCGGGGTGACGTGCCGGTACGCGAGTTCGCCCGGGTGATGCCGCCGGCGATGCGCCCCGGGGTCCGCATCATGGGGAAATGGGCGATGGGTGCCTATCCGTACCAGGACCTCTACATGCTCTCGGCGGCGCGCCAGTTTGTTCCGGTGATGCGTAACACCAAGCTGATCCTGCTCGGCGGTATCACCAACCGGCAGCACCTGGAAACCGGTATGCGGGAAGGATTCGACTTCATGGCCATGGGCCGGGCGCTGCTGCGCGAGCCGGATCTGGTCGCCAGGATGAGCGAAGACGCCGGGGTGCGCAGTCGCTGCACCCACTGCAACAAGTGCATGGTCACGGTCTTCGCGCGAACGCACTGCGTCCTCGACCCCGACCAGCGTTACGGAGCCGCCACGCCCGTTTCCTCGACGGCGCAGACGGTCACTTTTTGACGGGCCGGGGCACGAGACCAGTGAGGTACGCACACGCCTGTTTACGTGCCCGCTCGCAGATGTCGAGGCTGGGCATCGTCATAAATCCGTGGACGGCACCCTCAAAGTAGCGCTGCACCGTGGGCACACCCGCACTCCGTAGCGCCTCGATGTAGGCGAGCCCCTCATCGCGCAACGGGTCATGACCGGCGATCACCGCGACCGTCGGTGGCAGTCCGGAGTGATCCGCGGCATGCAAGGGCGACGCATAAGGGTTGGTGCGGTCGGCAGCCTCGGGCACGTACTGATCCCAATACCACCGCAGCGCCGGCAGCGGGTTGTAGTAGCCACGGCCGAACTGGCGGTAGGACTGCGTATCGAAGTCGGCCGCGATAACCGGATACAACAGCAGCTGCGCGGCCAAACTCGGCCCCATCCGGTCCCGCGCCATCAATGCAGTGACGGCGGCAAGGTTACCGCCGGCGCTGTCGCCGCCGACGAGCAGAAGGTCCGGGTCACCTCCGAGTTCGGCGATGTGGTCCGCCGCCCAGCTGGTGACAGCGTAGGTGTCCTCCGCGGCAGCAGGCCAGCGCCCCTCCTCTGACGCGCGCCGGTAGTGCACTGAGACGACAACGGCGGGAAGACGATTCGCGAAATCGCGGCACAGGCCGTCGTGACTGTCCAGATCACAGAACACCCAGCCGCCGCCGTGCGCGTAGACCAGGGTGGGGACCGGCGTCTCATCGGCCGAGCGGGGACGGTAGATGCGGACCTGCACCGGTCCATCGGGGCCGGCGATTGTGCGGTCGTGCACCTGGGCCACGGGTTCGGGGTTCGCTGCGGGTGTGAAACGGGCGCGGATGGCGGCCCGGGCTTCGTCGCCCGTCATGGTGTGGACCGGTGGGAATCCGGCGTCCAGCACCTCGATGATGGCCGCGATCTGCGGATCCAGAATCATGCGAGCTGCAGGCTCGCGTTGTGAACCGCTGGGCGCGCGGTCGGACCTCCGCGTAGCGGCCGCATCGGCTGCAGCGTCGGCGCAACGCGGATGGGTCCGCAGTCCACGGCCCGCCAGATGCCCATCGCGGCGATCCGCACCGGGGCGACCAGACGTTGGTCGAACATCATCCGGTTCATCGGACCACAGACGGAAATCGCTGCGACCGCTTCGCCCGGCTCGCCTATCGGTGCGGCAACGCAACCGAAGCCGGGCAGCGACTCCTCTCGGTCGAAGGCAATGCCGCGAGAGCGTACTTTCAGCAGTTCGTTACGCAGCTGAGCATGGGTGGAGATCGAGTACTTGGTCGGTCGCGGGAGCAGATCGCCGTCCAGCGCGTCCAACCCGTCCCCGTCGGCGAATGCCAACATCGCCTTGCCCAAGGCCGTACAGTGCGCCAACTGGCGACCGCCGACCCGGGAGGGCAGCGCCGCCGCCATCCGGTTACCGACCTTCTCCATGTACACGACATCGGGCCCGTCCAGGACGGCGAGGTGGACCACCAGGCCGGTCACCGCGTGCAGCTCGTGCAGCTTGGGGATGGCCGCTTTGTGCAAGCGATCCTGGTGCACGGCCAGCGAACCGAGTTCGACCAGCCGCATCCCCAGCTCGTAGTCGCGTCCACTGCGGCGTAGCCAGCGCAGCTGAACAAGGCGCTCGAGCATCCGGTGCGCAGACGAACGCGGCAGGCCGGTCCGTCGCACGATCTGGGCCAATGTCAGGCGCCCGGGCCCGTCGAACGCGTCGAGCACCAGGGAGACCCGGTCGATGACGGCGCTGGGGGTTTCGGTTGCGGCCTTCTTGGGAGCGGTTGCGGGCAACGTGGCGGCGGGGGCCATCGAGTTCTCCTCCGTATTATTAATAGACATATGCCTAATGGGCATATGTCTATCACATGTGTGTGCCTGCTGTCACACCCATCGCCGGATTCGAATTGCGGCACAGCCGCGGCATGCACGCCTGATCAGGCTTGTGCGGCGCTGCGTCCCGCCCGCCGGCCATAGAAGCTGCCGTCGCCCAGCGAGATTCCGCTGGCATAGCCCCACGCGGCGAGCCCGGCGGCCGAACGTCCCGCCGCGAAGAGCCCGGGGATCGGCGCGCCGCTCACGTGCAGCACCTCGGCGTCGAGCGTGGTGGCCAGACCGCCAAGGGTGAACCCGCCGGTGCATTCGCGAAGGTCGATGGCCCCAATCGGCGAGCCGATGGGCTTGAGCCACTGCGCCTTCTTGTGCAGTAACGGATCGATCCCGCGGGCCGCCCCCTCGTTGTAGGCGGCGACCGTGGCCTGCAGCGCGCCGGGGGCCATGCCCAGCTCGGATTCCAGATCGGCAACGGTGTCAGCCACCCAGGTGGGTGGCCGCATCATGAGCTTCGGCGAAACCGAGGCCATCGCTGCTTCCTGGGCGGCGTCGTCGAGGATTAGGTAGGCGATGTTGTCCTGGTGGTAGAGCGTCAGCTGGCCGATCCGGCCTGGATAGGTGTCCTCGGCCACGTAGCGCTGGCCCCGGCCGTTGACGATGATGCCGCGCACGAGTTGCTGCGGGTCGATGAAGATCGCGACCTCGGTGGCATCCATGTGGGCGAGGTCGGCGCCGAGCGCCTGGGCCATCCGGATCGACTGACCATCGTGTTGCTCCACCGAAGCCGCGGGCCGGCCCGCGATGCGGGGAGCGAACTGCGTCACCATGGCCTCGTTGTAGGCGAAGCTTCCCGTCGCCAGCACCACCCCGCGGCGAGCACGAAGTGCGATCTCGGTGCCGTACTGGCGCGCGATGACGCCGACGACCCGGCCGTCGGACTCGACGACGAGTCGCTGCGCGCGAATGTCGTAGAGCGCCCGGGCGCCCGCGGCCAGGGCCGTGTCGACGAGCGGCTTCATCAGCATGTAGCCGGCACTGGCCTCGCCCTGCTTCTTGTCGGCCATCTGCGGGATGTGCCCGCGCGGCGCCGGGGCGGCGATCGTGTTGAAGGGGTGCGAATTCTCTCCGCCGGAGTACATCAACCCTTGATCGCCCAGCGGCTCCCAGCCTGGCTCGTCGAAGAACTCGGCCTTGAACGGGACTCCGCAGCCGACCAGCCAATCGAAGTGAGCGACGCTGCCCGCGCAGTAGTCGGCGATGCGGCTCTCGTCTGCACCCGGTCCCATCGCAGCGTTGAGAAACGCCGCCATGTTCTCGACCGAATCCTCAAAGCCGCACGCCGCCTGCAACGGCGTCCCGCCGCCGAGATAGATGAATCCGCCGGCCATCGCCGCTGCCCCGCCCCATGAGCCGGTGCGCTCAAGCACCAGGACATCGGCGCCGGCGCGGGCGGCCTCTACGGCGGCAGCGGCTCCGGCCACCCCGAACCCGGCGATGACGACATCGGTCTCGTGGTCCCAGCCGCGGATATCTGTTGCGGCAACCGGGGAGACGTCAGCGGTCACGGCCGCATCGCCGCCGGCAGGTCATCAACCCACTGGTGGCCCCAATAGCTGTCGGCGGTGATCTCTTCAGCGGTGTAATGGCTTTCATCGACCCGCATGCCCTGGGTGCCGAACTCGACGTCCCAGTCGCCGGGGGCGCGAACATAGAAGGACACCATCTTGTCGTTGGTGTGCCGGCCCAGTGTCGACGACAGCTGGAAGCCGTCCTTGTTGACCCGGTCGAGAGCCTGGCCGACGGCGTCGAGCGTGTCGACCTCGACCATGAGATGGATCAGCCCGGGGTCGCGCAGTGTGGCTGCCGGGCACAGCGCGAGGCTGTGATGTCGCTGGTTGATGCCGAGGAACCGTACGCGTATCGGCCCGAACTCGGCCGGAGCGGGAATCCGGAATGCGCCGCGTGACTTGAACCCCAGTGTCTCGGTGTAGAACTCGAATAGGACGTTGACGTCTAGCGCCGGTAACACCACGTGGCCGAGGCCCTGGTCGCCTGTCACGAACCTCGCGCCGAACGGGGTGATTACGGGACTGTGATCGAGCACCGGGCCATGGAACACCTCGAGGTGGGTGCCGGCGGGGTCATCGAACGCGATGGCCTCTTCCACGCGGCGAGCATCGGCTTCGAGTAGCGACAGTTCCCGGTAGATGATGCCGGCCGCTTCGAGGGAGCGTCGGACTTCGGTGAGGCCGGCGTGGTCCCGCACCTCCCAGCCGACCGTGTCGATCTTGTCGGTCTCACCCGGCGTGACGATGATACGTGCGGCACGTTCGTCCATCCGCAGGTACAGCGAGTCGGGATCGGGCCCACTGCCCTGGGCGAAACCCAGGACCCCGAACGCGAAGTGCCGCCATCGATCGATGTCACTGGTCTGCACGGACACATATCCAAGGCTCTTGATCGGGCTCATGGAGCAAACCTCGCTAGATCATCGCCCGCAGCGGACCCTGCGGGTCCACACCGAGTGAACTCAACGCCGATGCGTGATACACCGTCCCAGGCACGTGGATGGCGTGCGCCTGCCCGACGTGGACATCGCGCCAATAGCGTTGCAGTGGCTTGTCCATCCTGGCCGCGTTGCCGCCGCAGCGTGCGAAGACCTCATCCACGGCGGAGACCGCGCGCCACACCGCACGCACCTGCGTCCGCCGGCCGGCCGCCCGGTCCTCGAACGAGACCTCTTTGCCGGCGGCGACCATGTCGTAGATCCGGTCGGCGTTGACGAGCAGCTCCTGGCGGGCGGCGTTGATGTCGGCGGCGGCCTCGCCGATCGCATACATGACGTACGGGTCATCCTTGATCGCCACGCCGCTGGAGTTGACGCGCTCGCGCTGGTAATCGAGCGCGGCGGCGAGTGCCCCTTCGGCAATACCGATGGTGGCGGCGGAGATGCCCAGCGGGAACATTGTCGACCAGGGCATCAGATAGAGCGGCTCGGTCATCCCGGCCTCGCGCTGCGCGGTGCCGTCCATGACCTTCATTCCGTCCATCGTTCGGTAGGCCGGCACGAACGCGTCGGCAACGATGACGTCCTTGGACCCGGTTCCGCGCAGGCCCACCACATCCCAGGAGTCCTCGACGATCTCGTAGTCCTTGCGGGGCAGGATCATGTGCAGCATCTGCGGGGGCATCAGCGGTTTGCCGTCGCCGTCGCCGATCATCGCGCCGAGGATGATCCAGTCACAGTGATCGGTGCCGGAGCTGAACTGCCAACGGCCGTTGAAGAGGTAGCCGCCGTCGACCGGTGTGGCGACCCCCTGGGGCGCATACGGCGACGCTACCCAGGTGTCGACATCGTCGGCCCAGATCTCGGCGCCTACTCGGGGGTCGGCGTAGGCCAACTGGTAGGGGTGGACCCCGACCACGCCGTTGATCCAGCCCGCCGAGGGATCCAGCGCGGCGGTCGCCATCACCGTCTCAGCGAATTCACGCGGGTGAACCTCGAGTCCGCCAAAGTGTTTCGGCTGCAAGAGCCGGATGTTGCCGAGTTGCTTCATAGTCTTGACCGTGTCATCGGTCAGCTTGCCGATCTTCTCGGCTTCCGTGGCCTGATCGCGGAGCTGCTCGGAGAGCTCGGCGAGACTGTCGATCACCCGTTTAGTCATGGCAACGATGGTGGCCGCGGGGAGCGGTCAAATGCGCGCGCGATCCCGGTGAGCGGGATCGCGAGCCTCGATCAGAACTCGATCTTCAGCGTGTCAGTCCGGGGGTGTGCTTGGCACGCCAAGAACAGCCCCTCGGCGATGTCCTGCTCCTCGAGGATGGCGGCGTTACCCAGGTCAACTTCGCCGTCGACCATCGTTGCGGCGCAGGATCCGCAGTTGCCCTCCCGACAGGAAAAGGGGACGTCGAGTCCGGCGGCGAGCATGACGTCGACCAGATTGCGTCCTTTGGGCCAGCGCAGGTGGTGAACCTCTCCGTCGAGGACGATCTGGGCCTCGGCGACCTCGCCCCCGTCGTCGATGTCTTGGCTGACTACCTCGGCGAACGGATCGCCGGTCAGTGACGCGAAGACCTCCAGGTGGATGTTCTCCCGGGGAACGCCGACCTCGGTGAGCGCTTCGCTGACCACTGCCATGAACGCCCCCGGGCCGCAGATGAACGAGTGGTAGCCGGTGAACATGGAGGCGAACCCGGCCAGCTGAGCGCGCGTCGGTAGGCCCTGGATCGACTCCAGCCAGTGCAGAACAGTGAATCGCCCGGCGTAACGGGCCGCCAGTTCGCGCAGCTCGGCGGCGAAGATGACGGAACGTTCGTCGCGGTTGGCGTAGCACAGGACCACCCGGCCGTTCCCCGCGGCGAGCACCGATTTGAGGATCGACATCACCGGTGTGACCCCGCTGCCCGCGGCCCACAGTAGAAAGTCGGCGTTCAGATCGTGCGGCGTGAACAGGCCGGCCGGAGGCAACACCGCTATCTTGTCTCCGGCGGAAGCGTTGTCGCACAGCCAGTTCGAACCGTACCCGCCGGTCGTACGTTTGATCGTGACCTTGGGAGCGTCGTCGGTGTGGGGAGAGCTCGCCAGCGAGTAGCAGCGCGCCACCGACCCGGTCACGTCGCTGGGAATGCGCAGCGTCAGGAACTGGCCAGGGCGATACCCGAACCGCGTCCGGTGTTCGTCGGGGACGGAAAACACAAGGGACTTCGTGTCGTGGTTCTCCTCGATGACCTCGGTGATCGTCAGTACCACGGTGCGGGGGGCGGCTTCGGATCGGTTGCCGCATTCTGCGTCGATCATGGGTGACATCTTGAGCAGGACCGTGGATTCGGTCAGCGGTCCTCACCGGTAGCCGGGAGAAAATCTGGATGCCCGTTGACCGGGAAACGACCAGCGGCCTCAGCATGCGTGCGGCCTAACCTAGCCGTCGTGAGTAGCGCGACCGAAAATCATGTCGATGTCGTCGTGGTGGGCGCAGGATTCGGTGGCCTGTACGCCTTGCATAAATTCCGAGGGCAGGGCCTGGCGGTCCGTGTCTTCGAGGCGGCGCCGGAGGTCGGGGGGACCTGGTACTTCAACCGGTATCCCGGTGCACGATGTGATGTCGAGAGCCTGGACTATTGCTACTCGTTCTCCGATGAGCTGCAGCAGGAGTGGACCTGGACCGAGAAGTACGCCACGCAAAGCGAGATCCTCGAATACATCAAGTGGGTCACCGACAAGCTGAATTTAAGGCCGGGGATCACGTTCAACACCAGGGTCGTGTCGGCCGTCTTCGACGAAGACGCCGCGCGGTGGACCGTAGCCACCGACACCGGCGAGTCGGTTGCGGCGCGGTTCGTGGTGATGGCTACCGGACCGCTGTCCTCCCCGTTGACGCCCGACATCCCGGGCCTGGACACCTTCGGGGGCGAGACCTATCACACCGCTCACTGGCCGCACGAAGGGGTGGACTTCACCGGCAAGCGTGTCGGTGTGATCGGTACCGGATCGTCAGGTGTTCAGTCGATTCCGATCATCGCCGAGCAGGCCGCTCATCTTTACGTCTTTCAGCGCACCCCCAATTACAGCGTCCCGGCGGGCAACCGTCCGCTGACCGCCGAAGAGATCAGGTATGCCAAGGCCAATTACGCCCAACGGCGCCAAATGTCCTGGCGCAGTGGCGGGGGATCGCCGCATGTGGCGCATCCAAAGCTGACCATGGAGGTCACGCCCGAGGAACGCCGCGCGGCGTTCGAGGAACGCTGGCAGCTGGGGGGAGTCTTGTTCTCCAAGACCTTCGCCGACCAGATGGTCAGCCTCGAGGCCAACGAGGAAGCCCGCAAGTTCTACGAAGAGAAGATCCGTGCGGAGATCGACGACCCCACGCTCGCCGAGCTGTTGATCCCCGACGACCACCCGATCGGCACCAAGCGAATCTGCACCGACACCAACTATTTCCAGACGTTCAACCGGCCCACCGTGACACTGGTCAGTGTCCGCAAGACGCCCATCGAGTCGATCGACAAGACAGGCATCCAGACCTCGGCGGCCCACTACGATCTCGACGCCCTGGTTTTGGCCACCGGTTTCGATGCCATGACCGGCACGCTGGCCAAGATCGACATCGTCGGTCGCAACGGGCAGAAGCTGGCCGACGACTGGGCCGACGGCCCTCGCACCTATCTCGGGTTAGGTGTCGACGGCTTCCCCAACCTGTTCCTGGTGTCAGGACCGGGCGCACCGGCGGTGCTGGCCAACATGGTGTTGCACGCCGAGGCGCACATCAACTGGATTTCGGATGCCATCGCCTATCTGGACCAGCACGGCTACGCGGCCATCGAGGCGACTGCAGATGCCGTTGACAGTTGGATCGCCGAATGCAACCAGCGTGCCGACGCGACGCTCTTCCCGAAGGCGAACTCGTGGTACATGGGCGCCAACGTCCCCGGAAAGCCGCGGGTGTTCATGCTGTTCATCGGCGGATTCGCCACCTACCTCGACATCTGCGCCGAGGTGGCCAACGCCGGATACAAGGGATTCGAGCTGCGCAAGTCCTTGGCGTCCTGATGCCGAACCTCGCCGGCAGAGTCGCGGTGGTGACCGGTGCAGCCCGCGGGACCGGCCGCGCGCACTGCCTCCGTCTCGCCGACGCGGGCGCCGACGTCATCGCCGTCGATTCGGCAGCCGCGGTCGATGACCTCGCGGGCACGGCGGACGCGCTCGCAGACAACGGCAGGCGCTGCTTCACCGGCATCGCCGATGTACGGGACCTTCATGCCGTGACCGAGGTGATCGACGCGGGGGTCGCAGCACTCGGCGGGTTGGATGTCGTCGTCGCCAACGCCGGCATCCACACCCCCGGCGCCCCGGCCTGGGAGCTGACCAGCGAAGTCTGGCAAGCGGCGCTCGACGTCAACGTCACCGGCGTCTGGCACACCGTCAAGGCGGCCGTACCGCACTTGAGGTCAGGCGGCGCGATCGTGATCATCAGCTCCACCAACGGACTTCGCGGCACTGCCGACACCGCCCACTACACCGCTAGCAAACATGCGGTGGTGGGATTGGCCCGAACCCTGGCCAACGAACTCGGCCCGCTCGGAATTCGGGTGAACACGGTGCACCCCGGTGCCGTCGCGACGTCCACGGTCCGCAACGAGGCCACCTACCGGAGACTGTGCCCCGACATCGACAATCCGACCGAGGCCGACGCGATCAAGGTGCTTGCTGGGCGCAACCTGCTGCCGGTGCCGTGGGTGGAGCCGAGTGATGTCGCCGAAGCGGTCGCCTTCCTGGCTTCCGACAGTGCTCGCTACATCACCGGTGCCCAGCTCGTCGTCGACGCCGGCTTGACCCAGAAGACATGACGATTCCTCGGCTTGCTGGAAAGGTCGCGCTGATCACCGGCGCGGCCCGTGGAATCGGGCGGGCGCAGGCGGTTCGCTTTGCCCAAGAGGGGGCCGAGATCATCGGAATCGACCTGTGCGGTCCGGTCGATACCGTTGTGGTGCCGCCGTCCACGCACGACGACCTCGCCGAGACAGCGGCGCAGGTACGGGCCGTTGGCGGGCGGATGATCACCGCGGTTGCCGATGTGCGCGAACGAGAGCTGTTACGGACTGCCATCGACAGCGGGATCCGCGAATACGGCGGACTCGACATCGTCTGTGCCACCGCGGGAATCACTTCCCGCGGGTTGGCTGCCGAGCTGCCAGAGGAGACCTGGCGCACCATGCTCGACGTTAACCTAACCGGGGTGTTCCACACCTGCCAGGTCACCGCACCGCATCTCATCGCGCGTGGAGGCGGTGCGATGATCCTGGTGAGTTCGATAGCAGGGCTTCAGGGATTGGTCGGAGTGGCGCATTACACCGCGGCCAAACACGGGGTGGTGGGTCTGATGCGTAGCCTCGCCAACGAACTCGCGTCGCACCGGGTTCGGGTGAACACGGTTCACCCGACGAACGTCGACACCCCGCTGATCCAGAACGACGCGGTCCGCAGCGCGTTCCGGCCCGACCTCGACCGGCCACCGACCCGCGAGGAGTTCGCCGAGTCGGCGATGAAGATGAACATGATCGATGTCCCGTGGGTGGAACCGGTGGATGTGGCGAATGCGTGCTTGTTCCTGGCCTCCGACGAGGCCCGCTACGTCACGGCCGTGACCCTGCCTGTGGACGCCGGCAGTACTCAGCGACAAAGGTAGTGAATATGGCCGAATGTCCCTTGGTGTTCTTCTCGTTCATCTCGCTGCATAACGCGGGCCCCGATGACCATCGTCGCTACAACGAGTGGCACCAGCTGGATCATCGCCCGGAGAACCTGGCGCTGCCGGGGGTTGCCGCAGGAGAGCGCTGGCGAAGGCCCCCGGACTGCAAAGAGATATCCACGGCGACCGCGGAGCAGGAGAGCGTCGATTACGTAGCGATGTACTGGTTTCGGGAACCGGTCGAACGGTCCGTCCGGGAGTGGGAGCAACTCGGCGCCGATTCCTTCCAGTGGGGCAGAGGACCGATGATCCCGGGCGTGCGCCGAACGCTGTTGGCCTTCTTCCGGCCGGTCAAGGGATACTCAGCCCCGTCGTCGCTGGTGTCGCCGGCAGCGATTCCCTACCGACCCAACCAGGGCCTGCACCTGACACTCACCCGCTATCACGACCCGCTCGGTACCGATACGCACGAGCAGTACCGGCTAGACGATCAGGTTGTGATTCCCGAATTGCTCCGGCTTCCCGGGGTGGCGGGCGCCTGGACCTTCACGCTCGATCGCCATCAGGACAACGCCATGGGCTTGCGGTCGCAAGAAGCATCCGACACCGCGGGCGCGCTGCGGATGCGACTGCTCTACCTCGATGACGACCCGCTGGTCACGACGGCGCGGGTGCGCGACCGGACCGCGGAAATCCGCGGCTCGCGAACGCTGCCCGGCCTTGGCGAAATAGTGCTCGATACCCCGCTGCGCGCCATTAACCCGTGGTTGGACTGGTGACGATCTCTTCGAAGGCCATCGATGTGACGGAAGGTGCGTTGTGGGAACGTATGTCGTAACCGGATCCGCATCGGGCATGGGCCGGCAAGCCACCGAAAAGCTCCGTGCCGCAGGGCATAGCGTTATCGGAATCGACATCAAAGACGCGGAGATATCGGCCGACTTGTCGACAACGGTGGGACGCCGGGCGGCCGCCGAAGCTGCGCTGGCTGCCTGCGGTGGCGTTCTGGACGGGGCAGTCCTCGCCGCGGGACTGGGCCCCGTCGAGGGACGACAAAGGTTGATTGCACAGGTCAACTATTTCGGCGTGGTCGAATTGCTGATGTCCCTACAACCCGCCTTGGCTCGCGCCGAGCGCGCCAAGGTGGTCGTGATCGCCAGCAACTCCACCACCACCACTCCGCTGGTGCCCCGCCGGGCGACCCGCGCCCTGCTCGCCGGCGACGTGGACAAGGCGCTGCGCGCGGTCCGGGTCTTCGGCAAGAAGTCGGCCGCCATCGTCTACGCGGCATCGAAGATCGCGGTATCGCGCTGGGTCCGCCGCCACGCCGTCACCGGTGACTGGGCCGGCGCGGGCATCCGGTTGAACGCGCTCGCCCCGGGAGCGATTATGACCCCTCTGCTGGCCGAGCAGCTCGCCAATCCCAAAGAAGCCAAGGCGGTCAAGGCGTTCCCGGTCCCGATAGGCGGCTACGGCGACGCCGGCCAGCTCGCCGACTGGATGCTGTTCATGCTCTCCGATGCCGCTGACTTCATGTGCGGCAGCGTCGTTTTCGTCGACGGAGGATCTGATGCCTACTTCCGCACCGATTCCTGGCCGGTCGCCGTGCCCGCCAGGAGTCTGCCTCATTACCTGGTGCGCTTCCTCGGTTATGGGCGGTCCAAACGCTGAGCTCGATGACCGTTGATCCCTGTCCGAACGATTTAAGTAGAGGAGGTTGACGTGGCTGCCAAGGCCAGTGTCGCGATTGTGGGGTCGGGCAATATCAGCACGGATTTGCTGTACAAGCTGCTGCGTTCGGAGTGGTTGGAGCCGCGCTGGATGATCGGTATTGATCCGGAGTCGGAGGGGTTGGCGCGGGCTCGCAAGCTGGGTTTGGAGACCTCTGCCGAGGGCGCGGATTGGTTGCTGGCTCAGGATGAGTTGCCGGATTTCGTGTTCGAGGCGACCAGCGCCTATGTGCACAAGGCGTATGCGCCCAAGTACGAGGCGGCCGGGATCCGGGCGATCGATTTGACTCCGGCGGCGGTGGGGCCGGCGGTGATTCCGCCGGCGAACCTGCACGAACACGTCGATGCCCCCAACGTCAACATGATCACCTGTGGTGGGCAGGCCACCATTCCGATCGTGTACGCGGTGACCCGCGCGGTCAAAGAGCAGGGCGGGGTGGTGCCCTACGCCGAGATCGTGGCCAGTGTGGCCAGTGTTTCGGCGGGGCCGGGGACGCGGGCCAATATCGATGAGTTCACCAAGACCACCTCGCGCGGGGTGGAGACCATCGGTGGTGCGCAAAAGGGCAAGGCGATCATTATCTTGAACCCGGCTGATCCGCCGATGATCATGCGCGACACCATTTTCTGCCAGATCCCCGAGGACGCCGACCGGGATGCGATCACCGCGTCGATCACCGATGTCGTCGCCCAGGTGCAGACTTATGTGCCGGGGTATCGGCTGCTCAATGAGCCGCAGTTCGACGAGCCGTCGCTGAACTCCGGGGGGCGTGCGGTGGTGACCACGTTCGTGGAGGTGGAGGGTGCCGGCGATTATCTGCCCCCGTATGCGGGCAACCTGGACATCATGACGGCGGCGGCCACCAAGGTCGGCGAGGAGATCGCCCGCGAGATGGCGTCGGCCAAGGCTGGAGGAGCGAAATGAGCGATCACATCTTCGATGTGCGGATCACCGACACCAGCCTGCGCGACGGTAGCCATCACAAGCGTCACCAGTTCACGCGCGAGGAGGTCGCCGCGATCGTCGCCGCGATCGATGCCGCCGGGGTGCCGGTGATCGAGGTGACCCACGGCGACGGGCTGGGCGGCTCGAGCTTCAACTACGGGTTCTCCAAGACCCCCGACCAGGAGCTCATCAAGCTCGCGGCGCAGACCGCCAAAGACGCCAGGATCGCGTTTTTGATGCTGCCCGGGGTGGCCACCAAAGACGACATGAAACAGGCGCAGGGCAACGGCGGACAGATCTGCCGGATCGCCACGCACTGCACCGAGGCCGACGTGTCCATCCAGCACTTCGGGCTGGCCCGTGAGCTCGGGTTGGAGACCGTCGGGTTTTTGATGATGGCCCACACCGTGTCCCCGGAGAAGCTGGCCGCCCAGGCCCGGATCATGGCCGATGCGGGCTGCCAATGCGTGTACGTGGTGGATTCGGCCGGTGCGCTGGTGCTCGAAGGGGTGCGTGACCGGGTTCAGGCGCTGGTCGCTGAGCTCGGTGACCAGGGAGATGGGGCTCAGGTGGGTTTCCACGGTCATGAGAATCTCGGGCTCGGGGTGGCCAACTCCTTGGAGGCGGTGCGTGCCGGGGCCAAGCAGATCGACGGCTCGGTGCGCCGCTTCGGTGCCGGGGCGGGCAATGCGCCGGTGGAGGCGTTGATCGGGGTGTTCGACAAGGTCGGGATCAAGACCGGTATCGACTTCTTCGACATCGCTGATGCCGCCGAGGACGTGGTACGCCCGGTGATGCCGGCCGAGTGCGTGCTGGACCGCAACGCGCTGATCATGGGCTACTCCGGGGTGTACTCCAGCTTCCTCAAGCACGCGGTGCGTCAGGGGGAGCGCTACGGCGTGCCCGCCCACGAACTGCTCCACCGCGCCGGCCAACGCAAACTCATCGGCGGCCAAGAAGACCAGCTCATCGACATCGCCCTGGAAATCCAACGGGAGCGTGCCGATTAGCAACCGCGGATGCGGCCGCTGGCCGGGGCGAATGGCAGAAGGAATCCAGCGGTGGAGGTCAAGCGTCCGGAGCGGATAGCGTTTCGCCGACGCTGGGCCTCTGCTTCTGGCGGTCGGCGTTTTTCCTGATTGCCGTAACAGCATGTTCAAGTCGCCGGCGCAGTTCACGCGGTGTTGCTCGGTTTTGCGCGAGCGCGAGGAGATTCGCGATCCATACATCCGCCAACAGCGCGGCGACCTGCTGGTTATGGTCGGCGCGAGTCGGTTGGTCCGGCTCCATGGCATGGGCGAAGATGTCTATCAGTTTGTTCCGCACCAGTTGAGCGTTGACGGCGGCGGATCCGGTCGCTTGCAGATATGCGCGCGCCGCGGTATCGGCGAGTCTCGGTGTCACCGACAGCTGTTCAGTAAGACATGCGATGACGTGTAAGAGTCGCTGGTGTGGTTCGGCCGGCCCGACGATGTCGGCCCCTAGCTCACCCGCGAATTCACTCAGCCAGCTGTGGAGGCAGTCCAGCAGCAGCCCATCCTTTGATGGAAAGTAATGGTAGACAGCGCTGGCGGGGACCCCGGCAACGTCGGCCACATCCCGGATCCGCACTGACTCGTAGCCGTTAACAGCTTGTCGCAGTGCGGCATTGACAATTCGCTCCCGCCGGCCCCCATGATCGAGCAGACTCACGGGACGGCGCCTGTCGAGCCCTTGTGCGTGGCCGGCAGTCCAGACCTCTTTCGGGAAGCTGCGCTGGGACGGACTGGCCGGAGGATGCCGAGTCCGACAAACACGTCATTCCCTTTCACCCGGGGGCTTGTGTCCGCAACACTCGTGCGAACGTGTCTTCTGATCAGGAACGCTAGGGTGCGCGCCCAGTAATTGGCTGCTGAGTTCTCGTTCACCGGGACCCTTTCGTCGGTCGCGGTGGCAGCCGGCACCGCTCGCGTTTGCCGGTGAATGTTGGCAGTGCCGATAACGGGGCCGACCGGCCCTTGACATAAGTCAAGCGGTTGACTTAAATCAGGTGACGCCGCCGGTTCCCGGGTCGGCAGTCCATCGAGGAGGCCCATGTCGTCGCCGCCTGAGGCCACCGCCCAGTCCGACTTCAGCGGTCCCCTTCGCGGGTCGGACAGCCCGCTGGAACGGGGCACCCTCGGCGCCCTCGATGAGCTGCACGGGGTGCTGACGCCGCAGCCGGTCGGCGCCGACCGATTCCGGGTCGGCAACGAGGCCGTCCGCTTCGGGCGGATCTTCGGCGGCCAACTCGTCGCCCAGGCGATGGCGGCGGCCGCCGCCACCGCCGCCGAACTCATCCCGCATTCGGTCCACGCGTCGTTCCTGCGTCTCGGCGACTCAGGCGCACCCCTGGACATCATCGTCGAGCGCACCCGCGACGGGCGCTCGATGTCGGTGCGCCACGTCGTCATTGAACAAGACGGCAAGGCGCTGGTGACAGCGACGGTGTCCTTCGACGCCAACGCCGAGAGCACCGACGTAGGCACCGCAGCGGCCCCGGCCACAGCCCCGGAATCCCTACCGCTGCTGCAGCACTGGGCACAGCACGCCCCGGCAGGACTGGCCGGACCGGGAAGGACGTGGATCGACCGGCCGCCGCCGCTGGAGATGCGCATCGGTGAAGCGCCCATCTTCCTCGGCGGCGCACAGGCACCCGGGCAGCGCACTCACTGGATGCGCTTGCCGCGTCCGGTCGACGCCGGCCCACAAGCGCACGCCGTGCTGCTGGCCTACGCCAGCGACTATCTGCTGGTGGACATGGCGTTACGCTCCCACCCGCAGCGTGTCGGCTATGCCACGCACCGGGGACTGACCCTCGACCACACCATCTGGCTGCATCGCCCGGTGCAATTCGACCAGTGGCATTCCTACACCCAGCAGACGATCGCCGTCGTCGGGCATCGCGCCCTCGTGCACGGAGCCATTGTCGACGTGGCCGGGCGGCACGTGGCCAGCACCGCCCAAGAAGTTCTCATCCGGCCGACAACGAATCCGACTGCGCCCCCGGGATTTAAGGAAGGATCACAACAGTGAGTAGCACCATCGAAGCCGACCCCGCCGTCGAAACGGGTGGGATGATCCCGGTCTACAACCCCTCGACCGAGGAACAGATCGCCGAAGTCCCCGACTCCGACCAGGCGGCCGTCGACGCGGCGGTGGCCCGGGCGCGGGAGAGCTTCGAATCAGGGGTGTGGCGCAAACTGCCCGCCGCGCGCCGCGCCGAGATCATGTTCCGCGCCGCCGAAATCATCAAGGAACGCACCGCCGAGCTCGCCGAGATCGAGTCGCGCGACAACGGAATGACCGCGATGGGCGCCAGCCAGATCATCAAGGTCTCCCAGGAGATGCTGACGTACTACGCCGGATGGGTCGGCAAGATTCACGGCGAGTCGAGCAACCTGGTCTCCGACGGGCTACTCGGCCACTTCGAGGAGTACCACACCTTCACCCAGCTGGAGCCGGTCGGAGTGGTCGGCCTGATCATCCCGTGGAACGGGCCGTTCTTCGTCGCCATGCTCAAGGTGGCCCCGGCATTGGCGGCGGGCTGCAGCTGCGTGCTCAAACCCGCCGAAGAGACACCGCTGACCGCGCTGAAGCTCGAGGAGATCTTCCGCGAGGCCGGCCTTCCCGACGGCGTGCTGAACGTCGTCACCGGCTACGGCGAGACCACCGGTGCGGCCCTGACCGCCCACCCGGGAGTCGACAAGATCTCGTTCACCGGGTCCACCGAGGTCGGCCGGCTGATCGTCAAGGCCGCCGCCGGCAACCTCAAGCGCCTCACCCTTGAGCTAGGCGGCAAGTCACCGCTGATCATGTTCGACGACGCCAACCTCGACAAGGCCATCATGATGGCCGGCATGGGCCTGCTGGCCGGCTCCGGCCAGAACTGTTCCTGCACCTCGCGGATCTACGTCCAGCGCGGCATCTACGACCAAGTCGTCGAGGGCCTGGCCAACTTCGCCCAGATGCTGCCGATGGGCGGCAGCGACGACCCCGACTCGGTGCTGGGCCCGCTGATCAGTGAGAAGCAGCGTCAACGCGTGGCAGGCATCGTCAACGACGGGGTGGCCGCCGGAGCGCAGGTGGTCACCGGCGGCAAGCCTATGGATCGGCGCGGCTATTTCTACGAGGCGACGATCATCACGAACACCACCCCCGATATGCGGCTGATCCGTGAGGAGATCTTCGGCCCGGTCGGATCGGTGATCCCCTTCGACGAGGAGGATGAGGCGATCGCCGCCGCCAACGACACCGAGTACGGGCTGGCCGGCGCCATCTGGACCGGGAACCTCAGCCGCGCTCACCGGGTCGCGAACCAGCTTCGCGGCGGCCAGATCTGGGTGAACTGCGCGCTCGCTGCCGACCCGTCCATGCCGATCTGCGGGCACAAGCAATCCGGCTGGGGCGGGGAGCGCGGCCGCAAGGGCCTGGAGGCCTACTTCAACACCAAGTCGGTCTACATCAGCCTCTGACCGGTTGGTCGAGACACCACCCGGAGGTGGATCGTGGCATTGCCGAAGGATGCGTCGGCCCTCGACGGTCGAGTAGCCGTCGTCACCGGCGGCGGGGCCGGCATCGGCCGCGGTATCGCGGAGACCTTCGCGGAATTCGGTGCCCGGGTGGTGATCTGGGAGAAAGACCCGCAGACCGCGGAACGCACGGCCGCCGCGGTCGGGGGTCTCTCCTGCGCGATCGATGTCCGCGACGCTGATCAGGTCGATACGGCGCTGGCCAGAACCATGGCAGAGGTGGGGCTACCGACAGTGCTGGTCAACAACGCCGGCGGGGCGTTCTCGGCACCGTTGCTGGACACCGCCCCGAAGGGGTGGGACACCCTGATCCGTTCCAACCTCACCCATGTGCTGCTGTGCACCCAGCGCGTCGCCCAGGCACTGGTGCGGCACGGGGCGGCCGGGAGCATCATCAACATCGCCAGCATCGAGGGCGCCCGCGCTGCGCCCGGCTTCGCGGCCTACGCAGCGGCGAAGGCGGGTGTCATCAACTTCACCAAGACGGCGGCACTGGAGCTCGCGCCGCACGGCATCCGGGTCAACTGCCTGGCACCGGATCTCACCCTCACCGAAGGCATCGAGCGCATCGGCTCGGCCGAGATGCTGGCGCACGCCGGCTACATGATCCCGATGGGACGGCCCGGCCATGTCGATGAGATGGCCGGTGCCGCAGTGTTTCTGGCCGGCGATCTGAGTAGCTACGTCACCGGCCAGACGCTGCACGTCGACGGTGGGACGCACGCGGCAGGCGGCTGGTATCACCACCCGGACACCGGCGACTACCTACTCGGTCCGCCGCGGCCGAAACCAGAATGAGAGGAACCCGCATGCGGTTCGCGTTCACCTACCCGATCATCACGCATCCGTGTGACCCGGAACTGGTCTCCCCGCACGGGGTGACCACGGTGGCGAAGGCCGCTGAAGCCGCCGGTTTCGGCGCCATGGGCTTCACTGACCATCCCGCGCCGACCCAGCGCTGGCTCGACGCCGGCGGACACGACAGCCTGGACCCGTTCGTGGCGATGGGGTTCGCGGCGGCGCACACCCGAACGCTGCGATTCATCCCGAACGTCGTTGTGCTTCCCTACCGGAACCCGTTCGTGGTGGCCAAGTCCGGGGCGACGCTGGATCTGTTGTCCGGCGGCAGGTTCACCCTGGCGGTCGGCGTGGGCTACCTCAAAGGCGAGTTCGCGGCGTTGGGCGTGGATTTCGATGAGCGCACCGCATTGGTCGAAGAGAGCCTCGACGTCATCCGGGCCATCTGGACCGGGGACGACGTGTCGTTTCAGGGCCGGCACTTCAATGCCAGGGGAGTCACCGCGCATCCGCGCCCGGTCAGCAGCCCGCATCCGCCGATCTGGATCGGCGGCAACACCGGCAAGGCGCGGCAGCGGGTCGCCACCCGGGGTGACGGGTGGGCGCCGTTCGCTGCGCCGCCCGGTCTGGCCGGCACGGCTCGCACCGCCGCGATGGATTCCATCGAAATGCTTGCGGCGGGAGTCGATGACCTGAAGCGCCGCTGCGACCAGGCGGGCCGGGACTGGTCGGCCATCGACATCTGCTTCTCCAACCTGGCCGGCGGCCGCCTCGGCTACGACGACTTCGACGCCGGCGCCTACCTGGACGGTCTGGGCCGGCTCGCTGACGTCGGGGTCAGCTGGGTGCAGGTCGCGCTTCCCGGCGACAGTCTGGGGCGTGCGATCGAGGCGATAGCGCAGTTCGGGGAAGCGGTGATCAAGCACGTTTAGCGATGCACGGGCCTGCTGATGGCGCGCCGGACGCCGGCGGCGGCTACCCTTCCGGTGTGACGCGATCGGTTTCCCGCCGCGAAGCCCTGCGGTACGGCGCGCTGCTGGCACCGGCATTGGCGGTCCCCGGTTTCTTCGCGGCAACAGCCGGTGCGCCGAAGGCGGCGGCCGAGGGGCTGCAGCTCATCGATTTCGCCCACCGGCTGGTCGAGCCCGAGCGGATCAAGGCGGCCGGCTTCGCCGGGGCGCTGGTCTACGTCTCGGAGCTGCGGCCCGGCGCCACCTTCGATTTCAAGCCCGTCACCCGTGACTACGCCGACCGGCTCCGCGCGGCGGCCCTCCAGATCGTCAGCTGCTACCAGTTCGGGAAACCAGGCTGGCCGGATTCGCCGTCGGATTTCACCCGCGGCTACGACGGGGGAGCCGCGGACGCCCGCACGGCGCTGCGGCTGCACACCGCCGCCGGCGGTCCGCCGAGCGCGCCGATCTTCTTCAGCGTCGATGAGGACATCGACGCCAAGGCCTGGAAGAACTTCGCGGTCCAGTGGTTTCGCGGCATCAACTCGGTGCTGGGGGCAGCGCGCACCGGGATCTACGGCGGTGCCCGGCAGTGTTCCTGGGCGATCGCCGACGACGTCATCGGGCACTCGACCAGTGCGGGCCACCGGTGGGCCTGGCAGACCCGGGCGTGGTCGGGCGGCGAACGCGAACCGGCGGCCGTGCTCTTCCAGCGGGAGATGGTCACCGCAACCGACCCGGGTTTCCTGATCGACGACGTCCACGTCGACGTGGATGACGTGTTGGCAGCCGATTTTGGCCAGTGGGAGCTGGTGCGCTGATGGAGTGGGACGCGGCGCGGGTGGCGCGATGGTCCGGCACGCTCGGCTTCGCGCTGCCGGTTGTGACGCTCGCGGTGTATCCGATCTGGTCGTTCCCCGGCACCCAGACGCTGGCCACCGAGGTGGCCTGGTGGGCGACCCAGCACCACGATCGACTGGTCGTGACGATGCTGCTCAACACGGTCGGTGTGACGCTGTGGCTGGTGTTCGGCGGGGCAGTGTGGACACTGCTGCGGGATCGGCTGCCGGTGAGATCGGTTCTTGCGCCGTGCTTCGCCACCGGCTTCATCGGCTGCGTGACGCTGCTGCTCAGCGGGTTCACCGCGTTCGACATCCTGCTGTACCGATTCCACAGCCCCGAAGCAGTCGCGCTGCTCTACGACCTGGCGTTCGGTCTGCTGGCCATGTCCGGTATGCCGACCGTGGTGGCCCTGGCGTCGTTCGCGGTCGCGGTGTACGTCCACGGGGTGCTGCCCCGATACACCGCCCACCTCGCCGTTGCCGCTGCCGCGGTACATCCGCTGTTGTTGCTGGCGTTCATCGTCGGCACTGGACCGCTGTCGCTGGAAGGACTCTCGATCACCGCCATGCCGGCGTTCTTGTTCGCGTGGATCCTCGGAACCGCGTTGGGGATGCCGCGCCGGCCGTAGCTGTCGGTTCCTCGGCTTGCCCACGCCGCGCCGATGTACCTACCCGACCACCACCGGACGCGGCATCACGGTGAGCTTGACGCCATAGCGCGGCGTCCCGAGCCCGAAGCTGCCGCTCCGTCCGCCACCGTTCGGGAGCATCGGAGGTGGCATGGCGGTCATCGACCTGCTGTCCGGGGCGACCGTCCAGCCGCTGGCTGTACCGGCGCTCGGCGCAGCTGCCGGGACGGCCGTTGCCCAGTTCGGTGGTGCGGACAAGGATCCGACCAGGGTCGCTCTGCCCACTCCGGCCGACACCGGCGAGCCTGCGCCGCCGACCGCAGCTCCGGCAGCACGGCCGGCCGTCTCGGCCGACGCCAGTGTCATAGCTGGCGCGGAGCTGAGCCCGCCACCAGTAAGGGCGGCCGTGCCGCCGTCGAGGCCGCGGGCCAGAAACCCGAGCGTGGCCAGACCCGCAAAGCCCTCGAGGTTCCCGCCCGGATCGAAGATGCCGGTCGCGGCGATCGTATTCCACAGCTGGGCATTGATATTCAGGCCCGAGCCGTCGTCGTGGCCCCAGGTCCCGTCGAACAGACCGTCGAAGAACTTCGTCCAATGCCAATCCGGGTCCGTCGGCCTCGTGCCCTGTGCCGGCGACGCCATGCTCCGCAATGCGTTGGGCACCTGGGAGTGCGCATTTCCGGTGTCGGAGGGGAGCGCGCCAGAACTACTCTCGTCGTCTGAACTGGTGGTTTCCGGCGCTACCGCGAACGGAACCAGTTCGGTGGCCGATGCGGCAGCGGCGGCGTAGCTGTACATCGCCACGGCGTCCTGCGCCCACATCGCAGCGTAGCGGGCTTCGGTCGCCGCGATCGCCGGTGTATTCAGTCCCAGAGCGTTGGTCTTGACCAATGCCGCCAACATCACTCGATTGTCTGCGATCGCCGGCGGTGGCACCGTCATCGCGTAGGCCGACGCGTAGGCATCGGCGGCGGCGTAGGCCTGCGCTGCGGTCTGCTCTGCCTGTTCGGCGGTGACGCTCATCCAGGTGATGTAGGGCTCGGCGGCCGCCGTCATCGCCGACGCCGAGGGGCCCCACCAACCTTGGCTGACCAGGCTCGCTACCGACCATTCGAAAGATATCGCTGCAGAACGTAATTCTGCGGCCAACAGGTTCCAGGCCGCTGCGGCGGACAGCATCGGACCGACACCGGGGCCGGCGTACATGCGTGCGGAATTGATTTCCGGGGGAATTGCTCCGTAATCCATCATCAGTAAACCGTTTTCGCTAGATCGAGATGGCGTTGGCAGCGTCGGTCGCTGCGTAGGACTGCGCGCTGCGCTGCAGCATGATCACGAACCTCTCGTGCACCACAGCGGCGCGCTTGCTGATCGCCTGGTACATCTGCGCATGTCTGGCAAATTGGGCGGCGGTCAGTGCAGAGACCTCGTCGGCGGCCGCCGGAACCACCCCGGTTGTCGGCCCGGCGGCGGCCGTGTTCTGCGCAGCCACCGTATTGCCGATGCTGCTCAGATCAGCAGCTGTCGCGGTGAGCTCTTCGGGAAGTGCAGACACAAAAGACATCGAAACTCCTTGGGGCATAGCGAATAACACTGCAGGGACAGCAAATTCGCACGCTGGAACCGCGCTCGGGACAGCAGACGGGAGCGCGGATACGGTATGGCGCAGGCCGAGTCAGAAAGTGAAAGCGGCGCCGCGAACGGGTTCGAGCGAAGTGGTCGTCGAACTCGGATAAGGACTATCGTCCGGACTCAATCTTGCTCTCACCTCCTAACGGCCAGGGCACACGGGGATGCCGGCGCAGCATGCACATCAGGGAGAGCCGGGCCGACAACACCGCCGGCCGGCACCCCTCTCGTCAGAGTTTCGGCACTGCACGCCGTATCCGGCCAGAAGCCGGAAGCCACTTGGGCTCAACCCTTAAGCCGGGAAGAGCTGTCCTGACCCTGGGCGTCTCTCGACGTTGGAGGTCAGTGGCCTGTATCCGTACAGACGCCTCACCTAGCGAGGTGCGTTCGCGGCCATGGTGGCAGCAACAGTGCGCGGAGTCAACTCGACCGGCGTGGCGTGGCTGCCGTGCCGGACCAATCTGGGTATGGAAACCCGCTGGCCAGCAACGTATTTCGGGGTTAGAGAGAAGGCGCTTTCCCGCGACCGACGTTGGCCCCGTGGGGCGCGTTTCGAAATACGTTGGGTGTCAGTCTGGTTCGCAGGAGCCGGCCTTTCGCGTCGGGGAGGTGTCCCCGTTGGATCAGCGTAGAACTAGCTGTGCGCGGCATGAAAACCTGCTATACATCGGTGACGCGGAGCTAGGTTTTGCGCCAGGGTGCCAGCAGCAGTTCGCACGCGCGGCGCATGTCGGTTTCGGCTTGCGCCGGCGTGGTCTCACCCATCACCGCCCACGACAAGACGCCATAGGCGCACTGCTCGACCAGCAGCGCAAGCTGGGCGTCCTGCGGTGCGGGTCGGGTGATCCCGGCGACCGACAGGATGATCTCGCGCAGATTGAAATCGCCGGCCGCTCTGGACTCGGCTCGCCGGGCATTGACCGAAGTGATCATCGCGCGGGCCAACCGGGGTCGGGCGAGCATGGACCGGCAGATACCGGCCATGAGTTCGCTGACATCGGCTGTTGGACAGCCGGTCACCGGCTCCGGCGGCGTGATGGATCGGGTGTAGTGCAACAGCAGCGCGCTGAACAGGTGATGCTTCGTCGGGTAGTAGCGGTAGACGGTGGTGATCGAAACGCCGGATTGATCCGCCACAGCCTGCATCCGGACCGCCTCCAGCCCGTGGCGGGCGCCGAGTCGGGCGGCGGTGGCGAGTATCCGTTCGCAGCGCCGTCGCTGGGCGGCCGTTCTGGGAGCCGCCGGCTCGCGATCAACCGGTGGGCGGGGCATCGGAGTCGGGGGTGGGCCTGCCGCCGAGCAGCTTCTGCATCATCCGATGGGACGCGAGTATGGCTGCGGCCCGGTCGGGCGTGGCGCGCAGCGCGGGATTGCCGGCATGAGCCGAGACGACGTGCACCGGGCCGTGGGGGAGCTGGGCCAGTCCCTCGCGGGCGACGTCGGCCGGATCGGAGACCGGCATCCCGGGGATGTCGAAGTTGAGCCCCACCCGCTGCATGGCCGGTGTCCTGGTGACGCCGAGCACCAGTTCGAGCACATGCACGTTGTGTTCGCGCAACTCCAGCCACAGGCCCTCGGCGTAGATCCGGGTGAAGGCCTTCACGCCGCCGTACACGCTGTGCCGCGCCGAACCCTGGTAGCCGGTGAGCGAGCCGACCAGCAGCACACCGCCGCGACGGCGAGCACGCATCGGGCCGGCGAAGTGATGGATCAGTGCCAGCGGAGTCGTCACATTCAGGTCGATCACCTGCTGGAAGGCCGCCAGATCGCCGTCGAGGAACTCCGCGCTGTGGGTGTTGGCGCCGGCGTTGTAGATCAGCAGGCCGACCTCGAGACCCGTCGTGGCCGAGCGGATCTGCTCGATGCTGTCGGCCTGCGACAGATCCAGCGCCAGTTCGCGGACGTCCACGCCGAGTTGGCGGCAGCGGTCAGCGGTGTGGTGCAGCGGTTCCGGTTTGCGTGCGATCAGGACCAGGTCGATTCCCGCGCGGGCCAACAACAGCGCGAACTCGGCCCCGACACCTTCGGAACCGCCCGCGATCACGGCCCAGGGTCCGTACTGCGGGCCCCAGGCCGGTGCCTCACCGCTGGACAACAGCAGCCTCCATAACTAAAATTCACTTTAGTTTCTCGCAAGGCTACCTCGGCCACGCAGCGCAAGGAAAGTGCATGAACCGATTGCGGTACGACGTTCGCCGGGCTCGTTGATGCGCGTCGGCCTGTTCACGCCGGTGGTCATCCAGGTGCCCGGCACCGCCTCCGAGTGGGAAGCCGACGGCGGTATCGACGACATCGCCGAGATCGCCACGGCCGCCGATGAACTCGGCTACTCCCACCTCACTTGCTCGGAACACGTCGCGGTGCCCGTCGAAGTGGCGGCGTTGCGCGGCGCGACGTACTGGGACCCGTTGGCCACCTTATCGTTTCTCGCCGCACGCACCCGACGGATCAGGCTGGTCACCTCTGTGCTGGTGCTCGGATACCACCACCCGCTAGAGATCGCCAAGCGCTACGGCACCCTGGATCGGATCAGCGGCGGCCGGCTCACCCTCGGCGTGGGCGTCGGTTCGCTGCGGGAGGAGTTCGACCTGCTCGGCTGCGCCTGGGAGGAGCGCGGCGCCCGTGCCGACGACGCGATGAAGGCACTGCGCGCGTCGTTGTCGACCAGCCGTCCCGCCTACCACGGCGACTACTACCGATACGACTCGCTGATCGTGGAGCCGTGTGCGGTGCAACCGCGGGTGCCGATCTGGGTGGGCGGCCGAACCAGGCGCTCGCTGCGACGGGCGGTCGAACTGGGTGACGGCTGGACGCCGTTCGGCCTTACGGTGGACGAGATCGCGAAAATGCTTGGCTCCATAGCTGTTCCCGGTGACTTCGCCGTCGTGCTGGCGACACTGCCGCTGGACCCGATCGGCGCCCCGCAACACGCCACCGATCAGATCGAGCGGCTGGCCGAAGCGGGGGCGACGGATGTCAGCTGTGTGATCTCGGCGCAATCGGTGGGGCATTTCTGCGACCAGCTGGCAGCACTCGCGCAGCTGACGAACCTGGCCGAGGAAGGTTCGTGACCGAACAACGGCTCGCCGACCTCGAACGCCGGCTGCAACGCATCGAAGACGAACGCGCCATCGAGCGCCTGATCGCCTCCTACGGCCCGCTGGTGGATGCCGGGGATGCCGACGCCACCGCCGCCCTCTGGTGTGACGACGGCGTCTATGACGTCGAGAACTGGCTGATGCAGGGCCGCAACGATATTGCGGCGATGGTGCGCTCGTCGGGGCATCAGGAGCTGATCAACGGTGGTTGCGTGCATTTCCTGGGCCCGGCGGTGGTCACCGTGCACGGCGATGACGCGGTGGCGGTGTGCGACTCGACGCTGCTGGTCAAACGCGAGACCGGCTATCAGGTGGCGCGCGGGGGCGTCAACTATTTCCACCTCCGGCGGGGGTCCGAAGCGTCCTGGCAGATCGTCACACGTATCAACCGCCGCCTCGACGGCAGTGCCGAGAGCCGCGCCCTGCTGGTCGACGGAGTTATGGGACGGATTCGAGGAACTCCCGCACCAGGCGAGTGAACTCCTCGGGCCGGTCGTAGGTGACGATGTGCCCGGCGCCGGCGATGGTGACCAGCCGGGATTGCGGTGCGGCGGCATGGGCCGCGGCCAGCTGGGCGGCGCCGACCAGCGGATCGTCGGCGCCGCGGACCCACAGGGTCGGCACCGACAGTCGCGGCAACTCGGGCAGCAGGTTCAGTCGCATCGAGCGCGGGCCGTAGGCTTCGATCTGCCAGTCGTCCAAGGCCTTCTCGCCGTGCCGGTGCTTGGCGCGGGCCTCGCCCACCACCGCGGCCATGATCTCCTCGAAATCCGGGGTCCGTTCTCCGGCAGCCAGGTTGGCGAGCATGGACCGGCGGATGGCGCCGGGAAACCGGGCCAGATACCAGCTGGCGGCGCGCAGCAGGCCCGGTGTGCGCATGACCAACCAGGTCAGCAACTGCGCCGGGCGCTTCGCGTCGAGTCCACCGGGCCCGATCGCGACCAGGGCGCTGACGCGCTCGGGATGCTCAAGGGCGAAGCCGGTGGCGATCCCGGCGCCCAGCGACAACCCGATCAGCGCCACCTGCGGCAGCTCCAGCACGTCGAGCAACTCGCGCAGGAAGCGGCGGAAGAACGCGTCGTCGAGCACCCCGTGCCACGGCCTGCTGGCCCCGTGGCGGGGCAGATCGATCAGGTGCACGCGGTAGTCGGCTGCCAGCTCCGGGGCGACTCGGCGCCACACCCCCTGCGCGGTATCGAGCATCGCGCCGTGCAGCAACAGCAGGGGCGGTCCGGTATCGCCGGCGCGGTAGACCCGCACCGGGCCGCCACAGATGGTGAGGTCGGTGTAGTTGTCGAACGGATCGGTCACGGTCGTCTCCGGCTCGCGGCCCAGCGCAACATCCGCACGTACCCCGACCACGAGTTGCGCGGCCCGCGGCCACCCCGTGGTATCGCCGACCAGTTCTGGCGCGGCCACCACCGATCGTCGTCGCCGGCGAGGCCGGCTGTCACTGCGCCCAACTAGCGGAACCGGACGTGCAATGTCGCCAGGCCGAAGATCTTCTTGTCACCGGATTTCGCGCCGACCAAGATGACGCCGGTGCGGGTCTCGGGATCCAGCGACTTGATCTTGCCGCTGAACTCGATGTCGGCGCCCTCCTTGGCCGACACGACCGCGGGCGCGGACAGCCGTACCGCGTAGCGGGTGACCGCACCGGGGTCGCCGGTCCAGGCGGAGGCGAAACCGGCGCCCAACCCCATGGTGAGCATGCCGTGGGCGATCACATCGGGCAGCCCGGCCAGCTTGGCGATCTCCTCGTCCCAGTGGATCGGGTTGGCGTCACCGGCCACCCCGGCGTAGTTCACCAGGTCGCCCCGCGAGAGCCGGGTGTGGCGCACCGGGAGCGGGTCGCCGACCTTCAGCTCGTCGAACGACGGTGTGGCCGGGGTGCGGGTCAGGCCGCCGTCGGCGATGTGGACCTCGCCTTCGGGTCGCACCGTTTTTTCGTAGCCGGCCTCGGATTCGCCGACGCCGAGGATGTTGACGTCGTGCATCATCGCGTTGTGCACGGCGGTCTTGATGGCCGGGTCGATGTCCTCGGCGGTCACCCCGACGACGGTGGTGTGCAGGGTGTGCACCCGCTCGCCGGCGGTGTTGGTGAAGGTGTTGGTGACGGTGATCAGGTCTCGTCCGGCGATCCGGCGTACCGACGTCAGCTCGACGTCGATCTTCAGCTCGTCCCCGGCGACGATCGGCCGGTGCTGCTCGAAGACCTCTTCGGTCTGCATGTAGGTGTCGTAACCGACGACCACCGACTCGAACATCCGGCGGTTGCACTGCATGCCCGGAGCCGAGGTGAAAGTCAGCGGTGCCACCACGTCCGGATAGCCCATTTCCGCGGCGGCGGCGACGTCCCAGTGCGCGGGGTGGTAATCCTGCACCGCGCGGGCGTACTCGCGGACCTTCTCGCGGCCGACCAGATAGGTGCCGTCCATCTGGTAGTAGTGGCCGACCCGTGCTTCCATCGGCGATGCCTGTGCTGCGGTCATGAATTGACTCAACCGTTCTGTCGGTGTGTTTGCTGCGCCCGACCCAAGCACCCTAGCGCGCGGACTCGACGACCGAAGATTCCGTGCCCTCGCCCGGCCCGAGCCGGTTAAGCGAGCAGCGGCGCCAGCATGCGCCAGCGGCGGTGCCGATGGGCGAACAACAGCCGGATGAACAGCCGGGTGCCCCAGCCGGTGACGCCGTCGACGGTCTCGATCTCATCGGTGTAGCGGCAGCGCTGCTCGTCGAGCGGCGTGAACGTGAGGCGATGATTCCAGGTCCGCACCGGGCCGCCGTGCTCGTTGGTGTAGATCATCAGATCCTCGAGTTCTTTGATCTCGAGGTGATGCCTCCAGGACGGGATCACGCCGAACCACCACAGCCGCGTCGACACCCGGGTGCCCACCTCGACGCGATCGGGGGCTGCCAAGGGGCGCATCGTGAGCAACGGGGCCAAAACGAATTGCATCAATTCGGGCTTCCGCGCCAGTGCCGCGGCGCGTTCGGCCGGAATCGGCAGCTCGGTGCGCAGGGCGACGATACTCATCTTCGGCCACTTTAGCCGGATGCGCACGGCCCGGGGGATAGGCTGCCCTGGTCGGGAGGAGCCGAACCCATGAGCGACATCGAGAAGTCGGCCGCAGCCGCCGGAGCGGCGATGGAGCAGGCCGTCGCGGTGTTCATGCTGCACCCGGAGACCTTCGCGGGCAGCATCGCCACCGGCTATCAGAACCCGCTGGCCGGCTACGTCGCCGGGCGCGGCGGCGTGCTGGGCGAGGCCACCGGTGACGCCGTCGGTGCGGTGTTCGCGGTGTTCGAACCGACCGGACTGAGCGCCATGTGGGACGAGGGCGTCGCGGTGCGCGGCGCTGCCGCCGCGGCGCAACAATATTGGAGCCAAACGGCCGAGTTCGGGCGCAAGTACCTCTCCGGTGCCCAGGGGCTGGATCGGATCGCCGCACTCGGGGAGAAGGTCATCGCGGCGACACCGCCGGCGGGCCTGCCGTTGTTCGCCGGCTGGCGCGCGATGCCGTTGGCCGACGACGCCGCGGGGAGGGCGCTGCAGGTGATGTTCGTGCTGCGAGAACTGCGCGCCGGTGTGCATTTCAACGCGCTGACCATCTCCGGCATCACCCCGATCGAGGCGCACATGCTCAACAAGGGGCCGCAGTACGCCACGATGTTCGGCTGGCCCGAGCCGTTCGCCGACGGCGCGGACAAGAAGGACCGCTACGCCCAGATCGAAGCGGCCACCAACCGGCGGATGGCGGAACTGTTCGCCGCCGCCCTGGCCCCGGACGAGGCCGCGGAACTGGCCCGGTTGAGCACCGCGGCGCTCGCCGTGTTGCAGGCCGCCGTCCCGGGCTGACCGGCCCGCAACGCGACGGCGACGGAGTCTCGAGCGGAACTGAGGAAGCCATGACTGCAAAGTGGGACGCGATCGACCGGTACGTCGTCATCTCGACCGACACCCACGCCGGAGCCGATCTCTACGACTACAAGCCGTATCTGCCCGCGCGCCTCCACGACGATTTCGATGCCTGGGCAAAGACCTACAGCAGCCCGTTCGACGACCTGATCGTCGCCACCGCCAACCGCAACTGGGACCACGAGTTGCGGATCACCGAGATGGACGCCGACGGGGTGGCAGGCGAGGTATTGCTGCCCAACACCGTTCCGCCGTTCTTTCCGACCACGCCCAACATCACCATCAGCCTGCCCCGCACCCGTGATGAGTTCGAGCAGCGATGGGCCGGGGTACAGGCCCACAACCGGTGGCAGGTCGACTTCTGCGCATTGGCACCCGCGCGGCGGCGCGGGTTGATCCAGATCTTCCCCAACGACATCGACCTGGCGCTCAACGAGATCCGCTGGGGTGCCGGGCTGGAGTGCTTCGGCGGTGTGCTGATCCCGGCCGTCTCACCGGGCGACCCGCAGGTGGCTCCGCTGTTTCACACCCGCTACGAGCCGATCTGGGCGCTGTGCGCGGACTTGGACCTGACGGTGGTACAGCACGCCGGGGCCGGCAGCCCCGAGATGCCGATGGACCAGCCGGCCTCCAACGCGGTGCTGATCACCGAGATGGCGCTGTGGGCCCAGCGCACGCTGAGCCACCTGATCCTGGCCGGGGTCTTCGAGCGGCACCCGGAACTGCGGTTCGTGCCGACCGAGCAGGGCACCTTATGGGTGCAGCAGCAACTGATGATGCTCGACGCCATGGTGCCCACCATGAAGACCGAGGCCAACAACCGCACCTACGGGATGTTCGGCGGCTCGTCCGTTGACGAGATGACCATGCTCCCCAGCGAATACGCCCGACGGAACTGCTATCTGGCCAGTGAGCTGACACCTTACGATGCGGCGATGATCGATTACCTGGGAGCCGACCACATCATGTGGGGCAGCGATTATCCCCACGAGGAAGGCTTCGCGCCGCATTCCAAGCTGGCGATCCGCTGGGCACTGCATGACCGGTCGGAGCAGGAGTGCCGCAAGATCCTGGCCGGAAACGCGGGCCGGCTGTACCGCTTCGACCTCGACGCGCTTGCTCCCGTCGCCGCCGAGATAGGGCCAACCGTCGCCGAAGTGGCGACACCGCTGGGAGACACCGGCTATCGCGCCCCGGCCGCATTCGGCTACCGGCCTTTTGAGGGCGGGCTGGCCCTGAAGCGGTTGGCCCCGGAACGCGGGTAGGGGTCCTAGATCATCGCCCGGAGCGGTCCGGCCGGCTCGATACCCAGCGAACTCAGCGCGGCGGCGTGGAACGTGGTGCCGGGCACGTGGATGGCATGGTTGAGCCCCGCATGCGCGTCGCGCCAATACCGTTGCAGCGGCTTGTCCATCCGCAACGCGTTGCCTCCCGAGCGGGCGAAGATCTGGTCGACGGCTCCCACGGCCCGCCACACCGCACGGATCTGGGTGCGGCGCCCGGCGGCGCGATCGGCGAAACCGACCTCCTCGCCGGCGGCGACCATGTCATAGATCCGGTCGACGTTGGCCAGTAGCTCTTGTCGGGCGGCGTTGATGTCGGCGGCCGCCTCGCCGATGGCATACATGACGTAGGGGTCGTCTTTGATCGCGGTTCCGGTGGCGCTCACCCGTTCCCGTTGGTAATCCAAATGGGCTGCCAGTGCGCCCTCGGCGATGCCGATGACCGCCGAGGAGATACCGAGCGGAAACATCGTCGACCACGGCATCAGATACAGCGGGTCGGTCATGCCGGCTTCGCGCTGGGCGCTGCCGTCCATCACCTTCAGGCCGTCCATGGTGCGGTAAGTGGGGACGAACGCGTCTTTGACGATGACGTCCTTGGAGCCGGTTCCGCGCAGCCCCACCACGTCCCAGGAGTCGTCGACGATCTCGTAGTCGCTGCGCGGCAGGATCACGTGCAGAATGGCCGGCGGCATGACCGGGACACCCTCGGTGTCGCCGACCATGCCGCCGAGGATGATCCAGTCGCAGTGGTCGGTGCCGGAACTGAACTGCCAGTGCCCGGTGAACAGATAACCGCCGTCGACCGGTCTGGCCACGCCCTGCGGCGCATACGGTGAGGCCATCCAGGTGTCGACGTCATCGGCCCACACCTCGTCGCCGACCTGCGGATCCGCGTAGGCCAGCTGGTAGGGATGCACGCCGACCACGCCGGCCACCCATCCGGCCGAAGGATCAAGCGCCGCGGTGGCCATCACGGTCTCGGCCCACTCGCGCGGATGTGCCTGGTATCCGCCGTGTTTGGCTGATTGCAGCAGCCGGATTGAGCCCGCGTCCTTCATCGCCGTGACGGTCTGATCGGTCAGCCGGCCGATGCGCTCCGCCTCGCCGGCCTGCGCACGCAACTGGTCGGCGATAGCCATCAGCCGGTCGATCACCCGCTCGCCCATGTTGTCGCCCTTACGTTGTGGACTTGAAAATCGAATGGTGTGTTGCCGATGATCTCACCGGCGAGGGCCGGTGTCTGCCGAAAACGGCAGTGAGATCAGTCGACGGCCACGCCGCGCTCGCTCAGAGCCGTTCCAGCCCGACGTAGCACGAACTCAGCGCCGACGTCTGCGACAGCGGGTCGAGGCTCGCGCCGTCGACCAGCAGATTGCGGTTGACGCCGAACGACTCCGGTGCTCGGCCACCCCGCGGGTCGAAGATCCGCGAACCCCAGCCGTGGTCGATGATCACCAGACCACGCCGCGGTCGGTCGGACAGCGTCGCCGTCAGTTTCACCTCACCGACCGAGGAGAACACCCGCACCCGGTCGCCCCCGCCGATGCCGAGGGCGGCGGCGTCCTCGGTGTTGATCACGACCTCGTTGCGTTTACCGGAGCGGTGCAGCCCGGGCAGCTCATTGAGCCAGGAGTTCATCGAATGCCGATTGCGCCGGTTCCCCAGCTGGAACGGAAAACCCTCCGGCGCGCGAGGACTGGGGTCAGCAAGCAATTCCCGTGCCCGCGCCAGGAACTCGGGCGGCGCCGCGTGGACCATTTTGTCGTCGGTCCGCAACGCGTCCTTGAAGTGGCCGAACTCGCGCGGCCCCAGCACTATCCCGTGCGGGTGGGTCATCAGGTCACGCCAGGTAAGCCGGCGGCCGTTGACCTTCCGCGACATCCGCACAATGAGGCGGTCGAGCCAGTGCGGACCGAACGCCAGCGCGGGGCGACCCGTCACCGCCGCCACCCGCCGGGTCGCCTGGATGAACCCGTTGAGGGCCTTCGCCCCGAACAGTGGTCTACCCATCGCGATCGCGAGGTCGACGAAGATCTCCCACTCCTGCCGGGCATCCGGCGGCGGCTCGATGACCTTCGCGCCGTACTGGACGAACGGTTGATCGTGCATATTGCTGGTGAACGCCAACAGGTCGTTGCGCTCGAGCCAGTGCACCGCGGGCAGCAGCCAGTGCGCGTGCCGGTGACTTTCCCGCTGTACGAGGTCGATCACAACCAGCAGGTCCAGTTCGGCCAGCGCCTTGTCCAGTTTGGCCCCGTCCGGGCCCGACACCACCGGGTTGCCGCAGTTGATCAGCATTGCCTTGATCTGCCCGCGGCCCGGTGTGGTGATCTCGTCGGGCAATTCCGCCAACGCGTGCGCTCCGGCTACCATCTGCCGTCCTGCCACCCGGCTGACGTGCGGCTTGGTCTTGGCCAGTTCGGCCAGTTTCAGGGCGTCGAAATAGCCCGGTTCGAAGCGACGCCCGCCCGGGCGGTCCATCCGGCCGGTGATCACGTTGAGCACCTGGCCGAGCCATTCGCCGACGGTGCCCGCCGCGTGTTGCGAAACCCCGGTGCGCGTGACCACCATGGCGCCGCGGGCCGCTGCAAAATCCCGCGCGGTGCGCTCGATCAGGTCCCGGTCGATCCCGCACCGGTCGGCCAGGTCATCCAGATCCGCGCCGGCCACCAGCCGACGCAGCTCCGGGACACCGGTCGCGAGGTCTGTGCAGTCGCGCCGGTGCTCGCGGCCCTCGTCGAGGATCACCTTCACCATCGCCAGCAGCAGCGCCCAGTCCTGGCCGGGCCGCACCGCCAGGTGCACGTCGGCCTTCTCCGCGGACTCGGTGCGAAACGGATCGACCACCACGAGGGTGGCGCCGCGCTGTTGGCGGACCAGCGCGCGGCGCCAGCCGTCGGGGACCGTCTCCAGCCAGTTCCAGCCGCTCACCGCTGGATTGGTGCCGACCAGCAGGAAGTAGTCGCAGTTGTCGACGTCGGAGACCGGCACCATCAGTGCCGATCCGAACATCGCCTCGGCCACCACATGCAGCGCGTTCTGGTCGACGGAGCCGACGGCGTAGCGGTTGCGGGTGCCGACGGCGTCCATCCAGGCGTTCATGAAGATCACGTTCGACGACGAGTGCCCGGATGGGTTGCCGTAGTAGGTGCCGATCGTGTCGGGCCCGCCCGCGTCGATCAGGGCGTTCATCCGCGCGGCGATGTCGCGGATCGCCACGTCCCAGGTCTCCTCGACGTAGGCGTCGCCCACCCGTCGCATCGGCCGCAGGATCCGGCGCGGATGTTCTACCAGCTCATTGGCGGTGCGGCCCTTGGCGCAGAAGTCATGCCAGCTGTGCGGGTTGTGCTTGTCGGCGGAGATCTTACGGACCTGGTTGTCCTGGACCGTCACCTCCAAGCCGCAGGAGGCCAGGCAGTACCTGCAGAAGGTGTGCACCGTCCTCGGGGCTGCTGCCATGCCGCCATGGTGCCCGAGCACTGGAGCGCGTGTCCGTCAAATGCGAATGAGCACAGTGCTTATCGTGCGCTGTACATCGGCCCGAGACGCCTTTCACGCATTGCGGATGGTGAGCCCGCCGTCGGCGACGAGTGTCGCTCCGGTGATGTACGAGGCGGCCGGTAACAGCAGCGACAGCGTCGCGTGCGCGACCTCTTCGGGCTCCCCGTAACGGCGCAGCGCCGTGCGCCGGCGAGCAAAGACCGCCTTCTGCTCGTCCGGGATGGCGGCGGTCATGCCGGTGTTGATCGGGCCCGGGCACACGCAGTTGACGGTCACCCCGGCCGGGCCGAGTTCCACCGCAAGCGACCGCGTCAGACCGATCACGCCGTGTTTCGCGACCGTATACGGTGCGATTCCGGCGGTCGCGCCAAGACCCTCGGTGGACGCTATGTTGACGATCCGTCCGGTACCCTCCCGGCGCAGATCGGGCAGCGCGGCGCGGACGAACCGGGCGTAGGTGGTCAGGTTGATCGCCATCGTGGTGGCCCACACGCCCTCGAAGTCGTCGCTGTCCACCGGCGCGGGGAGGCTCACCCCGGCGTTGTTGACCAGTCCGTCGATCGGGCCGAGAGACTCCCGAACCTCGCCGAGGACAGCTGCGGGGGCCTCGGCCGTGCCGACGTCCGCGACCACGGCGTGGCACCGGGCGCCGGCGTCGCGGAGTTCCTCGGCCACCCGCGCCAGCCCGTCGGCGGCACGGTCGACGACACCGACCACCGCGCCCTCATCGGCGAGCAGGTGCGCGGTTGCCCTGCCCATCCCGCTGGCGGCCCCGGTCACCACAACCACCTTGCCCGCAACCGAACGGCTCAACGACGTCAAACGAGGCATAGGGCATCAAACCACTCCCCGGCGCTGAGCGCTCGGTTAGAACACCTGCCGTTGCACCAGGACGTCGGCGAACTTGCCCAGGTCGGCGGCGAAGATCGCGGGCTGTTCGAAGGCGGCGAAGTGACCGCCGCGGTCCGCGACCGAGTAGTGCACCAGGTTGTAGCGGCGGGCCGCCCAGGCGCGCGGTGTTTGCAGAATCTCGTAGGGATAGACCGCATACCCGGTGGGTACCTCGACCCGGCCGGTCCACGTGCCGATCGGACCGGTGCCTGCCCGGGTGGATTCGCAATACAGCCGGGCCGCCGAGGTCGCGGTCGCCGTCAGCCAGTAGAACATCAGGTTGTCGATGAGCCGATCGGTGCTGATCGGTATGCCTTCTCGGGTGTCGCACCAGGCGTGAAACTTCTCCAGAATCCAGCCGGCCAGCCCCACCGGTGAGTCGTCCAGACCGAAGCCCAGCGAATGCGGCCGGGTGGCTTGCTGATTCAGGTAGGCCATGCCGTCGGTCATCCGTTGGGCCGCGGCGGCGATCGCGGCCTGCTCGGTCTCGGTCACGGCGGCCAGCAACTCCGGGTCGTCCCGGTCGGGCGGTGCGAAGCACATGTTGGTGTGGATGGCGGCGACCCGATCGGCGTAGTGCTCGCCGAGGTGGCGGGTGACGATGGCACCCCAGTCGCCGCCCTGCGCGACGTATCGGTGGTATCCCAGTTGTGTCATCACGTCGGCGACCGCGGCAGCAACCGCCGCGGAGTCGACACCGCGCTGCCGGGTGGGCCCGGAGAAGCCGTATCCGGGCATCGAGATGACCACGACGTGGAAACGGGACCGCAGCAACGGGATTGCGTCGAGGAACTCGACGATCGATCCGGGCCAGCCGTGGGTGATCACCAGCGGAATGGCATTCGGGCCGGTCGCTCGGGCATGCAGGAAGTGCACCCGCTGCCCGGCGGCCTCGGTGACGAACGAGCCGATGGCATTGACTTCGGATTCGACACGGCGCCAGTCGTAGCGGTGCAGCCAGTGCTCGACCACGTTCTTGAGGAACCCTTGTTCGGTGCCGTAATCCCAACCCGCACCGCCGATTTCGGCGGGCCAGCGGATATTGCTGAGCCGACGTCGCAGGTCGTCGAGTTGGCGCTCGTCGACGTGGAGAGTCAACGGTTCGATGCGGTTGCTCATATCTTGAGGTCCCCCCTGTCGGCGGGGATCGGCGGAACCCCGGTTGGCTGTCGAAATACATAGTCGGCCAGCGGAGAGCGCCGGCTGAACCGGCGCGAGCCGGTGATGGTCTGGGGACGGTGATAGACCGTCTCGTGCTGGGAGTTGACGAAATACGTGGACAGGCCCGGATTGCAGGCGGTCAGGTACAGGTGCACGGCCTTGCCGCGGCGGCGCATGAGGTCATTCCAGCGTTGAAAGGCGGTGTCGCTGACTGTCGCGCTGGTGGCACCGCGCCGGAGCGCTTCGGTGATCACCCGAACCGCGTGGGCGGCGATGGTCTCGACGTAGTCCATCCAGGCCAGGCCGACGAAGCCGAGCGGGCCGACGATCTCCCAGCGGTTGGGCAGCCGGGGGTGAGCGGTGCCGGCGTAGCTGCGCAGCCCGTCGCTGCGGTAGTAGTGGGCGAGGTCGAAACACTCGGATCCCAGAACCGTTCCGGGGCGGTAGGTTTCGGGGTCGGTCCACAGCTCGTAGCCGGTCGCGGCCACGATCAGATCCGCCGGGTGGTCAACTCCGTCGACGGTGCGGACACCGGTGGCGGTGATGCGCTCGATGGGCGTCGTGACCAGGTGCGTGTTGGGGTCGTTCAGCGCCGGCAGGAAAGCACTGGAGATCACCGGCCGCTTGGCCAGCAGGCCGTAGCGCGGTACGAGAGCGCGCCGGGTCGCGGGATCGGCGACCTTGGCACGCAACAGCAACCGGTAGAGCCCACGACAATAGCTGTCGTAGAGTGGCATCAACCGGATGAGCACCCGGTCCGGCAGGTACACCATCAGGTGCACCAACGGGCCCACCATGAATATGTCCATGGCCAGCCGGCCCAGCAGATTGACGGCACCGACCGCCCAGCGCATCCGCAGCAGCGGGCGCAGCCGGCGCGGAATCGCGAAGTCGATCTTGGGTAATAGCCACGCGGGCGTGCGTTGATAGATCTCCAGCGTGGCCGCCCCGGCGGACAGCGCGGCGGCGATCTGAACGCCACTCGACCCGGTACCGATGACCGCGATGCGCTTGCCCGCGGTGTCGTAGCCGTCGTCCCAAGCGTTGGGCCGCAGTACGGTGCCGGTGAAGTCATCGATGCCGTCGATCGGGATGGCGGTCTTGGGGTTGACGTAGCCGCCGACCGAGTTGATGACGAACCGTGCCGACACCATCTGACCGCCGTTGATCGAGAGCCGCCACAGCTGTGCAGCGGCGTCCCACGCCTGCCGAGTCACATCGCAGTGGGCACGAAGATGCTCGTACAGACCGAGCCGGGCGGCGGTATCGCGCAGGTAGCGATGGATCTCCGGGCCGGGAGCGAACAGCCGGCTCCAATCCGGATTGGGTGCGAAGGACAACTGGTACCACATCACCGGGATGTCCACTGCCAGGCCTGGATAGTGGTTGTCGCGCCAGGTGCCCCCGAAGTCGTCGGCTCGCTCCAGGATGACGAAGTCGTTGATGCCGGCGTCCAAGAGTTGTTTTGCGGTGGCGATTCCGCCCGGGCCGGCGCCGACGATCGCCACCACGTGGTCCGGGTCAGCCATGGCCGGCTCCGCTCAGCCCGTCGATGATGTGCTCGCACACGAAGCGGCGCACCGCGCGGGGGCTGTCCAGCTTCACCCGCATGGGCGGCAGCAACTCGAAACTGAACAGCAGCCGCACGATCCATTCGCTGGCGCGGCCCGGATCCAGGGCATCGCTGACCTCCCCGCTGCGTTGTGCGGCGCGCACCAGTGGCGTCCACAACTGCACCGAGCGCCGCATCAGCTCCTCACCGCCGTGTTCGAGCAGCAGCACCAGCACACTCTGGTTGATCGCGCGGGGTTCGGCCGACGATCGGCGGCGATGCGCCGAGATCAGCACCGCCGCGGCCGCGACCTGTTCGGCCAGACTCTGCTGCTGGTTCACCTCGGCGGCCATGGTCGCGATGAACGCCGAGGACAGCTGCTCCAGCGCAGCGGCGATCGCTTCGTGGCGGGTGCCCAGGATGTTGTGCACCGTGCCGCGGGACACCCCCGCCGCCTCGGCGACCGCCGTCAGGCTGAAGCGCCGCGGACCGAGCTGGCGCAAGGTGTCGGTCGCGGCGGTGAGCAGCGGTGACGGCAGCGTTGAAGATCCTGCATCGCCGGGCACTTGCACACACTAACGAAATGTGTACAAATTGATCAACACCATTCGTCGCCGCGCCCGGTACTTCGAAGGAGACGGCTGTGTACGACCTCGCGATCACCGGTGGCACCGTCGTCGACGGGACGGGAGCCGATCGCTACCCGGCCGATATCGGCGTCCGGGACGGCAAAATCGTCGCGGTTCAGCGCCGCACCGGAGCCGACGATCCCGGCTTGAGCGGCGCGGCAGCCGAGACGATCGACGCCACCGGCCGGATCGTGGCCCCCGGGTTCGTCGACATCCACACCCACTACGACGGGCAGGTGAGCTGGGACAGCCTGCTGGAGCCCTCCAGCGGGCACGGTGTGACCACGGTCGTCAGCGGCAACTGTGGGGTCGGATTCGCCCCGGTGCGCCCCGGCCGCGAGGAGTGGCTGATCAAGCTGATGGAGGGCGTGGAAGATATCCCCGGCACCGCGCTGACCGAAGGCATCACCTGGGGATGGGAGAGCTACCCGCAGTACCTGGATGCGCTCGAGCGGCAGAGCTTCGCCGTCGACGTCGGCAGCCAGGTCGCGCACGGCGCGATCCGCGCCTACGCCATGGGCGACCGTGGTGCGCGCAACGAACCGGCCAGCGGCGATGACATCGCCGCGATGAGCGCCCTGGTGCAGGAGGCGATCGAGGCCGGGGCGCTGGGCTTTTCGACCTCTCGCACCCTGGCACACCGCGCGATGGACGGCGAACCGGTGCCGGGCACCTTTGCCGCCGAAGACGAACTGTTCGGGCTGGGCCGCGCGATGGCCGCCGGGGGTCAGGCGGTGTTCGAGCTGGCTCCGCAGGGCACTGCCGGCGAGGACATCGTGGCGCCGAAGAAGGAACTCGAGTGGATGCAGCGCCTCGCCGCCGAGATCGACCGCCCGCTGTCGTTCGCGCTGATCCAGGTCGACGCCGACCCGAACCTGTGGCGCGAACAGCTCGACATCTCCGCCGCCGCCCACCAGGCGGGCAGCGCGCTGTACCCGCAGATCGCCGCCCGGCCGTTCGGGATGCTGCTGGGTTTCCCCGGGCACCACGGGTTCACCCACCGCCCGACCTACCGGCGGCTCAAAGCGCAGTGCAGCCGCGAGGAACTCGCGCAGCGGCTCGCCGAACCGGCGGTCAAGGCCGCCATCCTGGCCGAAGACGACCTGCCCGTCGATACTTCCCTGCAGTTCGACGGGATGTTCGCGCTGGTGCAGCATTCGCTGCACCGCATCTACGACCTGGGCGACCCGCCGGACTACGAGCCGACACCGGACCGCTCGGTGGCAGCGATCGCCGCGGCGCGCGGTGAGGATCCGCTGTCGACGCTGTATGGCCTGATGCTGCGCGATGACGCCGGCGCCATGCTGATGCTGCCGTTCTTCAACTACGCCGACGGCAACCACGACGCGATCCGCGAGATGCTCACCCACCCCGCCGGCGTGCTGGGCCTGTCCGACGGCGGCGCGCACTGCGGATTGATCTGCGATGCCTCCTACCCGACCTTCCTGCTCACCCACTGGGCCCGCGACCGGCACCGCGGCGAAAAACTGCCGCTGGAATACGTGGTGCGCAAGCAGTGCCGCGACACCGCGCACCTGTTCGGGCTGACCGATCGCGGCGTCATCGAGGTGGGGAAGAAGGCGGACCTCAATGTGATCGACATGGCCGCGCTGACCCTGCACCCGGCCCGGATGGCCTACGACCTGCCGGCCGGGGGCCGCCGCCTGCTGCAAGGGGCGAGCGGATACGACGCCACCATCGTCAGCGGTACCGTCACCCGGCGCAACGGCGCCGACACCGGCGCCCGCCCGGGCCGGCTGGTGCGTGGCGCGCGCTGAATCACGACGTACAGAAAGGAAATTCGTTGTCGCGGATGTATCCCTGCGAGCGTGTCGAACTCGGCTTCATCGAGCAGGCACCGCAGCGGTTCAGCAACAGCGTCGAGCTGGCCGTCACCCCCGAACAGGTGTGGGAAGTGCTGGCCGACGCTGACGCCTGGCCGCACTGGGCGTCAGTGATCACCAACGTGAGCTGGACCAGCCCCAAACCGCACGGTGTCGGCACCACCCGGCTCGTCGACATGCGCGGCGGCATCGTCGGCGACGAGGAGTTCCTCGCCTGGGAACCCTGTCGGCACATGGCATTTCGGTTCAACGCGAGCTCTACGTCGGCGTTGGCGGTCTTCGTCGAGGACTATCGCATCGAACCGACCGCGCAGGGTTGTCGGCTCACGTGGACCCTGGCCAACAAGTTGACCGGGCCGGCGCGGCTGTTCTCCCCGCTCAGCGGGCCGCTGATGAACCTGGCGTTTCGCCGCTTCCTGTCGAATCTGCGCCGCTACACCGACCAGCGGTTCGCGACCCTGCAGCGCGGGTAGGGGTGCGGAGGCTGCGAGCCTCAGAGACGCCGCTCGGTGTCCATTCGTTGGTGCAAGACCCGAACTACGTCGACGACGGCGTCGGCAGTCAGTCGATAGAACAGCGTGTGGGATCCGGCCGATAGTTTGCGATAGCCGGGTCGGATCTCGTCACAGGTTCGGCCGATCCGTGGATTCGCGGCAAGACGTTCGATCGCGTACTGGAGCTCGCGCAGGTACTCTTCGGCCTGGTCGACGCCCCAGCGGTCCGCGGTGTAATCCCAGATCTGTTCCAGATCTGCTCGCGCGGCAGGTGAGAGCAGGTATCGAACAGTCACCGGATACGCGACGCATCCGTCCGCTTGCGGTCGAGGAAGGCATCGAAGTCAAACGGCGTCGACTCGCCGCTACGTTCACCGTCCTCGAGGGCGGTGCGCAGGGCCCGCAGTTGTGCTTCGCGATCCTCCAGCAGCCGCAATGCCGAGCGAATAACCTCGCTGACCGATCGGTAGCGTCCGGATGCGATCTCCTGGTCGATGAAGGCCTGGTAATGATCGTCGAGCACGAAGGACGTGTTCTTGCCCATGTCTGCCACGATACCAAAATTTGGTATGCAGGGCCGAGGGCCGGCCTCAGCGCGGCTCGATGGTGACCGGCATGTGCCGGACCCCGGCGTGCTTGTTGCTGCGGACGTACTCGATCGGGCCGGTCAAGGTCACGGTGCCCACCCGGTCGAGTAGCACGTCGAAGATCACCCGCATCTCCAGGCGGGCCAGCGTCGAGCCGAGGCAGAAGTGCACGCCGCGCCCGAACGTCAAGTGCGGGTTAGGGTTGCGGGTGATGTCAAACATGTAGGGTCCGGCGAACACCGAGTCGTCCCGGTTCGCCGACGCCCACCACAGGCTCACCTTGTCGCCGGCCCGGATCTGCTGTCCGTGCAGTTCGACGTCGCGGGTCGCGGTGCGCCGGTTGTAGGGTGTCGACGACGCCCAGCGCAGCAGTTCCTCGACGGCCACCGGCAGCAGCTCCCGGTCCCGGCGCAACCGCTCCCACGCCTCGGGATGCTCGCTGAGTGCCGACATGCCGATCGCGATCGAATTGCGGGTCGTCTCACTGCCTGCGGCCATGATCAGGCTCAAGAACATCTGCTGCTCGTTGGCGGTGAGCGGCTCGTCGTCGATCTCCGCGTGCGTCACCACCGACAGCAGGTCGTCGGCGGGCCGGGCGCGCTTGCGTTCCAGCAGCTCGGCGCCGTAGGCGTGCATCCGGGCATGGGCCTGCACCAACCGGTCACTGACCTCGCCGACTTCGCGGTCCTCGTAGTCCAGCGTGACGTTGGCCCAGTTCATCAGCTCGTGGCGGTCTTCCTGCGGTACGCCCACCAGTTCGGCGACTGCCTGCAGCGGCAGCTCCGCGGCGACATCGACCAAAAAGTCGCACTCCCGCTTGGCCAGCGCGGCGTCGATGATCGTCACCGCGCGCCGGCGCAGATCCTGCTCGATCCCGCGCAGCGCCCGCGGAGTCATGCTGGGCATCAGCAACTTCCGGAATTTCGCGTGCCGCGGATCGTCCATCATGTTCAGCAGCGCACCGACGGCGAAACCCCGCGGCATGTCCTCCAGGGTGGTGCCGCCGCCGTCGCGCGCGCCGCCGGTCTCCGAGGAGAAGGTCTCGTTGTCGGTGGCCGCGGCGACGATATCGGCGTAACGGCTGAACACCCAGAATCCTTCGCCGCCCGGACAGTGGGCGGTGGCCGGATGGAACCAGACCGGTGATTCGCGGCGCAGCACGTCGAACACGTGGTGCGGGAAGCCGGCGGTGAACCGGTCCAGGTCGGTCAGGTCGACGTCATCGTGCATCAACTCAGGACCATACACATAGATCGTGGTGTCCCGTCTATAGTTCGGCCTGTGAGTGCGACGGACTGGACTGTGAAGCAGGGTTCACCCCAGCGCGGCCGGACCGCCGTCGTGACCGGAGCCAACACCGGCGTCGGACTCGAAGTCGCCCGCGGGCTTGCCACACTCGGCGCCGACGTGGTGCTGGCTTGCCGCAACCTCGACGCAGCCGACGCGGCCCGCGATGACATCCTGCGGACGGTTCCGGGTGCGCGGATCGACGTGGTGCACCTGGATGTCAGCGACCTGGCGTCGGTGCACGCCTGCGCCGAGAAGCTGCGGGCCGCCCACCCCGTCATCGACATCCTCGTCAACAACGCCGGTGTCATGCACCAGACGCGCCAGCTGACGGCCGATGGCTTCGAAGGTGACTTCGGCACGAACTTCCTCGGGCCGTTCGCACTGACCGGACTGCTGCTCGACCGGGTGCTCGTATCCCCGGCCGGGCGGATCGTAGCGGTGAACAGCAAAACCAGCCGGGGCGGCCGAATCTCCTTCGACGATCTGCAGTTGGAGTCCTCGTTCAGCCCGGCGGCGGCCTACACACAGTCCAAGCTCGCCCAGCTGATGGCGGTATTCGAACTGCAGCGGCGGCTGGAAACGGCGGGCAGCCCGGCTATCTCGCTGGCCGCGCATCCCGGCGGCACCCGCACCGGGATCCTGCGCGAGCAGTCCCGGTCGATTCGCTGGGTCTTCAACCGGCGCTTCCGCTTTCTGACGGGCTGGTTCACCCAGGCTCCCGCCGACGGAGCGTTGCCGATGCTGCGGGCGGCCACCGACCCGGGTGCCACCGGTGGCCAGTTCTACGGCCCGGGGGGACGTTTCGAGCAGATCGGCCCGCCGGTACTGGTCCGGGCCGCCCGCAGAGCCCACGACGTCGAGGCACAGCAACGGCTCTGGCAGATCGCCGAAGAACTCACCGGCGTCAGCTACCCGCTGACCCGCGCACCTTCGTAGCGCCGCGCGCCGCGGTCACCGCCGGCGCGATCCACCGCCGCAGCAGCCGGCGCAACTCGCCGCCCGGGGCGGGCAGCGGCGCCAAGATGAACGACTGCAAGGTGCGCAACACCATCTCGATGATGTCGTCGATCGCCTGCTCGTCGAAGCCGGACCAGTCGACATCGAGCCGCTGGAGAATGGAATGCCCGAAGGTGCGGCCGGTGTCGGTGGTCACCGTGACGGCGAACGCGCTGGGCGGTTGCGCGCGCAACAGCAGCCCGACGTAGGGGTCGACCGGGAGTCGCTCCAGGGTCAGTGCGACACCTTCGGCGACCGCATCCCCGGGATCGGTGATTCCGGCAAGTGCCGCGGCCAGTTGGTCCAGAAAATCCCCGACGCCGTCGACCGCGGTGGCCGACAGTAACTCCTCGGTGCTGGGGAAGTAGCGGTAGACGGTCTGGCGGGTCACGCCAAGGGTACGGGCCACATCGGCGATGCTGGTCTGCTCGCCGCGTTCGTCGATGGTGCGCCGGGTCGCTTCCAGGATCCGCGCCACCGCCTCCTCGTCGCTGGCGGGCACATCGCCGCCCCAACCGCGGGTGCGCATCAGTGCCCCTGCCCCAGGGCTAGAACTCGCATAGTCCGGAACGGTAGCCGACCTGGCACCTGATCGACGTCATACACGTAACTAGGGCATGTATGATCTGCTTCGTGAGTGTGGAGAACCCGGGCAGATTCACCCGTACGGGGATCCGGCCGCCAGCCGCCAGCCACGGTTCGTCGGCGTGAAAGTCTATATCAGCACCGGATTCCTCCCGACCGCCGACATCCTCGCGCTTGGGGCTGCCGCGGACCGGCTCGGCTATGACGGTGTTGGAATTCCAGATCATGTGGTGAATTTCGCCGAGCTGACCACGCGATACCCCTACACCGTCGATGGTGAGCGGCGCTGGTCGCCGTTCACCGACTGGCCCGACCCATGGGTGCTGATCGGAGCGCTGGCCCAGATCACTTTGTCACCACCGTCTACGTTGCGGCCCTGCGTGACCCGTATTCGGCCGCAAAGGCGATCGGTACCGCGGCGGTGCTGGCCGACGGCCGCCTCGATCTGGGTCTGGGTGTGGGGTGGTGCGAAGAAGAGTTCACGTTGATGGGACAGCCTTTTGTCGGCCGCGGGAAGCGCACCGAAGAGGCAGTCGAACTCATGCGCGACCTCTGGTCGCCGGGCTGGACTGAACATGACGGCGAGCACTACCGCACTCCCCGGCTGGAGATGACACCCAACCCACCGCCCATCCCGGTGCTGTTCGGCGGATTGACCGATCTCGCGCTACGTCGAGCCGCCCGCTACGACGGCTGGGTCGGCGATCTGATGACACCGACCAGGCCATCGACACTGTCGCAAAGCTGCGGAGGTACCGGCGGGCAATCGGCCGCGAGGCGGACGAGTTCACCGTGCTCGCACCGCTTATCGATGTGTTCGGGACCGATGACATTGCCCGCGCTGAAGCCGGTGGCATCACCCACATCCTCACCCAGCCGTGGACCTATTACTGCAAGCCGGACGCGCCCGTCGAAGCCAAAATCGAGGCGATGGCGACGTTCCGGCACGACTTCCGCCTTGATTGTCATTAGGAGCAGTGCGATGACCCGTTTTGATCTGTCCTCGGTTTTTGCGACCGTGGCCGACGCGATCCACGACCACACTTTGCTGGTGTGGCGGGACCGCCACTACAGCTACGGAGAGACCAACGCCCGGGTCGACGGCGTCGCACGCTACCTGGCAACGCGGGGGCTGGGCTGCCACATCGCCCGAGACCAGCTCGCAGGCCACCAGTCCGGCCAGGACCACCTCGGCATCTACCTGCGTAACGGCAACCAATACCTGGAGACAATGCTGGCCGGATTCCGGGCCCGGGTCGCGCCGTTCAACGTCAGCTACCGCTACGTCGAAGAGGAGCTGATCCACCTGCTCGACAACGCCAATTCCCGCGCACTGGTCTACGGCGCAGAATTCGCGCCAACAGTAGCGGCGATTCGCGATCGACTGCCGAACCTCGAAGTCCTCATCCAGGTCGCCGACGACAGCGGCAACGCCCTGCTTCCCGGGGCGGTGGACTACGAGTCCATCACCGAGACCACCGCACCAGCCGCCGGGATCCCCACCCCCAGCCCCGACGACCTCTACATTCTCTACACCGGCGGAACCACCGGCATGCCCAAAGGCGTGCTGTGGCGCCAAAACGACATCTTCATGGCGTCGATGGGAGGTCGGCCGTTCGGCAGCGAAACCCCGTTGGCGTCGTATGCCGAACTGGCCGCGCAGGCCGGCCAGGCCCCCGGCGCACTGTCGATGCTGATGTTGGCCCCGCTGATGCATGGCGCCGCGCAGTGGGCCGCCTTCAACATCATCACCCGGGGTGGTCGCATCGTGATCCCCGACGATGTGGAGCGGCTGCGACCCGATCAGGTGCTGCGTCTGGCCGAACGCGAACGGGTGATCAACATCCCGGTGGTCGGCGATGCGATCGCCCGACCACTGATCGAAGAGATCGAAACCGGCAACTACGACCTGTCATCACTGCTGACTATCAGCAATGGAGGTGCACCGCTATCGCCGACACTGCGAGAGCGCATCGTCACCGCCCTGCCCCACATCATGATTCTCGACGCCGTGGGCGCATCCGAGTCAGGCCTGCAGATGAATACCATGGCCGCGAAAGACTCTGAGACCGCGGTATTCACACCGGCCTCCGATACCGGTGTTATCGCAACGGAATTCACGCACGCTCTACTACCCGGCGACGGGGAAGGCTGGCTGGCCCGGCGAGACCATATTCCTCTGGGCTACCTCGGGGACGAAGACAAAACCGCTGCCACCTTCCCCACGATCGACGGTGTGCGCTGGTCGGTTCCGGGAGACCGCGCCGAATACCTGCCCGACGGCCGGGTTCGGTTGCTGGGCCGAAACTCGTTGACTATCAACTCCGGTGGCGAGAAAATCTTCGTCGAAGAGGTCGAGCGGGCCATCGCGGCGCACCCCGCGGTGCGCGACACCGTTGTGGTGGGCCGGCCGTCGCAGCGCTGGGGCAGCGAAGTCGTCGCCATCGTGCAACTCGCCGAGGACGCTGCGGTCACCGATGAGGAGATCCTGACCACCTGCCGGCGCCACATCGCCGGATACAAGGTCCCCAAGACCGTGATCCGGGCCCCCCAAATCCTGCGTTCACCGGTCGGCAAGGCCGACTACCGCTGGGCCAGCGACCTTGCCACGACGACAGAAGCGAGCCAATGAGTCCCACGACGCTCAACTACGGGCTTGTGTTGTTCACCAGTGACCGTGGAATCAACCCGGCGTCGGCCGCCAAACTCGCCGATGATTATGGCTTCACCACGTTTTACGTGCCCGAGCACACCCATATCCCGGTGAAGCGCCAAGCCGCGCATCCGACCACCGGGGACGAGTCGCTGCCCGACGACCGCTATATGCGCACCCTGGATCCGTGGGTGAGTCTGGGAGCGGCCTGTGCGGTGACCTCGCGGGTCCGGTTGTCCACCGCGGTGGCGCTGCCGGTCGAACATGATCCGATCACGCTGGCGAAATCGATCGCCACGCTCGATCACCTCTCCGGTGGCCGGGTCAGCCTGGGGGTCGGTTTCGGCTGGAACACCGACGAGTTGGCCGATCACGGGGTGCCGCCGGGGCGCCGTCGCACCATGCTGCGCGAATACTTGGAGGCGATGCGGGCGCTGTGGACCGAAGAAGAAGCGTCGTTCGAGGGCGAATTCGTCAACTTCGGCCCCAGCTGGGCCTGGCCCAAGCCGGTGCAGTCGCACATTCCGGTGCTGGTGGGTGCGGCCGGCACCGAGAAGAACTTCAAGTGGATCGCCCGCAGTGCCGATGGCTGGATCACCACGCCACGCGACTTCGACATCGACGAGCCGGTGAAGCTGCTGCAGGACACCTGGGCGGCCGCCGGCCGCGACGGCGCGCCGCAGATCGTGGCGCTGGACTTCAAGCCGGTGCCCGAGAAGCTAGCGCACTGGGCCGACATCGGCGTCACCGAGACGCTGTTCGGGTTGCCGGACAAGCCCGAGGCCGAAGTCGCCGCCTACGTCGAACGTCTCGCTAAAAAGCTTGAACTCTGAAGGGGAACAACATGAGTCAGACAGTGCGCGGTGTGATCTCCCGCGAGAAGGGCAAGCCGGTCGAGGTGACCGACATCGTCATTCCCGATCCCGGCGCCAACGATGTCGTGGTGGCCGTCACCGCCTGCGGGGTGTGCCACACCGACTTGACCTACCGCGACGGCGGTATCAACGACAGCTACCCGTTCCTGCTGGGCCACGAGGCCGCCGGCACCGTGGAAGCGGTGGGTTCTGCGGTGACCGCAGTGGAGCCCGGGGACTTCGTGGTGCTGAACTGGCGCGCGGTGTGCGGGCAGTGCCGAGCTTGCAAGCGCGGTCGCCCGCAGCTGTGCTTCGACACTTTCAACGCTTCGAAGCCGATGACGCTGACCGACGGCACCGAGCTGACCCCGGCGCTGGGTATCGGGGCGTTCGCCGACAAGACTCTGGTGCACGAGGGTCAGTGCACCAAAGTCGATTCGGCCGCCGACCCCGCGGTGGCCGGGCTACTGGGCTGCGGGGTGATGGCCGGGCTGGGCGCGGCGATCAACACCGGCGGCGTCACCCGCGACGACACCGTGGCGGTGATCGGCTGCGGCGGCGTAGGTGACGCCGCGATCGCCGGTGCCGCGCTGGTGGGCGCGCGGCGCATCATCGCCGTCGACACCGACGACACCAAACTGGCCTGGGCCCGCGACTTCGGCGCGACAGACACCATCAATGCCCGCACGCAGGATCCGGTAGAGACCATCCAGGAGCTCACCAACGGCTTCGGCGCCGACGTGGTGATCGACGCGGTCGGGCGCCCGGAGACCTGGAAGCAAGCGTTCTACGCACGCGACCTGGCCGGAACCGTTGTGCTGGTGGGAGTTCCGACCCCGGACATGCGGCTTGACATGCCGCTGATCGACTTCTTCTCCCACGGCGGCTCGCTGAAGTCGTCCTGGTACGGCGACTGCCTGCCCGAACGCGACTTCCCCACGCTGATCAGCCTGTACCTGCAGGGCCGGCTGCCGCTGGAGAAATTCGTCTCCGAACGCATCGGTCTCGGCGATGTCGAGGAGGCCTTCGACAAGATGCACGCCGGCAAGGTGCTGCGTTCGGTGGTGGTGTTGTGAGGGTCAGCAACGAGGAGGAGTGGCGCCAATGAGCACCCAACCGGAAACCATCAGGGCCGAGGATATTTCAGCGTGGTCGCACCAGGTCGATGTCGTGGTGATCGGCTTCGGTATTGCCGGCGGTTGCGCGGCGGTCAGCGCGGCGGCGCGCGGGGCCCGGGTGCTGGTGCTGGAGCGGGCTGCCGAGGCCGGCGGCACCACAGCCATGGCTGGCGGCCACTTCTACCTGGGCGGCGGGACCGCCGTCCAGCAGGCCACCGGGCATCCGGACTCGGCGGAGGAGATGTACAAATACCTCGTCGCGGTGTCGCGTGAGCCCGAGCACGACAAGATCCGGGTGTACTGCGATGGCAGTGTCGAACACTTCAACTGGTTGGAAGACCTGGGATTTCAATTCGAGCGCACGTACTACCCGGGCAAGGTCGTGGTGCCGCCGGGGACAGAGGGCCTCAGCTATACCGGCAATGAAAAGGTTTGGCCGTTCTGCGAGCAGGCCGTCCCGGCACCGCGCGGGCACTCGGTGCCGATGCCGGGCGAGCTGGGCGGAGCCAAGCTGGTCGTCGACTTGTTGCTCAAGCGCGCCGACGAGCTGGGTGTGCAGTTCCAGTACGAAACGGGGGCAACCAATCTGATCCTGGATGGCAAGGGTGCGGCGGTGGGTGTCGCCTGGAAGCAGTACACCGAGACCGGCGCCGTGCGGGCGAAGTCGGTCGTCATCGCCGCGGGGGGCTTCGCGATGAACCCCGACATGGTTGCCGAGCACACGCCGGCGCTCGGCCAGCCCCGCCGCACCAAGCACCACGGGCTGGTGGCGCCCTACATCCTGGGCAACCCCAACGACGACGGCCTCGGCATCCGGTTGGGCGAGTCGGCGGGCGGGGCCACCAAGTTCATGGACGAGCTGTTCATCACCGCCGCGGCGTACCCGCCGGAGGTCCTGCTCACGGGTGTGATCGTCAACAAGGACGGTGAGCGGTTCGTGGCCGAGGACTCCTACCACTCGCGAACCTCGGCTTTCGTTTTGGAGCAACCCGAGCAGACCGCCTACCTGATCGTCGACGAGGCACATACCGAGATGCCCGAGATGCCGCTGATCCGGTTCCTCGACGGTTACGAGACGATCGCCGAACTGGAGACGGCGCTCGGCCTCCCGGCCGGTAATGTGGCCGCGACGCTGGCCCGCTACAACGAGCTGGCGATCAAGGGGGAAGATCCGGACTTCCACAAGCAGCCGGAATACCTTGCGCCGCAAGATAACGGTCCGTGGGCGGTGTTCGATCTGTCGCTAGGACGGGCGATGTATTCGGGGTTCACGATGGGCGGCTTGGCCGTGACCGTCGACGGTCAGGTGCAACGCGCCGACGGCACGGTCATCCCGGGCCTCTACGCGGTCGGAGCCTGCGCATCCAACATCGCTCAGGACGGCAAGGGCTACGCCAGCGGCACCCAGTTGGGCGAGGGCTCCTTCTTCGGCCGCCGCGCCGGAGCACACGCCGCGCACCGCCCTGGTGACTGAGCGTCCAGCCTCTCGATCGATGGTGCTGAAGCCGTGGCTGTACTACTGCAAGCCCGGCGCGCCCATCGAAGGAAAGATCGACGCGATGACTGCATTCCGCCGCGACGGTCCGTAGCCGTTCTGCTGCAACAGAGTTCGGTTCGGCAGGTCCGTTAGGTCCCCAACTCTCGCGCGATGGCGGCGTGATAGTCGTCGATCTTGGCGGGATTGACCGCTCGGAAGAACCCGTCCGGCAGGGGCGCGTGCTTGTAGGCCTCGACCGTCATGGTGCGGGTGAACAGCGTGACGTCGTCGGCGGGCCGGGTGAAGTGGTACTGGACGGTGATCCGCCCCTCCATTCCGCCGTTACCGTCGCGGTCGTGCCCGAGGCGCCCGACCGAATTGAAGACCCACAGCCGCGGGCGCATCGCCATCGCCAGTTGCCAGCTGAAGATCCGTTCACCGTCCGGGCCGGCCTCGGCCCAGGTGTCGCCCACCTCCAAAGGCAGTCGGCCGGGCAGGTTTTCGATATGAGCGCTACCTGGATAGGTCTTGGTCCAGTTGGCCGGGTTGGTGACGAAATCATAGATCGTCTCCGGGGCGTGACTGAACGCGGTTTCCGAACTCGTGGTGACGATGCCCAACGGTGCGCCTTTCTGATCGCAGTGCCTGGGACCCTACAGCGCCGCCCGCAACGCGGCGACGGTGTCGAGATCCTCGAGTGCGGCCACCGCGCGGGCCAGCCCGGCCAGCGCGATGGCGTCGTCTTGCATGCCGCCCAGGCCCGCCGTGATCGCGCTGGCGGTGTAGACGTACAGCGCCGACTGGCGATAGCGGGTCCAGAGATCCTCACGGTCGAGATCGGGCCCGCCGGCCGCTCGGACCGCCTGCCGGTAGGTGTCGAGGAGGTCACGCTCGGTGCGTTGTCGGTCCGCGGTCGTCATGCCGCTGATCAGTGAGTAGGAGAGCTCACGGCTGACGTGTCCGCGCCGGATCGCCTGCCAGTCCAACAGCCCGGCCCGGCCGTTGCGGAAATACACGTTGCCCGGGTGCGCGTCGCCGTGCATCAGGGTCTGCGGCCCGCTGTCGATCAGCGATGCCACCGCGCCGTAGTTCTCGTCTATGAATCGTCCACGATCGACGGGTATCTCGGTCTTGTCCGCCAAGCGTTTAGCCGACATTCGGAGCAGCCGTCCGGTCAGCAGTGCGACGGGATCCTCCGACGCCGAGTACACCCAGCCCAATGCGGCCTTACGCGACGTCGGCAGGCGTTCCCAGAACACGGCGTGCACCCGGGCGAGGAGTTCGACGAGCAGCACAGCTTGGTCCTTGGTCAGCGGGTCGAATGCCGTTGCGTGCGCTTGCGGTACGTCGCGCAGCTGGGGCGCGACCTCGCTGTAGAACCGGGTCTCGGTCTCGGCCAGCCGGCCCAGCTCGGTGATGAACCGGGTGGCGACGGTCTCGGCGGGCATCTTGACGAAGACCGTGCTGGGAACGCCGTCGCCGTCGAGTGCCAGTCGGGCCCGCGAAGACGTACCCGCATCGCCGTCGACGACGGTGACGCGCTCCACCCGCCGACCGAGAAGCCGCGTCAAGTGCGCTTCGGTCAGGTCGGCGACGCGGCGGGGCAGCCGCGCGGAACGTCCGATGACAGCATCGGTGACGACCCGCCTCGTGCCGCGGCCGAGCTGGGCGGCCAAACCCATCGCTGGGGCGAAGTGCCGCTCGCGGCGGGGCCGGGCCGGTACCCCGACGAGTTGTCCCATTTGCTGCCCTTTCACCCGAGCTGTTCTGACCAGCGACCCTCCGAAACACACCTTTACAGATCGTCAACAGAATGTCTCACTGTTGACCACACCGTGGGCCGGATGCTAAGCAAGTGCCCAGCATCTCCGCGACGAGAAGGGTCCCGCTATGGCACTGCAGTCGGTAATCGATGATCTGGCGAAGCGTCCCGGCACCGGTGAGGTGATCCCGGTGATCGACCCGGCCACCGAGGAGCAGATCACCGAGTTCCGCGACGCCGGCCCCGAAGCAGTCGACGAGGCCGTCGCCCGCGCCAAGGCGGCCTACCAGTCGGGCGTCTGGACCGACATCGCGGCTCGCGAGCGCGCCAAGGTGCTGTGGCGCCTCGGTGACCTCATCGACGAGCACGCCAAGGAGTTCACCGAACTGGAGTCGCTGGACGCCGGCATGCCGCCGGCCCAGGCCGAGATGATCGTGTCCACCTGCGCGGAGTTCTTCCGCTACTACGCCGGCTGGTGCACCAAGATCAACGGCGCCAGCTACCAGGTGCAGATGGAGGGCGGTGTCAACAGCACCCACGCCAATTTCCACGCCTACACCCACAAGGAGCCCTACGGCGTCGTCGGGCTGATCTACCCGTGGAACGGCCCGCTGTTCAACGCCTGCGCCAAAGTCGCCCCCGCGCTGGCCGCCGGTTGCAGCAGCGTCGTCAAACCGGCCGAGGAGACCCCGCTGTCGGCGGTGCTGCTGGAGAAACTGATCGCGCAGGCCGGGGTGCCCGACGGCGTCGCCAACTTCGTCATCGGCTACGGCGCCACCGCCGGTGCCGCGATCACCGCGCATCCCGACGTGGAGAAGGTCGCCTTCACCGGCTCCACCGAGGTCGGCAAGCAGATCATGCGCGACTCGGCGGACAACCTGAAGAAGGTCACCCTCGAGCTGGGCGGCAAGTCCCCGGTGCTCATCTACGCCGACGCCGATCTGGACATGGCGATCATGATGGCCTCGATGGGCATCTTCGTGCACTCGGGTCAGGGCTGCGTGTGCGGTTCCCGAATCTTCGTGCAGCGCAGCGTCTACGAGCGAGTGGTAGCCGGCATTGCGATGATCGGGGAGAACCTGGTGCTGGGCGGGCCGAAGGACGAGGGCGCCATGATCAGCCCGCTGGTCAGCCAGAAACAACTCGATCGGGTGCTGGGCTACATCGACCAAGGTAAGAAGGACGGCGTCGAGATCGTCAGTGGCGGTTACCGATTGGACCGCAAGGGCTACTTCGTCAAGCCGACCGTGGTCACCGGCGTCGACCCGGCGACCAGCCGGCTCTACCGGGAGGAGATCTTCGGTCCGGTCGTCACCATCCTGCCGTTCGACGACGACGACGAAGCCGTGGCGATGGCCAACGACACCAGCTACGGCCTGGCCGCCACCGCCTGGACCACGAACCTGGCCCGCGCCCACGATCTGGGCAAGCGGCTCAACGCCGGCATGGTGGGACTCAACTGCCAGTTGACGTTCGACCACAACGTGCCCTTCGGCGGCTTCCAGCAGTCCGGCGTCGGCAAAGAGTTCGGCTACGAGGGCATCGACGCCTACCTGAAGACCAAGTCGATCTGGGCGGCGCTGTAGCGCCGACGGAGTCTTGTGATGGCCGAATGGTTCCTGTTCCTGCCGCAGAGCAGACTCAGCATCGACGACATCGTGCTGCGGGCACGCACCGCCGAGGCCAGCGGTTTCGACGGCCTGGCGTTCCTCGACCACCTCGAGACCCCGATGGCACCCGACGCCCCGGTCTGGGAGGCGATGACGATCGCCACCTGGGTCGCCGCGCACACCGAACGGCTGCGGATCGGCCACCTGGTGCTCTGCGATGCGTTCCGACATGCCGCGGTGCTGGCCAAGCAGGCGGTGACCCTGGCCGAGGCCACCGGTGGGCGATTCGAGCTGGGGTTGGGATCGGGGTCGATGCCCGACGAGTTGGCCCGCTTCGGCCTTGGCGAACCCACCGCGGGCGGCCGTGTCACCGCCCTGGCACAGACGGTGGCCGCGCTGAAACGCTACTGGTCCGGCGGCGAGGACGCCCAGCTGCCGACACCGAGCAGCCCGATCCCGCTGCTGCTGGCCGGCCGTGGCCCGAGGATGCTGAAACTGGTTGCTCAGCATGCGGATTGGTGGAATCTACCGGCCACACACGTCAACGAACTGCCGCAACTGGTGGACAAGATCGGTTCGGCGCGGGCCTCGGTGCAGCAGATGGTCGGGTTCGTCGGCGACGGTGCTGACGCCGAGGCGGTGATCGGCAAGGCACGCCGCCGGTTCAGTCAGCTCGGCCCCGGGCTGGTCTGCGGCGGTGCCGACGAACTGGTCGCCTACTTCACCGGCCTGCGCGACCATGGCGCGCAACGCTTCTATGTGTGGTTCTCCGATTTCGCCGCACCGGAAACGATCGCCGAGTTCGGCAAACAGGTAGTTGCTGCACTGCGGGAGTGAGGGCACGCGCGGGGTCACTCCCGGTGACGTTCCTCCGCCGCGGCGGGCCGGGCGTACCTAGGTCAGCCGGCCGGGCGGGATCGGCTGGTCGTCGTCGCGGGGGCCGAACGCGCCGAACCCGTCGACGAGCTGACCGAGTGGCTCGGGCGACCAGTCCCAGGCGGCGATCTGCCGGCGCGACCGCCGGCTGAACACGCCGCGCAGCAGTTCATAGCCGTCGGCGCGCAGCACGGTCACCGACACCCCTGAGCCGCAATGCCATTCCTGCCCCAGTTCGTCTGTGATCACCAGCGTCGCGGTGTCGCGCAGCCGGCGGCCGGGGAAGTAGCCCATCACGTCCAGGAACGGCTGCCAGTGCTCGCGGTCGGTGCGTGGCAGGCCCAGCGCCTCGTGCAGGTCCGCTTCGTGGCAGATGGCGTCCGCGGCCAGATTCGGACCGGTGTGCTGCTCCGGCAGACTCGATTCGACCGCCGGGGCGGCGCGCTCCCATTCGTCGAGCAACTCCTCGATCGGCAGCGCGCGCCGTTCGGCGACGTGCCGTCCGGTCCAGGAGTCGCCCGGCGCACCGTCGAGGCGCCCGGCCAACACATCGGCGGCGCCGCCGACGAGGTGGGCCAGCACGTCGTGCACCGTCCAGCCGGGCGTGGCCGGGACCGGCGTGCGCAGTTGGTGGTCGCCGAGCCCGGCGGCCAGCGCCCCGATCCGGCCGCGAGCGGCGCGGTAGATCGCGTCAAGCATGGGAGCCCCCGGCGCTGGGGCGTCGCGAAAACAGGGTGCCCGTGGGGCTTTCGGGAGTCAGCGGGCGGGTGAGCTGTCGGTCGCCGCGCAGGTTGGCCAGCAGGATACGGCCCAATAACGCCGGGTCGCGTAGCCGCGACGGCGGGTCGACGAGGTTGCGCACCCGTAGCAGGCGTTCGGTGACGACGATGTCACGGGCCGCTGCGTTGCCGGCCGCCTCGGCGAGCCAGCGGCCGAGCCGGTGGCGGAGCGGTCGTGGGTGATCCGGCGAGGACGGGTGGTCGGCGGCGGCGTTCGCAGCCCAGACCGGTGCGATCCGGCCGGCCGCGGCGCGAAAGAACCGCTGCGGCAGTGCCGGTCCGCGTTCGCGCAGGCAGTCGCGCAGCACGACCGCCTCGAGTGCCGCCATCGTCATGCCTTGGCCGTGCAGCGGATTGAGCCGGCACAGCCCGTCGCCGGTCACCACCAACCCGGCGGGCATCCGCGGCATTCGGTCGTAGCGGTGCCACAACGCGCCGGTGTCGCGGGACACCGCGAGCTCGCCCATCGGTGTGGCATCGCGTAACCCCGCCATGATGTCGGCCGGCAGGAGCTGCTTGGCCGCGGCCAGCATGGCGGTGAAATCGGATGGGGGAGCGCCCTGCTCGTCGCTGCGGGCGATGGCCAGCATCCAGGTGTCGTGTTCGTAGGCCACCAGCAACAGCACCGGGGCGGGCCGGCCCCGGTTGACGAAGACCAGCCGGTCGGTGAGCCGGTCCGGCGGGATGCGCAGCAGCTGGCTGGAGTAGCCCCAGTTGGCGTTGCGGCGCTGCTCGGGCACGCAGCCGAAGCCGTGCCCGGCCAGGAACTCGGTGGTGCGCGAAGCGCGTCCCGTCGCGTCGACGACCAGATCCGCGGGCAGCACCTGCGTGAGGCGGTTACGTTGATTCGTGACACGGACACCGGTGACCGCGCCCCGGTGGTGCACCGGCTCGATCGCGTCGTGGCCGTCGAGAAATGCGACGTTGCCGATCCGGTCGACACGGCGCCGCACCTGGAACTCCAGGAGCGGCCGGCTCGCGCTGTAGATCGCCAACGACGTCGGATCGGCGAGCCTGCCCGTCCGGTTGAGCTCATGACGGCCGAGACGGGCGTACCGCCCGGACAGGTCGGGGTTGTCGATCACCACCGCGCCGGCGGTGGCGAGCTCGGCGAGGATGCCGGGGAACAGTTCGCCGAGGATGTTGGTGCCGGCGCTGAGGAAGCTGTGCAGGTGGCGGCCCTGCGGCACCCCCTTGCGGTGGACCGGGTGATCGGGCAGCTGATCGCGGTCCACCACCGTGACGCAGTCGTAGAACTCCGACACCACCCGGGCCGCCAGCAGTCCGGCCATCCCGGCTCCCAGCACGACCGCAGACGTTCCCGATTCGCCCACCGCAATCCCCTTCCCGACGCCAGCGGCCAACGATACACACAAATTAAGAAATTTAAGAGTATCTTGGCGTAACAGTAAGGCGCTGGGCCGGCCGGACGGCCGCCGACATGTGATCGCGGCCACAGGATTCTCCAGGAATTCGGACAGGCACCTCCCGGCGATCTACCAGACGGCCGCCTTAGATTCACCTTCTGACCACCGCGGGTGGTCGTCGGGAGTCCCCACCTCCGGAGGTCAGGCGAGATGGAATTTGCAGCTACGCCCCCCGAAGTCCACTCCGGCCTGATGTATTCCGGAGCGGGGCCCGGGCCGTTGCTGGCCGCCGCCGCGGCGTGGTCCGGGCTGGCCGGCGAACTGCACTCCGCGGCCGCGGCCTACCGTTCGGTGATCGCCGATCTGTCCGGGTCCTGGCACGGGCCGTCCGCGATGTCGATGGCGGTGGCGGCCACCCCCTACGCGGAATGGATCGGTGCGACGGCGCTGCGGGTCGAGCACGTGGCCGGCCAGGTCGCCGCGGCGGCCGCGGCCTACGAGACCGCGTTCGCGGCGCACGTCCCGCCACCGGTGATCGCGGCCAACCGCAGCCTGCACATGACGCTGGTTGCGACGAACCTGCTGGGGCAAAACACCCCGGCGATCGCGGCCACCGACGCGCTCTACGCCGAGATGTGGGCGCAGGACGCTGCCGCCATGTACACCTACGCCGGCTCAGCGGCGGCTGCCACCCAGGTCAGCGTGTTCGACCCGGCTCCGGAGGCTGCCGACCTCACTGCCGTGACCCGGGCGGTCACCGCAGCGGAGAATGCCGGGGTCAGGACCGCCTCGGCCGCCCCGTCGCGGGTTTCGCAACTGATGTCGGCGGTGCCCCGCGCGCTGCAGAACCTCAACCCGTCCCCGGCGCAGGCGGCCCCGTCCCTCGGTGACGTCGGTTCGGGGATCGGGGACATCGGCAAGCTGCTGGGCGACCTGGTGGGGCCGTACTCGCCGCTCGGTCACCTCTCCAACCTCGGCAGCGGGTGGCTGATCGCCGGCCAGCTCGTGGGCTTGGCCCAGAACCCGCCCGGGGTGGCCGGCGTGCTCAGCGGCCCGGCCCCGATCACCGGTGCGCTGGGCCCGCTGACGGGTGGGTACATCTCCTCCCAGCTGCCCCTGTCGGCGGTG
>NZ_QMEX01000060.1 GCF_003284925.1 Mycolicibacter senuensis
CACCGAGCCGGCCCGCGCCGCGACGAGCAACTCGGCGATCTGCATCGGCGGGGTCAATTCTGCTTCGCGGTGAGCCGATCGATGATGGCGTTGAAATCGTCGGTTCCAAACGACTGTTCCTCGGCCATGTTCGCGAAGTCCAAAGTGGCCAGCACGGCGCGCTCCAGGTGGATATTGAGCAGCCGCTTGGTGCTCTCCACCGCCTGGCGCGGCAGCTCGATGATCCGCTTGGCACACGAGATCGCCTCGGCCACCGGATCTTCCACCACGTGGTTGGCCAAGCCCAGCTCGACTGCGCGGGCGGCCGGAATCCGGGCTCCGGTCAGCGCGTACTCCTTGGCCTGCAACAGGCTCATCTGCAACGGCCAGGTCAGCGGTCCACCGTCGGCGGCGACCAGACCGACCTGCACGTGCGGATCCGCGAGATAGGCGCCTTCGGCCATGTAGACGATGTCGCTGAGCGCCACCAGGCTGCAGCCCAGCCCGACGGCGGGACCGTTGACCGCGGCGATCACCGGGGTGCGGCAACGCGCCATCCCCAGCACGATCTCCCGGCCGTGCGCAATCGTCTTGGCGCGCAGCTTGTCGTCGCGGCGGATCTCGTCAAGGTAGCTGAAGTCGCCGCCGGCAGAGAACGCCCGCCCACTGCCGGTCAGCACCGCGGCACGGGCATCGTGATCCTCGTCCAGCTGTGTCCACAGTTTCGCCAGGCCGCAGTGCAGTGCGTCATTGACGGCATTCAGCGCGTCGGGGCGGTTGAGCGTGATGATCCGCAACGGACCATCGGCGCGCACGTCGATTTCAGCAGGCATGTCGTACATGTCTAGACTCCCTTATCTTGTCGTGACCCGCTTCACCCGGGCTTCGCCCGCGTTCGCGATCACCCGGTCTATAGTCGTGACCCGCTTCACCCGGGCTTCGCCCGCGTTCGCGATCACCCGGTCTATAGTCGTGACCCGCTTCACCCGGGCTTCGCCCGCGTTCGCGATCACTCCGTCAATAGTCGTGACCCGCTTCATCCGGGCTTCGCCCGCGTTCGCGATCACTCGGTCAATCCCAGGATTCGGCCGGCAATGATGTTCTTCTGAATCTGCGAGGTCCCGCCCATCACACTCTGGGCGCGGCTGTAAAGGTAGGCGCTGAGCAGGTCGGGGTCGTCGACGCCACCGACCGCCAGCGCGGCGTGGCCGACGGACTGTTCCACCCAGGTCATCAGCAGCTTGTCCAGCGAGCCCTCGGGCCCGTGCGACAGGCCGTCAAGCTGTTCGGAGAGCCGCCGACGGACGTGTAACCGCAGCATCTCGGTTTCCACTGCCGCCCAAGCCAATTCCTCGGGCACCTCGGCACCGGCACGATCCACCCGAGCCGCCATCTGGCGGACGAGTTTACCGTAGCGGGCCGAGTACCCCAGCGTCGACGGCTCGCGCTCGTGGCCGACGACGGTCATCGCCAGTTTCCACCCCTCGCCCGGTTCGCCCACCAGCTGGCTCGCCGGAACGGTGGCGCCGTCGAAGAGCACCTGCCCGAATTCGGTGGTCACACCGTTGATCATCCGCAGCGGCCGCTGCTCGATGCCGGGCTGGTGCATGGAGATGATGAACGCCGAGATACCGCGGTGCCGCGGCGCGTCCTTGTCGGTGCGGGCCAACAGCAGACACCAGTCGGCGACGTCGGAGTAGCTGGTCCAGATCTTGTGGCCGTGAATAACGTAATCGTCGCCATCGCGGGTCGCGGTGGTGGTCAGCGACGCCAGGTCCGAGCCGGCTCCAGGCTCGGAGAACCCCTGGCACCAGCGCTGCGTGCCGTCGATCATCCCGGGTAGGAACCGTTGTTGCAGTTCTTTGCTCGCGTGGCGACCCAGCCCGACGACCAGATAGCCCAGGCTCGGTCGCGGCGGGGCGCCGGCGGCGGCCAGTTCCTCGTCGACGATCACGTCGTAGACCGGTGGCAGCTCCTGGCCGCCGTAGTCGCGGGGCCAGGACACGCCGAAGAAGCCGGCGCCGTAGAGGGCCTGGTGCCATTCGCCCTGGCGCGCCCAGTACTCGTCGTCGCCGGCGGCGGGAAAGGTGCCGGCCCGCTCGGTCAGCCAGGACCGAAGCCGGTTGCGGAAGTCGGCCTCGGCGGGCGAGTCACGAAAGTCCATCAGCGATCTCCCTAATCGTCACGGGCCACAGGCCGGTCGAGGTCAACGCACGCCGCAGATACACATGCGCCAGGCATTCCCAGGTGTTTCCGATACCACCGTGCACCTGGATCGCGGTCTCGCAGACCGTCCGGGCGGTGCGGGCGCAGTAGATCTTGGCGATGCGGGCGGCACGGACCGCGTCGGCCGCGTCGGCCTCGTCGACCGCCCAGGCGGCATGTCGCAGCACGCTCACCGAGCCCTCGATCAGTGCCAGCCCCTCGGCGAGCAGGTGGGCGATGGCCTGATAACTGCCGATCGGTTTGCCGTACTGTTCGCGGATCTTGGCGTAGTCGCATGCCAGTGCGTGCGCGCCGCGTGCGGCGCCGACCAGGTCGGCGCCGGTGGTCACCAGCGCCAGCGCCTGCCACGCCGCGGCGCTCTCGGCGCTGAGCTCACCGAGCTGATGCGGCTCCCCGGCCAGTTCGGCGCCGGGCCTGGTCAAGTCGGCTCCACACCGCACCGCGCCGAGCGGGACGGTCACTACCGCGCGGTCGCGCACCGTGACGGCCTGCCCCGCCCCGCGGGCGTCGACGGCGGTCTGGTGGTGGGCGACCGTGGCCGGCGCTGATCCCAGCGTCACGTGCCGGCCCAGATCGTCGGCGAGCACCGGACCGAGGAACGGCACGTCGACCAGGCCGCGGCCGAACTCCTCGGCGACGATCGCCACCTCCACGCCGGACGCCCCATCGGAGCGCAGCGAGCGCCAACCCGTTTGGGCGACAGCTTTTTCCAGCCGGGCCACTCGACCGGCATCGTCGAGTTCGGCGACCGAGCCGGGCCCCAGATCGTCGGCGAGCTTCGCCGCGGCCTCCCGCAGTTGTCGCTGCTCGGCATTCAGCCGGACATCCATAGGCGCTCCTTCAGTAGTCGACGCAACAGCTTTCCGGACGGCAGCCGGGGAATCTCGGGAACGACCACGACCCGGCGCGGGTGCTTGTAGGTGGCGAGCCGATCGGCCACCAGCTCGGTCAGCTCAGCCTCGCTGACCGGTGCGCGCAGCGCGACCGCTGCCACGACGGCCTCCCCGTCGCGCTCGTCGGGCACCCCGAACACCCCGCAGTCGGCGACGGCCGGATGCTCGTGCAGCACCGCCTCGATCTCGGCGGGGGCCACCTGAAAACCGCGGACCTTGATCATCTCCTTGCAGCGGTCGGTGATCCGCAACCAACCGCCGGTGTCGAGGTAGCCGACATCACCGGTGTGAAACCAGCCGTCGCGCAATACTTCCGACGTCGCCTCGTCGGGAAGATAGCCGGCCATCAACGACTCGGAACGGGCCAGGATCTCACCGGGGACGCCCGGCGGCAGCGGCTCGCCGGTGGCCATGTCCACCACCTGAAGCGCCACCCCGGGAACCGGGCGACCGACGGTGTCCAGCACCGCCTCGTCCCCGCGGGCCGCATCGGTCGGGCTGCAGGCCAGCACCGGCAGCTCGCTGGTGCCGTAGGCGGGCACCCAGCTGACCCCGGTGCGCCGGGTGACCTGTTCGGCGACGGCGGCTGTGATGGGCGTGGCGCCCCACATGATGTAGCGCAGCGACGACAGGTCGAACGATTCCAGCTCCGGGTGTGCGGCAATGGCCAGCGCGATCGGTGCCACCGCCATCTCCACGGTGATCCGGTCTTGGCCGATCGTTGCCAGCATCACGTCGATGTCGAAGCGGCGGTGCAGCCGCACCTGCGCCCCGACGCTCAGCGCGGTCAGGATGTTGAGCAGCCCGAGGATGTGTGACGGCGGGGTCACGACCTGGATCCGGTCATCCGCGGTCAGTCCCAGCGCGTCCCGCCAGTGCCGCACTCCCGCGGCCAGCGAGGCGTGGGTGTGCCGCACCGCTTTGGGCAGGCCGGTGGTACCGGAACTGAACACCAGCAGTGCGTCGGCGCCGGGCTCCGGCGGGTCATCGGCGGGCGCCACTGCCGCCACCGGAGCGATCTCGTCGTCGAGATGCCGCATCGGCATCAGCTCGGCCAGCACCGACTGGTCGCCGAGCGCGTAGCGGGGCTGGGTCAGCGCCAGCGCGTGCGCCACCTCGTCGCGCTTCCAGGCGGGACTGATCAGGGCGGCCACCGCCCCGAGCCGCCAGATGGCCTGCACGGCGACGACGAACTCGGGCCGGTTCGACGCCATCAACGCGACCCGGTCACCGGCCGTCACGCCGTCGCCGGACAGCACGGCCGCCAGCGCGCCGGCCCGTGCGTCCAGCTCCGGCAGGGGTAACTGCCGGTCCTCGAACGTGAGCACCGCGGTAGATGACGCACGCAGCCCAGAAGACATTTGAGAAGATCCTATCGGTTTGAGAGAATAGTATTCTCTGTAACGAAGAACGCAAACCGGAAGGGGTGGTCATGGCGGTCACTCATGTTTTCCAGCGGGCGACCGTGACCCGCATCGTCAAGGAGACCGCCGACGCGTACACGTTCGTGCTGGCACCGCATGAGGGGACGTTCCCCTACCGGGCCGGTCAGTACTCGACGTTCCAGGTACACGTCGACGGCGAGGAGCTCTACCGGTCCTACTCCATGTCGAGCGCCCCGGAGACCGACACCGAGCTGATGACCACGGTCAAGCGGGTGCCCGGCGGGAAGGTGTCGAACTGGTTGCTGGACAACCTCGCCGAGGGCGACGAGTTGACCATGACCCGCGCGGCGGGGACCTTCTGCCTGGACTCCTCGGACTCCCCGCTGCTGGGATTCTCCGGCGGCAGCGGGATCACGCCGATCCTGTCGCTGGCCAAGAGCGCGCTGGCCACCACCGACCGCACAGTACGGCTGCTCTGCGCCGACCGGGACGCCTCGGCGGCGATCTTCGACGACGCGCTGAGCGAACTCGCGGCCCGGTACCCGGGCCGGCTGTCGGTGCAGCGGCATCGCGACGCCGAGAACGGGCTGCTCGACGCGGCGGCCGTCACCGCGTTCGTGGGCGCGGACACCGGGGCCGACTGCTACCTGTGCGGCCCGGAGGGCTTCATGGCGGTGGTGCGCCAGGCCTGGCCGGGCCCGGGTCGGCTGTTCGTCGAGGACTTCGACACCGGCGGCGCCGCCGCCGAGATACCGACGGCGGCACCGGCCGCTGCCGGCACCGCGGCCGAGGTGAGCGGGACGGTGACGATTCACCTCGGGCGCAAGAAGGAGTCGGTGCCGCGCGTCGCCGGCGAGACCCTGCTGGAGAGCGCCCGGCGGGCCGGGCTGACACCGCCGTTCTCCTGCGAGGCCGGCAACTGCGGCACCTGCATCGCCCACATCAGCGAGGGCAGCGCGAAGATGATCGCCAACACCGCACTCGACGATGACGAGGTCGCCGACGGCTACATCCTGACCTGCCAGGCTGTTCCCGAAGGCGGCTCGATCACCGTCCACTACGAATAGTCATCGAATGGTCGGGTCGGGCCCGGCCGCCGGTTGTCAACCGGCGGCGGCCCCGTAGCCCAACGTGCTCTTGATCTCCACATATTCGTGGAAACCGGCATCGCTCCACTCGCGGCCGTTGCCGCTGCGCTTGTAGCCGCCGAACGGTGCGTTCATGTCGAAGGCGTGGTTGATCGCCACCGAGCCGGCCCGGATCCGGCGGGCGATCCCGCGCGCGGCGTCGAGGTCGGCGCCCGACACGTAGCCGGCCAGGCCGTAGTCGGTGTCGTTGGCGATCTCGACGGCCTCGTCCAGGTCGTCATAGCCGAGGATGCACAGCACCGGGCCGAAGATCTCTTCGCGCGCGATCGTCATCTGGTTGTTCACGTGCGCGAAGACCGTCGGTCGAACGAAGTAGCCGCTGTCGAGTCCGTCGGGCCGGCCCGCGCCGCCCGCGGCGACGGTCGCCCCCTCGGCGATGCCCTGCTCGATCAGACCCTGCACCTTGGCGAACTGCGCCGCCGACGCCACCGGGCCGATCGCCTTGGCGTCGGCGGGATCACCCACCTTCACCTGCTCGGCGACCGCCTTCGCGATCGCGATGGCCTCGTCCATCCGGGAGTTGGGCACCAGCATCCGTGACGGCGCATTGCAGCTCTGCCCGGAGTTGACCATCATGACCGACACGCCCGCGGTGACGCTGGCAGCGAACGCATCGTCGTCGAGCACGATGTTGGGGCTCTTGCCGCCGAGTTCCTGGGTCACCCGCTTCACCGTCGGTGCGGCGTTCTCGGCCACCGCGACACCGGCCCGCGTCGAACCGGTGAACGACACCATGTCGACGTCGCGATGTTGCGCCAGGGCCACCCCGACGCCGGGACCGTCGCCGTTGACCATGTTGTAGACGCCGGCCGGAACGCCCGCGGCGGCCATGATCTCGGTGAAGATGTAGGCCGAGAACGGCGCGACCTCCGAGGGTTTGAGCACCATGGTGCAACCGGTCGCCAGCGCCGGGTAGACCTTCACCGCGATCTGGTTCAGCGGCCAGTTCCACGGGGTGATCAGACCGCAGACCCCGATCGGCTCCCGGACCACCAGGGTGTCGCCACGCTGTTCTTCGAACGCGAAGTTCTTCAGCGCGTCGATCGCGGTGAGCATGTGGCCGAGCCCGAGTTGCACCTGGGTTCCCCCGGCCAGCGCGGGCGGCGCCCCGATCTCCTCGTGCACCGCATCGGCGAGATCACTGCTGCGGCGCTGATATTCGGCCAGGATCGACTGCAGCAGATCCAGGCGTTCGGTACGGCTGCTCTGCGACCAGCCGGCAAACGCCCGCCGTGCCGCGGCGACGGCACGGTCGACGTCGGCGGCCGAACCAAGCGCGATCTTGCCGGCGACCTGCTCGGTGGCCGGGTTCTCGACGTCGAGGGTGTTGAGCTCGACCGGGTCCACCCACTGGCCGTCGATGTAGAACTTGAGGTATTCGCGCATCACTACACTCCTTTGAACTACCGGATTCCCTGGGTCTCGTCGGGCACCTGGACCGGGTGGGCCAGGCCGAAGCTGTATCGGATGTGGTCGGCGTGGCCGTTCGGCACCACCGGGAAGATCACCGGCGCCGTGACATCCCGGATCTCCTCGATCCGTCGGTCGACCTCCTCGAGGGTCCACGACGGCTGGTAGACGCCCGGGCTTTCGGCCACCACCGCCCGGGCCACCCGGCCCGCCAGCGCGATCAGCACTTCGCCGGTGACCGAGCAGGATTCGTGCGCAAGCCAACCGACCACCGGCGCGACCAGTTCGGGTTCCATCGGCGGGTAGCCGGACGTGTCGATGCCCTCGGCCATCCGCGTCACCGCCGCCGGCACCACGACGTTGCAGCGGACACCGGCCGGCGCGCCCTCCAGCGCCGCGACATTGCTCAGCCCGATCACGCCGGCCTTCGCGGCCGCATAGTTGGCCACACCGGCGTTGCCGTAGAGGCCGCCGATCGACGAGGTCAACACGATGCGACCGTAGCCTGCATCGCACATCACCGGGAAGGCCGGCCGCACCACGTGGAAGGCCCCCCGCAGGTGAACGTCGAGGACGGCGTCGAAATCTTCCGAGCTCATGTCCCGCAACGAGCCGCGCCGGACGTTTCCGGCGTTGTGGATCACGGCGTCGAGCCGGCCGTAATGCTGCAGTGCCGCAGCGATGATGTCCCGGCCGCCCTGCGGTGTCGCGACCGACGCGGTGCAGGCGATCGCGTCGCCGCCGGCGTCGCGGATCTCGGCGGCCACCGCCTCGGCGGGGTCCTCGCGCACCCCGTCACCGCTGAGGTCGGCCCCGGTGTCGTTGACCACGACCCGCCCGCCCCGCTCGGCCAGCAGCTGTGCGTAAGCGCGGCCCAGCCCCCGCCCGGCACCGGTCACCACGGCGACCCGGCCATGGAAGTTCAGCGGTTGCCCTGTGCTCAAGCGAAGGGTTCCTCACCGGCCAGCTTGGTCCGGCGCAGCATCCGGCCGGAGTTGGGGTCGTACGGCAGCGCCCGGTGCATCGTGCCGGTGTTGTCCCACATGACCAGATCGCCGACCGACCACCGGTGCCGGTAAACGAACTGTGGTTGGGTAGCCCAATCACGGAGCCGCACCAGGGTTTTGGTGCTGTCCGCGTAGTCCATGCCGACGATGTTGCTGGCGGTGCAGCCCAGGATCAGCGACTTGCGCCCGCTGCGGTGCGTCCAGACCACGGGCAGTTCCCGCTCTCCGATCGCCATCATCTGCCGAAGTGTCGCGAAGTCGGGCTCGGGGTCGTAGTACAGCAGCGAGTTCCAGGCGGAGTGCATGGCGCGCAGCGACGCGATCTGGTCCTTGTCGTCATCGGAGAGGTCGTCGTAGGCGGCGTAGGTGTTGCAGAACTCGGTGTCACCGCCGCCGCCGGCCGGCAGCACCCTGCTCGACAGCAGCGATGCGAGGATCGGCACCTGGTTCATGGTGCCGTCCAGGTGCCAGTAGAAGGAGCCTTTGAGGTAATCGGCCTGCTTGTTGACGTTGGTGTCCAAGGTGACGTCGTAGACGGCCTCGCCGTCCCGTTCGGGTGCCAGCGTGCCCAGCGTCTCGGTGAAGGCGATCTGCTCGGCATCGGTGAACCCGATCTGCGGGAACACCAGCACGCCGCGCCGCTCGAGCAGCTCGCGGATCGCCCCGGCATGGTCGCCGCTCAGCAGCGCCGCCTTGTCGGCGTGGACCTCGGTTGCGATGCGCTCGGTGAGGTCGCGTGTCGGCAAACTGCTCGTCGTCTGCAATGTCACTGCAGTTCCATACCTTTCAGGTCGCCCGCCTCGCGCCACTGCTTCAACAGATCATCGAAGGCGTAGAAGCCCGGTGAGTAAACCTCTCCCAGGAAAGAGCGGCTGGCGTCGCCGAACCCCCGGCCCTCGTTGTTGTAATAGCCGGGCGTGCAGGACAAGTCGAACGCCGAATTGTCGAACGCCAACTCCCGGATGGTGTTCACCCAGGCGTCTTGACCTTCCTGACTGGGCTCGACGACCGTCGCTCCCCGGTTGAGAGCCTCGGCGATGATGTAGGCGATGTGCTCGGCCTGCTGCTCGAACATCGCGGTGGTGTTGGCAGACACGCCGCCCTGGATGAAACCGGTGTGGAACTGGTTGGGGAAGCCGCGGCTGGTCATCCCGTGCAGGGTCTGGAACCCGTCGCGCCAGTGGTCGAACAACGACACGCCGTCGCGGCCCTCGATGACGTCCATCGCGTATCGACGGCTGATCTCCGTGGAGATCTCGAAACCACTGGCGAAGATGACGCAGTCGACCTCGTACTCGACTCCGCTCGCGACAATGCCCTTTTCCGTGAGTCTTTCGACGCCCTTGGATTCGGCCACGTCGACCAGCGTGACGTTGGGCCGATTGAACGCGGGCAGGTAGGTGTCGCTGGAGGTCGGTCGCTTGCACATGAACCGGTAGTACGGCTTGAGCGCCTCGGCGGTCTGCGGATCCTCGACGATGTCGGCGATCCGGCGGCGCAGCCGCTCCATGATCTTGTAGTCCTCCTCCTCCCGCATCGCCATGATCTCCTCGACGCCCAGCGCCGTCGGGTCGGGACTGGCGCCGATGCGAGCGGTGAGGTTGCGACCCAACTCGGTCCAGAAGTCGCACACCATGTCGGGGGCGTCGAACACCACGCCCTCGAACGGCGACCAGCGGTGAAAGTTGCGCTTGCGCTCGGCCTGCCAACCGGGCTGCAGCGACGCCGCCCACCGCGGGTCGGTGGGCTCGTTGCCGCGGAAGTCCACCGACGACGGGGTGCGCTGGAAAACATAGAGCTGCTTGGCGTCTCGGCCCAGGTGCGGGACCAGCTGCACACCGGTCGCGCCGGTGCCGACCAGCGCCACGCGCTTGTCGGCCAGCTTGTCCAAGCCACCGCCTGAGTCACCGCCGGTGTAGTCGTAATCCCAGCGGGCCGAGTGGAAGACGTGTCCGCCGGCGTTCATGAAGTCCTTGATGCCCGCGATGCCGGGCAACTTGGGCCGGTTGTAGGAGCCCTGCGCCATCACCACGAACCGCGCCCGCAGGTCATCGCCCCGGTTCGTCGTCAGCCGCCAGCGCCGGAGTTCCTCGTCCCAGCGAACGGTGCGTACCTGGGTCGAGAAAATCGCACCGTCATAGAGGCCGAAGTGCTTGCCGATGTTCTGGCAATGCTGGAATATCTCGGCGCCGTCGGCGAACTTCTTGGACGGCATGAAGTCGAGCTCTTCGAGCATCGGGATATAGCAGTAGGCGTCGTTGTCGCACTGGATTCCGGGGAAGCGGTTCCAGTACCAGACGCCGCCGAAGTCGCCGGCCATCTCGATGACCCGCACATCGCGCACGCCGGCCTTCTTCAGGTAGGCGCCGGCCAGCAGTCCGGCGATGCCACCGCCGAGGACCACGACTTCGATGTCGGCGTCGATGGGCTCACGCGGCGTCACCGCGGTGTGCGGATCCACCTCGGCGAACTCCACGAAATCGTCTTTGAGTTCGAGGTACTGACTCGATCCGTCGGAGCGAATGCGTTTAGCCCGTTCGGCGGCGTACTTCTCACGGAGCGCTTCGATGTCGAAGTCGTCCGGGGTCTGGGTCGGCGGGCACTCCGTCATCGATCGTTTCCTGTCGGGATCTGCTCGGGCGCGCCGGCGGCCATGTATTTCGCCAGCTGGTGGTGCAGGTTGACGATCGCGCGCTCCCGGTAGGGGTTGGGCCTGGCGCCCTGATAGCCAAGGGATTTCATTCCCTGCTGGACCGCGGCCATGTTGGAGAAGTCCTGCGGCAGCACCGAGCGCCACCCGGGATCGCCCACCGGGGTGTACTCCCACTGTGTTTGCGGTTCTTCGCCTTTCGGAAACAGCTCGAAGACCGAGACCTCGAAGATGCACTTGTCGGGGTTGTAGCTGGGATGCGGCCGGGCGCTGTAACACAGCGCGCTGGTGAGGCCCTGGCCGATCTGGAAGTTCGGGAAGATCTGCCAGGCGGTGCCGGCTTGGCCGAGCACGTCGGCCGGGATCGTCGGCCAGATGACGCCGCGGGCTTCGTCGTCACGGCGCGCCGAGGCCAGCCAGTGTTCGAGGACCTTGTCGGCCGGGGTGCCCTCGGGAAGCTCGTCGACCAGCCGTTTGGCGGCGTTCACCAGGGTCGTCGTGGTGGTGGCGTTGGTCTCCTCCATGGTGTAGATCTGCATCTCCGCGGTCGAAACCCGGGGGTCGGCGCCGGTGCCAAGCCGGATCTTGGACTTGGTGGTCTCCAGATCCTCAGGAGCGTCGTAGCCGATGTTGCTGTGGCGGCCCTGCACTTTGGCCCAGCCCTTGAATTCACCGAACCTGTTGAACTCCGGGTGGGTCGTATAGACGTGGTAGGTCTCGTTGAAGGCCTCCATGGCGACCTTCCAGTTGCAGTCGAATTCCAGCCATTTGCGCCACTTGTAGCGCATGTTCTCCAGCCCGAACGGGTCGAGGATCTTGGCTGCGGGAAACAGGTAGTCGGCCAGTGATTCGCACTCCGGGTCCATGTTGATCCAGACCCAGCCGCCCCAGGTGTCGACGCGCACCGGGCGCAGGTGGGTGTTCTCCGGCGTCAGTGTGCCCTGCCAGTCGTCCTGTTCGCGGATGTGGGTGCACGCCCCGTCCAGGCCGTAGGTCCAGCCGTGGAAGCCGCAGACGAACGATTTGCGGGTGCGCGCGCAGGCGTTCTTCTCCCCGGCCGGGGTGTCGACCAGCCGGCGGCCGCGGTGCATGCAGACGTTGTGGTGGGCGGCAAAGGTTTCCGGTCCGGTCCGCACCACGATGATCGAGTCGTCGAGGACGTCGTAGGTGAGGTAGCTGCCCACCTCCGGCAGATCCTCGACCCGGCCGGCCTGCTGCCACACCTTGCGCCACAGCTTGTCGCGTTCGGCGCGGGCGTAGTCAGCGCAGGTGTAGGCCTCGATACCGATCGTCATCGGTTGCGACAGTTCTTCGGCCGAATCGGCGTTGTGCACCGGATCGGTCATGACATCCTCCTCATCGCCGCGCGGAAGGTTTCGTCTTTGAGGAACAGCGAGGTGTTGTCCGCGCCGAGGTGACTCCACTTGAGGTTGAGTCCACCGTCGACCAGCAGGGTCTGCCCGGTGATGTAACTGGACAGGTCCGACAGCAGGAACAGGATCGGCCCGGCCTGCTCCTCGGGTCGGCCGCGCCGTCCCATCGCGATCGCGCCTCGGTCGCGATCGGGATCCTCGTCGACGTAGGTTCCCGATGCCACGGTCTCGGTCACCCCCGGCGCCACCGCATTGACCCGGATACCGGCGGCCGCCAACTCAAGGGCCATGGTGCGCGTCATCGCCACGACGCCGGCTTTGGCAGTGCCGTAGGCGATGTGGAACGGCGCGGTGTTCATCCCGCTGATCGAGGAGATCGAGACGATCGAGCCCGGCCGCTGCTGCGCCAACAGCTCGGCGGCAACCGCACGGCTCATGAAGAACGCCGTTTCGAGGTTGTGCGCGAAGATCTCCCGCCAATCGGAGCGGGCCACCCGGGTCGAGGGCATCCAGGTCGACGGCGCCGCCCCGCCGGCGACGTTGACCAGCCCGTAGAGCTGCCCGTCGGCGGTGCGCGCCGCGGCGAGCACCGCGGTCACGCCCTCGTCGGTGCCGGCGTCGGCGGCCACCGGTACCACCGGCAGGCCGGCAGCGGCCAGCGGCGCGATGTGCTCGTCGAGGTTCTCCGCCGAGCGGCTCACCGCGATCACCGTGGCACCGGCTTGCGCGGCCATCGCGGTGACCGTCGTCCCGATGCCGCCGCCACCTGCTCCCGACACGATGACGACACGGCCATCCAGGCCCAGCAGGCCCGAGTGACTCAGCAGGCTGGAGTGATCCGCCATTACCCGCCTTCTCCTGGCACAAGCAGCAGATCCGCACCCTCCGGCGGCGACGTCAGACACCGGGTATGCGGATTTGTCCGGACAACATACGTGATTCTTCGTTCTGAAGAACACTATTCCGCAGCACGATGGGCCCAGTCAAGGGCAGAGCCAAGCGGCCAGGTGGTTTTATTGTCTGGACTAACGGGCCGAGCCTCGAGCGCCTGCGGCGACGGCCTGGACGCATCCGGCCGCGGCGTCGGCACGCGCGGCCGGACCGGCACACCCGTCGAACGGCGCCGAACCGGGACGAATCACCGCCGGACGAAGCCGGCCCGTACCCGCGGTGCGTCATGATGGAACTCGGCAAACGCAGGCTATTTCGACCACGACCGTTGTCAGACCCGAGGAGAGATTGAAGTGCCGTCCGGTCAACGCCGGGGCCGCTGGTCCGGGGTCCCGCTGGCGGAGCGCCCGGCCCTGCGCCGCGACGAATTCATCGAGGCCGGCGTCGGACTGCTCGGCGACGAGAACGGACCCACGCTGACCATCCGGTCGCTCTGCCGCGCCGCCGCGCTGACCGAACGCTACTTCTACGAGAGCTTCACCGACCGCGACGAATTCGTCCGCGCGGTCTACGACGACGTGTGCACACGCGCGATGACAACGCTGCTGTCGGCCCAAACGCCGCGAGCGGCCGTGGAAGCCTTTGTCACGTTGATGGTCGACGACCCGGTGCGCGGCCGGGTGCTACTGCTCGCCCCGGCGACCGAGCCGGTGCTGACCCACTCCGGCGCCCAATGGATGCCCAACTTCATCGGGATGCTGCAGCGCAAACTCACGCGGATCGGTGATCCGCCGCTTCAGCACATGGTCGCGACCGGGTTGATCGGCGCGCTGACAGCCCTGTTCAGCGCCTACCTGGAGGGGCGGCTGGCAGCGACCCGCAGCCAGTTCATCGACTTCTGCGTCGACATGCTGCTCAATACCGGCCGACCCCACGATGGCGGCGACAACACGCCGCCGCGAACTTGATGTCACCGGAAGACACAGATATATTGCCTGCAACTAGCGGACACAGATACCAGGAGCTGTTATGGCGCGTGAATGGACCGACCTGGAGCTGCTGCACGAACTCGAGCCCGTCGTCGAGAATGCGGTCAACCGGCACTTCTCTATGACCAAGGACTGGAATCCCCACGACTACGTCCCCTGGTCGGAGGGCAAGAACTACTACGCCCTCGGCGGGCAGGACTGGGACATCGAGCAGTCGAAACTGTCCGAAGTCGCCCGGACGGCCATGGTGCAGAACCTGCTGACCGAGGATAACCTGCCCTCCTACCACCGCGAGATCGCGATGAACTTCACCATGGACGCCCCGTGGGGCACCTGGGTGAACCGGTGGACCGCCGAGGAGAACCGGCACGGCATCGCGCTGCGTGACTACCTCGTAGTGACCCGCAACTGCGACCCGATCGAGCTGGAGACGCTGCGGATGGAGACCGTCAACCGCGGCTTCAGCCCGGGCCAGAACCAGCAGGTCTCCGGCGACCTGTTCGCCAAGAGCTTGTTCGACTCGGTCGTCTACGTGACCTTCCAGGAGCTGGCCACCCGCATCTCGCACCGCAACACCGGCCGGGCCTGCAACGACCCCGTCGCCGACCAGCTGCTCGCCCGGATCTCAGCCGACGAGAACCTGCACATGATCTTCTACCGCGACATCAGCGCGGCCGGTTTCGACATCGCGCCAGAGCAGGCGATGTACTCGCTGCACCGGGTGCTGGCTAACTTCCAGATGCCCGGGTACGTGGTCCCGGAGTTCCGCCGCAAGGCGGTGATCATCGCCGTCGGCGGTGTCTACGACCCGCGCATCCACCTGGACGACGTGGTGATGCCGGTGCTGAAAAAGTGGCGCATCCTCGAACGGGACTTCACCGGCGAAGCGGCCCGCTACCAGGACGAGATCGGCAAGATCGTCGCCGAGCTGGAACAGACGTGCGAGAAGTTCGAGGTGGCCAAGCAGCGCCGGCTCGAGCGGGAGGCCAAGATGGCCGAGAAACGCGCCGCCAAGAAGGAATTCGCGTCATTGGCGCAGTAACCGGCGGCAGCGGCGGTAACGTGCTGACCGCGCAGCGGCGCGGGCTGCGGATCGGTTCGCTCACGCTCGCCAGCCCGGTGGTGCTGGCCCCGATGGCCGGCGTGACCAACGTCGCCTTCCGCACGCTCTGCCGCGAACTGGAACAGTCCCGGGCCGGAACGGTCAGCGGGCTCTACGTGTGCGAAATGGTGACCGCCCGCGCGCTCGTGGAACGCCATCCGGCCACCCTGCACATGACCACGTTCTCCCCCGCCGAGTCACCGCGCTCGTTGCAGCTCTACACGGTGGACCCGGACACCACCTACGCCGCGGCGAAGATGATCGCCGACGAGGGCCTGGCCGACCACATCGACATGAATTTCGGCTGCCCGGTGCCCAAAGTGACCCGGCACGGCGGCGGGTCGGCGCTGCCCTACAAGCGCCGGTTGTTCGGCAACATCGTCGCAGCGGCAGTCCGCGGCACGGCCGGCACCGAGATCCCGGTGACCGTGAAATTCCGGATCGGGATCGACGAAGCCACCCACACCCACCTCGATGCCGGCCGTATCGCCGAGGCCGAGGGCGCCGCGGCGGTGGCCCTGCACGCCCGGACAGCAGCGCAGCGCTACTCCGGCAAGGCCGACTGGGAGCAGATCGCCGCACTCAAGGAGCAGGTGCGCTCGATCCCGGTGCTCGGCAACGGCGACATCTTCGAGGCCGGCGATGCCCTGGCCATGATGGCGGCGACCGGCTGCGACGGCGTCGTCATCGGCCGCGGCTGCCTGGGGCGCCCGTGGCTGTTCGGTGAGCTGTCGGCGGCATTCGCCGGTCGCCCCGTCCCGACCCCGCCCACGCTGGGCGAGGTCGCCGACATCGTCCGGCGCCACGGTGAACTGCTGGCATCGCACTTCGGCGAGGACAAGGGCATGCGGGAGATCCGTAAGCACGTGGCCTGGTACCTGCACGGCTTTCCGGCGGGCTCGGAGCTACGGCGCACGCTGGCAATGGTCACGACGCTGGCCGACCTCGACGCGCTGCTCAGGCAACTCGACGGGTCGATACCCTTCCCGACTGCGGCGACCGGACCGCGGGGACGGCAGGGCTCACCGGCCAAGGTCACCCTTCCCGAGGGTTGGCTCGCCGACCCGGACGACTGCACCGTGCCGAGCGGAGCTGACATTATGCACTCAGGTGGCTGAAATGAGACGTCCTCGACATCGCGTGTCTGGAAACTTCTCAGTAGAATAAGTAACTTATTGCCCCGGGAGGGGTTGTCCCCTGCGGGGGGCGGAAACAGGCACGGAGAATCGACGGCGATCACCCGTGCCAGGCTGACGTGTGACCGATACCCGTCAGTCCCGAAGACTCGGAGGCCCGTGAGGACATGAGTGACGGCGATAGCGCCACTCCTGGACGCTGGCCTGGAGAGGGCCGGGACGACGGTGACCATCAGCTGATGACGATGAGCCCGCCCGGACCCGCGCCGTGGGAGCGCTGGCAGACCCCGGCCGACGACCCCGCGCCGGCCCCGCGGCGGCCGGCTGCGTCACGCCGCCGCCACCGTGGTGATGGTTCGGTGACCGTCGCGGACCTGATCGCCCGGGTCAACGCCGGTGTTCCGCCGTCCGGTGGCCGCAGCCAGCGCCGTGCCGCCACCGTCGCCGACGAGCCAGCGGCGGCTGCCGATCCCGCGACTGGCGGAGAAGCCGCCGAACCCGGGGAGACCAAGCCCGACCCGGACCCTGAGCTCTGGGCAGCCTTCGCCGCGACGGACGCGCCGAATTCCACCGCCGACATCGCCGAGGTGGCCTACCCCTCGGAGTTGCCCGACCTCGACCGGATTCACGGCACGGACTACGACGAGCCCGGTGAAACCGCGTGGTCCGACGACTGGGCCGGCTCCGAGCCCACCACCGAACTACCGGGTTCACTCGGCGGTCCCAGCTTCGCCTCTCCTGCGTCGAGCCTCGCTGAACCGCCGGGTCCAAGCGACGGTCCCAGCTTCGCCTCTCCTGCGTCGAGCCTCGCTGAACCGCCCGGTCCACTCGGCGGTCCCAGCTTCGCCTCTCCTGCGTCGAGCCTCGCTGAACCGCCGGACGTGGCCCAAGAGCTACCGCCGGCGCGAATCGACCCGCCGGGGCACGACGACCTTGAATCCGACGAGCCGCGGCCGCGAAAGACCGGTCACGGGGCGCTGCTGGCCGGCCGGGCGGTAGCGGCCATGATGGCGGTTCTTGCCCTGGTGCTGACCGGTTCGGCGTGGCAGTGGAGCGCCTCGAAAAACCGCAGCCTCAACCACGTCAGCGCGCTGGACCCCAACTCGCACGACATCCTCGACGCGGCCGGGCAGTACGGCGACGAGAACTTCCTGATCGTCGGCGCCGACACCCGGGCCGGGGCTAACAGCAATATCGGCGCCGGCAGCACCGAGGACGCCGAGGGTGCCCGGTCCGACACGATCATGCTGGTCAACATCCCGGCGAACCGGAAACGCGTGGTGGTGGTGTCCTTCCCGCGTGACCTGGCGATCACGCCGATTCAATGCGAGGTCTGGAATCCCGAGACCGGCGCCTACGGCCCGATCTACGACCCGAACACCGGCACCTACAGCGACGACACCGTCTACACCGAGACGAAGCTGAACTCCACGTACGCCTTCGGCGGTCCCAAGTGTCTGGTCAAGGAGATCCAGAAGCTCTCCGGGCTGGCGGTCAACCGCTTCATGGCCGTCGACTTCGTCGGCTTCGGCAAGATGGTCGACGCCCTGGGCGGCGTGGAGGTGTGCACCACCAGCCCGCTCTACGACCTCGAGCTGGGCAGCGTGCTGGAGAACAGCGGGCGCCAGCGGGTCAACGGCGCGACGGCACTGAGCTACGTGCGCGCCCGCAACGTCACCACCGAGGACAACGGCGACTACGGCCGGATCAAACGCCAGCAGCTCTTCTTGTCGTCACTGCTGCGCTCGTTGATCTCCACCAACACCTTCTTCTCCCCGACCAAGCTCAACAACGTGGTGAACATGTTCATCGGCGACAGCTACGTGGACAACGTCAAGACCAAGGACCTGGTGAATCTGGGGCAGTCGCTGCAGAAGGTGTCCGCCGGGCACATCACCTTCGTCACCGTGCCGACCAGTGAGACCGACGAGAACGGCGACGAGGTCCCGCGGATGGACGACATGCGAGCGCTGTTCGACGCCATCATCAACGACGACCCGCTACCCGGCGAGAACGATCACAACGCCACGTCGGTCCCGACCACCGCGACCAGCCCGACTCCGCAATCCACCCAGGCCGCCGCGACACCGGCCAGCCCGACCGCCAAGCCGTACAGCGAGCAGGTCCGGGCGGTCACCACCTCCCCCGGCGAGGTCACCGTGCGGGTGTCCAACGCCACCGACCAGTCCGGCCTGGCCGCCGCAACCTCTGAGGGCCTGCAGCACTGGGGCTTCGACGTCGACAGCGCCGATGACTACCCGGCAACGGTCAAGACCACCAAAGTGCTGTTCTCCCCGGGCAATGAACAGGCCGCCGCCACCGTGGCCTCAGCGCTGACCGGTGCGCCGATCGAACGGGTCGCCGGGCTGGGCTCCATCGTGCGAGTGGTGCTGGGTGCGGATTTCCGCGCCGTCAGCAGGCCGGCGGTCACCGGCTCGCAGATCAACGTGCAACTCAACCGCGGCGCCAGCGTCGAACCCACCGAGCTGCCCGACGACCTGACGGTCACCAACGCCGCCGACACCACCTGCGAGTAAACGCGGCGGCGGCGCGCAGCCGCCTCAAGCCCCGTCCGGGTTAGTCTTGAGGGCATGCGAACCGCCTATCACGAGCAACTCTCGGACTTGGCCGAACAGCTCGGCAAGATGTGCGGCCTGGCCGGAATCGCCATGGAACGTGCCACGCAGGCCCTGCTGCAGGCCGACCTGGTGGTGGCTGAGCAGGTGATCACCGACCACGAGAAGATCGCCGCGATGAGCGCGCGCGCCGAGGAGAGCGCCTTCGTGCTGCTGGCGTTGCAGGCACCGGTCGCCGGGGACCTGCGAGCCATCGTCAGCTCCATCCAGATGGTCGCCGACATCGACCGGATGGGCGCGCTGGCACTGCACGTCGCCAAGATCGCTCGCCGTCGGCACCCGCAACACGCCCTGCCCGAAGAGGTGAACGGATACTTTGCCGAAATGGGCAGGGTGGCAGTCGATTTGGGAAACAGCGCGCAAGAGGTGCTGCTGTCACGGGACCCGGAGAAGGCCGCCCGGATCCGCGAAGAAGACGATGCGATGGATGATCTGCACCGGCATCTGTTCTCGGTGATGATGGACAAAGAGTGGCGCCACGGTGTCGCCGCGGCCGTCGACGTGACACTGCTCGGCCGGTTCTATGAACGATTCGCCGACCACGCTGTGGAGGTGGCGCGCCGGGTGATCTTCCAGGCGACCGGCAAGTTCCCCGACGAGAACACCCTGCCCCCACCCGATTAGGACGACTATCGCGCGCCCCGCAGCGCGACGTCGGCTACCGCGTCGTCGCCTCGTGCGGCGGGTCCGTTTTTCGGGTCCATTTCCAAGAGGAATATCATCCTTTTTTTCCACAGCAGGCTGTTAGTCTGCTGGCAGCCCGTGCCGTGCTTGCTCCGTGTGGTTTCGCGGCCGGGCCGATCCGGTGATACAGCGGGTGTGTTCCTCAACCCTGATTCGACCCGAAAGGCCCCGAGATGACACGGAACGGTTACGGTGCGGCACTGGGAGTCCTGGCCGCCGGCACGCTGGCCTTGTCCGGCTGCGGCAGCGACCACAACACCACCTCTCACGGCACCGATTCCTCCGGAGGTTCGTCGGCCGGCAGCGACTGCGGCGGCACCGAGACGCTGAAGGCGAGCGGATCGACCGCCCAGCAGAATGCCATGGCCAGATTCGTCAAGACGTTCATCGCGGAGTGCCCCGATCAGACGGTGAACTACACGGCCAACGGGTCCGGTGCCGGCATCCGCGAATTCCTCGGCGGCCAGACCGATTTCGCCGGCACCGACGTGCCGCTCAGCACCGACGAGTACGCCCAGGCGCAGCAGCGGTGCAGTTCCCCGGCCTGGAACCTGCCCGCGGTGTTCGGCCCGATCGCGATCACCTACAACATCGCCGGTGTCGACAATCTGATTCTCGACGGACCGACCGTCGCAAAGATCTTCAACGGCGCCGTCACCAGCTGGGACGACCCTGCGGTGAAAGACCTCAACCCGGGCGCCGCACTGCCCGCCGCGCCCATCCATGTGGTGTTCCGCAGCGACGAGTCCGGCACCACCGACAACTTCCAGCAGTATCTGGAGGGCGCCTCCGATGGCGCGTGGGGCAAGGGCACCGGGAAGTCGTTCAACGGCGGCGTCGGCGAGGGTGCCAAGGGCAATGACGGCACCGCGGCCGCGATCAGCACCACCGAGGGCGCCATCACCTACAACGAGTGGTCGTTCGCCCAGGCCAAGAATCTGCGCACCGCGCAGATCATCACGTCGGCCGGTCCGGACCCCGTCGCGATCAGCACCGAATCGGTGGGCAAGACCATCGCCGGAGCCACCATCAAGGGCGAGGGCAACGATCTGGTGCTCGACACCGCGTCGTTCTACAAGCCCAGCAACGCCGGCTCCTACCCGATCGTGCTCGCCACCTACGAAGTGGTCTGCTCGAAGTACCCCGATGCCGAGGTGGGCACCGCCGTGCGGATGTTCCTGAAATCGACCATCACTTCCGGGCAGTTCGGTCTGGATGAGTACGGATACGTGCCGATCCCGGACGCGTTCAAGCCGCGCCTGTCGGCCGCAGTCGACGCCATCGAGTGACCCTGCCCCACCGGTCACCGCGGTTTCGAGGGTGTTGGCGCCATGGCCGCTAACACCTCGCAATCGTCGGTGCCCGTCTCACTGCCCCGCAAACACGGGTCCGGCGGGGAACGGATATTCCGGGCGCTGGCGGTGTCGGCCGGTTCGACGGTCGTCGCCGCGATCGCGCTGATCGCCGTCTTCCTGCTGATCCGCGCCGTACCGTCCCTGCAAGCCAACACCGCGAATTTCTTCACCACCGCCACCTTCAGCACCGGCGGCGCCGACGGTCTGGCGTTCGGAATCCGGGATCTACTGGTGGTGACGGTATTGACCTCGCTGCTCGCATTGGTAGTGGCGGTGCCGATCTCGATCAGCATCGCGATCTTCCTCACCCGCTATGCGCCACGGCAGCTGTCGCGGCCGTGCGGCATCGTCATCGACCTGTTGGCTGCGGTCCCGTCCATCATCTTCGGACTGTGGGGGATCTTCGTGCTGGCGCCGATGCTCTATCCGGTGGCGAAGTTTCTCAATCGCCACCTGGGCTGGCTGTTTCTGTTCGCCAAAGGCAACGTGTCACTGGCCGGCGGCGGGACCATCTTCACCGCCGGGATCGTGCTGGCCGTGATGATCCTGCCGATCATCACCTCGGTGTCGCGGGAGGTCTTCCGCCAGACCCCGACCGCGCACATCGAGGCGGCCCAGGCGCTGGGCGCCACCCGATGGGAGGTGGTGCGGATCGTGGTGCTGCCCTACGGCCGCAGCGGCGTCATCGCCGCGTCGATGCTGGGGCTGGGCCGTGCCCTGGGCGAGACGATCGCCATGCTGATCATCTTGCGAGCGGCCCCGCGTCCCGGTAACTGGTCGCTGTTCGACGGCGGGTACACGTTTGCGTCCAAGATCGCGTCCGCCGCATCGGAGTTCAGCGCCCCGCTGCCGACCGGCGCCTACATCGCCGCTGGTTTCGCCCTGTTCGTCCTGACGTTCGTCGTCAACGCCGCCGCGCGTGCGGTGGCCGGCGGAAAGGTCAACGGATGAGCGCCCCCGCACTGACAGCACCGGTCAAGTCCCGGGTGCGCAGCCCCATCAGCATCAGGCGCCGGATCACGGACCGCTTCGCCGCGCTGATATTTGTGATCTCGTTCGGCATCGCGACGGTGCCACTGATCTGGCTGCTGTGGGTAGTGATCGCGCGCGGCTGGCAGGCAGTCGTCCACGCGTCCTGGTGGACGCACTCGCTGCGCGGCGTACTGCCCGATGAGTTGGCCGGCGGGGTGTATCACGCGTTGTACGGCACCCTGGTGCAGGCCGGGGTCGCCGCCGTACTGGCGGTGCCACTCGGTCTGATGACCGCGATATACCTGGTCGAGTACGGGTCGGGTTGGTGGGCCCGGTTGACCACGTTCATGGTCGACGTGCTCGCGGGGGTGCCGTCGATCGTCGCGTCGCTGTTCATCTTCAGTCTGTGGATCGCCACCCTGGGCTTCGAGCAGAGCGCGCTGGCGGTTTCGCTGGCACTGGTGCTGCTGATGCTGCCGATCGTGGTGCGGTCCGCCGAGGAGATGCTCCGGCTGGTCCCCGACGAGCTGCGGGAGGCCAGTTATGCGTTGGGGGTTCCGAAGTGGAAGACGATCATCCGAATCGTGCTTCCGACCGCAATGTCAGGGATCCTGTCCGGAACATTTCTGGCGCTGGCCCGAATCATCGGTGAGACCGCCCCGGTGCTGGTCCTGGTCGGTTACAGCCGCTCGATCAACTACGACATTCTGCACGACAACATGGCCTCACTACCGCTGCTGATCTACAGCGAACTCGCCAACCCGGAGACCGCCGGCCAGACCCGGGTGTGGGGGGCGGCACTGACATTGATCATCGTGGTTGCGCTGAGCGCAGTGATGGCCGCGGTGGCGACCCGGCTCACCTCGGTCCGGCAGCGATGACCGGGCCGCCGGCCGGACCGCTATGAGCCGGCCGCCAGCTTGACCACCCGGTTGTTACCGCGGTCAGCCACGTACAACGCACCGTCGGCGTCGACCACCACCTGCAAGGGCGTGTTGAGGCCGGCGAACGGCAACTTGGTCTGGTTGTTGGTCACGGGATCGAGCTTCATGACCTTGTGGTTCTCGTGGTTGGTGACGTAGACGTTGTCGGCGCGGTCAACCGAGACGCCCCACGGTGAGGACAGCCCCGTGAACGGAAGGTCCGTCTGGGTATTGGATCCGGCGCTCAGTCGCACCACCCGGTCGTTGTCGGTGTCGGTGACGTAGACGTTGCCGTTGCTGTCGACGGCCACGTCGTCGGGATTGTGAAGCCCGGTGAACGGCAGCACGACCTGCGCGCCGGCGCCGGCCGGCAACTTAAGCACCCGGTTGTTACCCCGGTCGGCGACGTAGACGCTGCCCTGAGCGTCCACCGTCACCCCCTCGGGGTAGTTGAGTCCGGAGAACGGCAGTTCGGTCTGCTCGCCGGTGTCCGGGGCCAACTTCACCACCCGGTTGTTGAAGTCGCTGACATAGACCGAGCCGTCGGCGGCCACTGCCACGCCCTGCGGCTCGTAGAGACCGGTGAACGGCAACACTTCCGGATTGCTCGATCCCGGCGCCAGCTTCAGCACCCGCCCGTACATGCTCTGGTTGGTGATATAGAGGTTGCCGTCACCGTCGAGCGCCAGGCCGCCAGGGGACAGCCGAAAGCTCAACCCCTCCAGCGGCACCACGCTCTGCCCGTCCGCCGAGACGCCGGTCGCTGAACCCGACTCACGGCTGAGCGCATATCCGCCGGCCACGCCCACGATGGCAAGCACCACCGCCGCCACGGCGGCCGGCAGCAGCCACT
>NZ_QMEX01000061.1 GCF_003284925.1 Mycolicibacter senuensis
CGTTACCGCCGTTGAGGTTCCCGACGACACCGTCGGCACCGTCGCCGCCGTTACCGCCGGCGCCGTTCGCACCGCCGTCACCGGCCGCACCACCGGTCCCGAACATGAACCCGCCGGAACCACCGCTGCCGCCCTTGCCGCCGTTTCCGCCGTCAGAGCCGTCGGTTCCCGCGCCCACACCATTGCCCAGATCCACCCCGGCAACACCGTGATCACCGGCTTGACCGGTCGCGCCATCACCGCCGACGCCACCCGCGCCGCCGTGCGCGAAGAAGGAGAACTGACCGGCGTTGCCACCGGCACCACCGGCACCACCGTCGACGTGCGCGGAGCCGGCGAGGCCGTCACCACCGGCGCCACCGTCGCCACCGTTACCTGAGAACATGCCACCCGCGCCGCCGGCGCCACCGGCGCCACCGTCGGAGCCGTTACCGCCTGCGCCCCCGTCACCCCACATGTTGGCGTCACCACCGTCGCCACCATCGTGGAAGCCGTCACCGGCGGTGTAGCTGTAGCCCGCGCCACCGTTGCCGAACAGCCAACCGCCGTCCTGGCCGTCCGGGTCGGCGGCCGTGCCGGCCAGACCGTTGCAGATGAACCCGCAGCTGTCGGCGGAGGCCCACGCCGCACCCAGCGGGTTGAGCAGGTTGGTGTCGACCCAGTCGCCGAGCTGGGTGCCGATCCAGTTGGTGCTCACCCAGGAGTTGACGTCGCTCATGAACGAGTTGAAGGCAGCATCCAGCCCGAACGGGTCCGCGGTTGCGGTTCCCACGGCGGTGGCGTCGAAGGCCGCAGCGTCGAACAACGACGACCAGGCCGCCGGGTCGACGAAGGAACCCCAGTCGATGCCGTCGTAGGGCAACGCCCACGTCGAGGGGTCGAACAGGTCGGCCAGCCCGAAGTCGTCGGCCCGGGCCTGCGGTGCGTACGCCAGCGGCGTCATCCCGAACGCCAGAAACGCACTTACCGCCGCGCCGGCACCGCCGACGCGGCTCGCGCGACGTGCCTTGCCCTTACGTGCCGAGTTCCGCTTCGCACTGCGGTTGCTGTCAGCCATCACACGACCTCCCCGTTGAACAACGAGATGCTTAAGACTCGCTAAGACGCCTTAGGCTATTTCGATGCTCTGCGGGGTTCATAGAGTAATGAACTACTCTAGTTTCTCGCAGAAAGGTCACTTACTTGCTCGTTTGAGGTGCGCGGGGACGGCGGGTTGAGGTGAGCGTGCACAGTTGCACGGCCCGCCCGGCGTGTTGCCGGACAAACACGCACGTTCGCGATTTGGGGTCAGACCGGCAATAACTGGTCGATCACCGCAGCCAACTGCTTTGCCGAGCGACATTCATGCATGGTGATGACATCGGTATACCGCGGCACCGCGGAGTCGCCGCTGCCCCAGAGGTGGCGGGGCTCGGGGTTGAGCCAGTGCGCATGCCGGCTGGCGGTCACCAGATGCGAGAGCACACCCACCCCGGGATCGCGGTAGTTGGTGCGGCCATCGCCCAGCACCAGCAGCGAACTGCGCGGTGACACCACACTCGGATATTTCTCGGCGAACGAGACGAACGCGTTGCCGTAATCGGAGTGGCCGTCACGGGTGTACACCCCGGACTCGCGGGTGATCCGCTGAATGGCCACCGCCAGGTCGGCCTCGGGCCCGAACAGGTGCGTGACCTCATCGGTGGTGTCGATGAACGCGAACACCCGAACGCGGGAAAACTGTTGGCGCAGTGCATGTACCAACAGCAGAGTGAAGTGACTGAACCCGGCCACCGATCCGGACACGTCGCACAGCACCACCAGTTCCGGCCGAGCCGGGCGAGGCTTGCGTAGCACCACGTCGATCGGCACGCCTCCGGTGGACATCGAGCGCCGCAGCGTCTTGCGCAAGTCGATGGTGCCGGCGCGCGAACGTCGCCGTCGCGCGGCCAGTCGGGTGGCCAGGGTGCGAGCCAACGGGGCCACCACGCGGCGCATCTGCCGCAGCTGTTCACCGGAAGCGCGCAGGAACTCGACGTTCTCGCTCAGTTGCGGGATGCCGTACATCTGCACATGCTCGCGGCCCAGCTGTTCCGCGGTCCGCCGCTTGGTTTCGGCGTCGACGAGCTTGCGCAGCTGCGCGATCCGCTGGGCTGCAACGGCTTTGGCGATCTGCTCCTGAGTCGGACTGGGCTCGTCCCCGTAAGGCGCAAGCAGTCCGGCCAACAGCCTGCCCTCCAATTCGTCGAGCTCGAGCGCCTTGAGTGCCTGGTAGGCCGAGTACGACGGGCCTCGGCTGGAGCGGTACTGCCCGTAGGCGCCGACGATCGCGGCGATCATCGCCGACAACCGTGCGTCGGTCTCGGCCAGGTCGGGGTTGGCGGTCAGCAAATCGACCAACATCGCGCGCAGCTGTTCGGCGTCTTCCGGCAGCGGAATGTCGTCGGCCGACTGCGGTTCGTCCGAAACGACCACGGTCCGGCCACCCAACGCGGCGGGAAACCACAGGTCGAACATGGCATCGTAGGTGTCGCGGTGATCGGGCCGGCGCAGCACCGCGCACGCCAGGCCCTCACGCAACACCTCGCGATCAGCGAGCTCGAGCGCGGCCAGCACTCGTCCGGCGTCGACGGTTTCCGACGGCCCCACCGAAATCCCCTGGCCGCGCAGTGCTTCGACGAACCCCACCAGGTGACCGGGGATACCGTGCGGGGCCAGCGGATGCGGCGGGCGGATGCGGCGAACCATCTACTGCACCATCAGTTCAGTCGCAGTTCCCCTGATGCGCGCACCTGGTCGGACTGGTGCTTGAGCACCACCCCGAGGGTGGCCGCAACGGTGGCGTCGTCGATGGTGTCCATGCCCAGCGCCAACAGCGTCCGTCCCCAGTCGATGGTCTCGGCCACCGAGGGCAGCTTCTTGAGTTGCATGCCGCGCAGCACGCCGATGATGCGCACGAGTTCGGCGGCAAGGTGTTCGGGCAGCTCGGGTACGCGGGACAGCAGGATGCGCCGCTCCAGGTCCGGGTCGGGGAAGTCGATGTGCAGAAACAGGCAGCGCCGCTTGAGCGCTTCGGACAGTTCCCGGGTGGCATTGGAGGTCAATACCGTGAACGGCGTCCGGATCGCGGTGATGGTGCCCAGTTCCGGAACGGTGACCGCGAAGTCGCTGAGCACCTCCAGCAGCAGGCCCTCGATCTCGATGTCGGCCTTGTCGGTCTCGTCGATCAGCAGCACCGTCGGCTCGGTGCGCCGGATCGCGGTCAGCAGTGGGCGCGACAGCAGGAACTCCTCGGAGAACACGTCCATCTTGGTGGCGTCCCAGTCACTGCCCTGATCGGCAGCGTTGCCGGACTGAATACGGAGTATCTGCTTGGCGTGATTCCACTCGTAGAGCGCCCGGGCCTCATCGACGCCCTCGTAGCACTGCAGCCGCACCAGCCCGGCGCCGGTCGCCGCGGCTACCGCGCGGGCCAGCTCGGTCTTGCCGACTCCGGCCGGGCCCTCCACCAGCAGCGGTTTACCGAGCCGGTCGGCCAGGAAGACCGCGGTGGTGGTGGCGGTGTCGGCCAGGTAGCCGGTCTCGGCCAGCCGTCGGGCCACGTCGTCGATGTCGGTGAACAACGAGGCGTGCCGGGCCGGGGTGGCGGGTATGCCGGGCTTTTCCATGCGAGGGTATGGCTCCTTTTAGACGGGACGGGTGTGACCGTCGCCCCACACGATCCATTTGGTCGATGTCAGCTCCGGCAACCCCATCGGGCCGCGGGCGTGCAGCTTCTGGGTGGAGATTCCGATCTCGGCGCCGAAACCGAACTGCTCGCCGTCGGTGAACGCCGTGGAGGCATTGACCATGACCGCCGCGGCGTCGACCTGCTCGCTGAAGCGCTGGGCGGCGGCCATGTTGCTGGTGACGATGGCCTCGGTGTGACCGGTGCCGTATTCGTTGATGTGGTCGATGGCGTCCTCGAGCCCGTCGACCACCGAGAGGGCGATGTCCATCGCCAGGTATTCACGGCGCAGGTCGTCCTCGCCCGCGGCCGCGTCGGCGTCCCCGTGCACCGCAACCCCGGCGGCGGTCAACGCGTCGACCAGCCGCGGCACCGCGGAGCCGGCGATGGCCCGGTCGATCAACAGCGTCTCGGCGGCGTTGCAGACGCTGGGCCGCCGTGTCTTGGAGTTCAACAGCACCTCTTCGGCGATGTCGAGGTCGGCCGCCTCATGGATGTAGACGTGGCAGTTGCCGACGCCGGTCTCGATGGTCGGCACCAGCGCATCGCGCACCACGGCCTCGATCAGCCCGGCCCCGCCGCGCGGGATCACCACGTCGACCAGTCCGCGGGCCTGGATCAGGTGGGTCACGGTGGCGCGGTCGACCGCCGAGAGCAACTGGACGGCGTCGGCGGGGAGGTCCTCGTCGGTCAGCGCCTTGCGCAGCACTTCGACCAGGGCCCGGTTCGAATGCGCCGCTGACGAGCTGCCGCGCAACAGCGCGGCGTTGCCTGACTTCAGCGTCAGGCCGAACGCGTCCACGGTGACGTTGGGCCGGCCCTCATAGACCATGCCCACCACGCCGAGCGGAACCCGCTGCTGACGCAGCTGCAGCCCATTGGGCAGGGTGTAGCCGCGCAGCACCTCGCCGACCGGGTCGGGCAACCCCGCGACCTGGCGCAGGCCCGCGGCGATCCCTTCGACGCGCTGCGGGTTCAGCGCCAGCCGGTCGAGCATGGCCTCCGGGGTGCCGGCGGCCCTGGCCGCGGCCAGGTCTTCGGTGTTGGCGGCCAGGACATCGTCGGCATGGGCCAGCAGCGCATCGGCCGCGGCGTTCAACGCACTGTTCTTGGCCACCGTGGACAACGAGGTCAGCGCGCGGGAGGCGATCCGAGCCCGGCGGGCGGCGTCGTGGACCTCTTGGCGCAGGTCGGGAAGTACGGGCACGCTCATCGATCCAGGGTATCGGCGAACGGTGGATCGGGCGAAACGGCCCCATTCTGGCGGCGGCGCTAGGCAGGCGCCGCGCGACGCTGGTCGATGATCCGGCCCAACTCCTGCAGCAACAGCGGCTTGGCCATCACCAGCTCCTCGATGTGGTCGCGGCCGATCACCACCGCGGTCACTTCCTCCAGTGCTCGGGCATCGAACTGGCTGGCCTGCCGGGTCAGCGTGGTGACCCCGAGAAAGGCGCCGTGGCGCAGTGTTGCGCTCGGCACCGCCGGATCCTCGGTGGTGAGCCGGACACTGCCCTCGGTCAGGAAGATCATCGCGGTCGGCACATGCCCGGCCTGCTCCAGGACTTCATCCGCGCCGTAGCGGACCACCACGGCGTAGGGCGCCACGGCCTGCTGGTCGGCATCGGTCAGCCGCAGCGCAGGCGCCACCACCGTGCGCAGCGCCTCGGCAACCCGCTCGGGTGTCGAGAACACGTCGTCGGAGTCGTCGAGGTGCAGCCCCTCGCGGCGGGCGGCATACCAGAGCCACCGCAGGAAGGTGGCCTGCGCAGGACCGTCGTCAGCCGGGGAGTCGAGGGCGATCGTGGTCCGGTATTCGCCGCCGCCGAGTGCCACCGAACCGGGCGCCTCGCCGGTGGTACGCAGCGGCAGTGCGGTGGCGACCCGCGACAGCAGCGCGCACACCCGGTCTGGCGGGTCGGAGACCGCGAACGTCGTCGTGATCGACACCCGATGCGCACCACCGGACCGGCTGACGTTGGTGAACGACGTGCTCGCCAGCACCGAGTTCGGGGTGACCTGCAGGCCGCCGGCGGTGCTGATGTGCACCGCCCGCCAGTTCACCTCGACGACGCGGCCGCGCGCGGTCGGGGTGGACAGCCAGTCGCCGATCCGGAACGGCTGCTCGAACAACATGAACAGCCCCGAAACGATCTGACCGACCGAATTCTGCAGCATCAGGCCGATGACCACCGAGGTCACGCCCAGCGCGGTGAACAGACCGCCGATCTTGGCGCCCCACACGTAGGACAGGATCAGCGCCAGACCGACACCGATCAGCAGGAAGCGGGCGACATCGATGAAGATGGTCGGGATCCGGCCTCGCCAAGAGCCTTTCGGGGCACTCTGGAAAAAGGTGACGTTCAACCCGGACAACAGCAACACCAGCAGCACGAAGCCGAACAGGGTGTAGATGACCCGCACCGTCGGGTCCTGCGCCGGTACTGCGGCCACCTGCCCCAGCAACACCAGCAACGCTCCCAGCGGCAGCAGGTAATTCCGCACCAACGCCACCGGCCGGGCCAGGTAGCTGCCCCTGCGGGTCAACGCCACATGCCATTCGGTCAGCAGGATCAGACCGGCGGGAAACCCCGCGGCCACGCCGACCGCCCAGTAGAACCACGGCCCGAAGATGTTCACGTGGGCTCCGCCAAGCGCCAGACCTGCTCTTCGGTGTCACCGATGGCCACGGTGCCGGCCGGGGTGAACTCCGCGCCGCCGCCGAGCATGTCGCGCACGGCCCCGGTGACGTAGATGCCGGATTGCGGTGTACCCCTGCGTAACTGATAGGCAAGGTTGACGGCCGATCCCCACAGGTCGTAGGTCACCCCGGATCGGCCCACCAGACCGCTGACGACTTCGCCGGTGTTGACACCGGCCCACAGGCTCAGCCGGCGGCCGGATTTGACGTTGAACCGGTCGACGATACGCTGCATCTCGCTCGCGAATTCGACGATGCGGTGCACGCCGTCCAGCCGCGGGGTGGTCAAACCGCAGCCGGCGAGGTAGCCGTTGTACATGGTTCGAATTCGTTCGACGCCAACGACTTCGGCCGCCGCATCGAATTGCCGGACCAGTTCGTCGACGATCGTCACCAATTCGTTCGCGGCGACTTCGCCGGAGAGCTGGTCGATCCCCTGCAGTTCGGCGTAGACGACGCTGACGTTGTGGTGCTCTTCGGCGATGGCCTGCTCTCCGCCGCGGTAGCGCTGCACCACCGACTCCGGCATCAGCGACAACAGCAGCTCGTCGTTCTGCTTGCGCTGTTCGTTGAGCAGTTCCTCCTTCGTCCGCAGGCTGCGGCCCATGTCGTTGAAGGCCTTGGTGAGATCGCCGATCTCGTCAGCCGTTCCGCTGGGTACCGCGGCGCTGTAGTCGCCGGCACTGATCCGCTGGGCGGCGGCCTGCAGCCGTCGGATCGGCCGCAGGAAAAGCCGCGCCAGCAGCATCGCCAGCACACAGATCGCGATGATGACCCCGGTGGTGGCCAGCACCACCCGCTTGCTGAACGAGGTGACCCCGGCGTACGCATCGGAGTAGTCCCTGGTCGCCAGGATCGACCACTGTAGATCCGAGTTCGGGATGGTCAGCGGCGCGTACGCGGCAAGTTCACGGTTGCCGAGGTAGTCGTATCCGGTGTTGAGCGTGCCGGTCTGGCCGCGTTGCGCGGCACGCAGACCCGGGGAGCCCACCGGCTGAACCAGGGTGGTGGTCCCCAGCTTCAGGGCCTTGTCCACCGTGGCGACCGGCGTACCCGCCGCCACCGCTTCGCGGCGGTACCGCTCCGGGTCCTCCAGAAACAACCGTGAATCGGAGCGCATCAGGTCGTCGGGTCCGGCCAGATAGGTCTCGGTGGTGCGCCCGACCTGGGCGGCCTTCCAGTCACGGTTGGCGGTCATGATCCGATTAACCTTCGCGCTGGGCAGCGGCAGGGCCAGCACCCCCTCGACGGTGCCCTTGACGCCGACCGGCGACACCAGCCAGGCGGTCGGCGTGTCCAGGTTAGGTTGATACGGCTGGTAATCGGTGATCCAGACGAAGTTGACCGCGTTGGAGGCCAGCGCTTTACGGTAGGCGTCACGCAGCACGGATTCGCGGTAGGGGCCGGTCAGCACGTTGGTGCCCAGGTCCACGCCCTTGTTCACGGAGTAGACCACGTTGCCCCTGGTGTCCAGCAGCAGCGCATCCAGGTACTCGTTGCGCTTGACGATCTCCGTGAAAAAGCTGTTGAATTCGGCGTTTGCCGCGGACCAGGCGCTGCCGTCGCCGGCGTCCTCGGGCTTCTCGGATTCCCCGGTATAGCCGGCGGTGTAGTGCGCCTGCAGGTAACGCTGCGCGGTCGACGCCGGCAGCAGCGCGGCGATGTCCGCCCGCTCCCCGGTCCGCTCGGTCAGCTGCTCGATGAAGTTGTCGCGGTAGTGGCCGACGATCGCACGTTGCTGCTCGGGAGTGACTGTGGCGCGGGCAAGTTCGTCGAAGCCCGCGGTGAACGCGTGGAGCGCGTTGGAGGCCGTCGCTCCCCCGCTGAAGATGATCAGCGAACTCGTCATCTCTGCGAACAGGCTCGAGACCGCTCGGTGCTGCGCCTCACGGGCCTGTACCAGCTTGCTCGTGGCCGAACGTTGCAGTTCGGCTGCGCCGTACTGGAACTCGACGAAGCCCACCACACCAACCGACACGATGCTGGTCAGCAGCAGGATCAGCATCAGTTTGGTCTGGATGCTGAGTCGAGACGGCAGCCACCGGCGGCGTCGCTCAACGTTCACGGTGTCGTCCGTGGCTGCCGACGGTGCCGAGTCCACCCGGCCGCTCCCTTCCCCGGTTACCAGACGGTTCCCCACCCTAAGGGATGCGCGACATTACGAGGTCGCGAATGCGAAGCTGGACAGCATGGTGGCGCAGCTGTGCGTGGTGGGCAGTGTGAATCTGGATACCGTGTTCACGGTGGCTGCGCTGCCCGCGCCCGGCGAAACGGTCCTCAGCTCGGCGCCGAGCAGCCACCCCGGCGGCAAGGGGGCCAACCAGGCGGTGGCAGCCGCGCGTGCCGGCGCCGACGTCTCGTTCATCGGCGCGGTGGGTGACGATGACGCCGGTCTGCAGTTACGCCGGCACCTGGAGGACAACGGGGTCGGCACCGGCGGATTGACGACCGTCGCGGGTCCCAGCGGATCGGCGGTCGTCATGGTGGATCCGGCCGGAGAGAACACCATCGTGGTAGCGCCGGGGGCCAACAGCGCGCTGACGCTGGACGCCGGCCAGTGCGAGTTGATCACCAAGGCGCACGTGGTGCTGCTGCAGCTGGAGATCCCGATCCCAACCGCCACCGCAGCGGCCCGAGCGGCTCGCCGGACGGGGGCGACCGTGATCGTAAACGTCTCCCCGGCCGGTGAAGACCTGACCGAGCTGGCGGAGCTGATCGACGTGGCGGTGGTCAATGAGACGGAATCGGCGCGGTTCAGCCATCCGGTACCGCATCGGGTGGTCACGCTCGGAGCGCGCGGCGCCCGCTACAGCGGGGCTGATGGCATCGTCGAGGTGCCGGCACCGGTGGTGGCCGCTATCGACACCTCCGGTGCCGGCGATGTCTTCGCCGGTGTGCTGGCAGCCGAGTGGCCCAGCGGCAAGGCACATGCGCTGCGGCTTGCCTGTGTGGCCGGGGCGCTGGCGACGCTGGTTCCCGGCGCCGGCGATTGCGCCCCGACCGCCGCGGCGATCGAAGCGGCGCTGGCGACCGGCCAACCCGGTCGCTGAACGCCCGGTCGGCGTTCGGCGCCGCCGGGTAGTCGCGGTCAGCGGGTCAGATCCGCTTGGCGCGCACCCACTGAATGGTTCCGTAGTTCTTGGCCCGGACGCTGGTGAAACCGTGGCTTTCGAGGGTGTCGGCGATCTCGTCGTCGTCGAATACCCGTGCACCGGCCTTGGGCAGCAGCCGCCACATCCGGGAGGCCGATCCTGCGGTGGGCACCATGAGCGCGATCCGGCCGCCGGGCTTGAGCACCCGCCCCATCTCGGCCAGCGCCACTGCCGGATCGGGGATCAGCTGCAGCATGGCAATTGAGATGACGGCGTCAACGGTGTTGTCGCGCAGCGGCAGTCGCTGCGCGTCGGCTCGCAGAAACGCGGTCTGTGAGCCGGCCTGCACCCGTACCGCCCGCGCCAGCATCGGCTTGGAGACGTCGATACCCAACGCCAAACCGTCGGCGCCCACGGCGCCGGCCAGCGAGGCCGTGATACTGCCCGGGCCGCAGCCGACGTCCAGCGCCACCCCGCCGGCCGGGATGTTCAGCCAGTCGATCGGGTGCTGCCAGGCTTCGAGCAGCCTGCGACCCAACGCCTGGGCATTGTCGTAGAACAGCGACCCGAACGACGAGGCCCACAGCTTCTGGATGGCACCGGTGTTCTGCGGCGCGCCCGCCTCCCCCGCCCCGTCGAGTAGGTCGAGATAGCCGCGGCTGACCTGCGGGTCGGCGGGTGCGTCGGCGAGCAGCGTCATGGCCCGCTGCAACGCCGGTGGCAGCGGAAACCGTCGAACCTCGGCCATCGTCGGTGCTCCTCGCTACCCCGCCGGGATTTCCCGTTCGATCTCGTCGAGCCAGATCCGCGCCGACATGTCCGACGGGGCCCGCCATTCCCCTCGCGGCGACAGCGAACCACCGTGGGAGACCTTCGGCCCGTTCGGCAGCGCCGAGCGTTTGAACTGGCTGAACGAATAGAACCGTTGCACAAAGACTTTGAGCCAATGCCGGATGTCGGCCAGCGAATACACCACTCGTTTGTCCGCCGGGTACCCGGGCGGCCAGGACCCCGCCGCCGCGTCATGCCAGGCGTGCCAGGCCAGGAACGCGATCTTGGCCGGCGAGAATCCGTAGCGCAGCGCCTGAAACAGTGCGAAGTCCTGCAACGAGTAAGGTCCCACCTTGTCCTCGCTGCGCTGAATCTCCTCGCTATTGGTCGCCGGCACCAGTTCCGGGCTGATCTCGGTGTTGAGCACCGAGGCCAGTACCGCGCACACCTCGGCGTCGAATTCACCAGAGTTGATCACCCAGCGGATCAGGTGCTGGATCAGCGTCTTGGGCACCCCGCCGTTGACGTTGTAGTGCGACATCTGATCGCCCACGCCGTAGGTGGACCAGCCCAGCGCCAACTCCGACAGGTCACCGGTGCCCAGCACGATGCCGCCGCGCTGGTTGGCGATCCGGAACAGGTAGTCGGTGCGCAGCCCGGCCTGCACGTTCTCGAACGTCACGTCGTAGACGGCTTCACCGCGAGCGAACGGATGGCCCAGCTCGGCCAGCATCAGCCTCGCGCTGTCGCGGATGTCGATCTCGGCGAAGGTCACCCCCAGCGCCCGGCTCAGCGCGGCTGCGTTGGCCTTGGTGCGCTCGCCGGTGGCGAAGCCGGGCATGGTGAACGCCAGAATGTCACTGCGCGGCCGGTTCTCCCGATCCATGGCCCGCGCGGCGACGATCAGGGCGTGGGTCGAATCGAGTCCACCCGACACCCCGAGCACCACCTTGGGATAATCCAGGGCGCGCAGCCGCTGCTCTAAGCCGGACACCTGGATGTTGTAGGCCTCGTAGCAATCCTGTTGCAAACGCTGGGGATTCGACGGTACGAACGGGAACCGCTCGACCACCCGGCGCAGCCCGATGTCCCCGGAAGGCGGGTCCAGTGCGAACTCCACCCGCCGAAAGGACTGCACCGCGTCGCGGTGGTGGCGGCGGTTGTCGTCGAAGGTGCCCATCCGCACGCGCTCCGAGCGCAGCAGGCCGAGGTCGACATCGGCGACCGACCGGCGGGCGCCGGTGGGAAAGCGTTCGCTGTCATCGAGCAGTGTGCCGTTCTCCCAGATCATCGTCTGGCCGTCCCAGGCGAGGTCAGTGGTCGACTCGCCCTCCCCGGCGGCGGCGTAGATGTAGGCGGCCAGGCATCGCGCCGACGCCGACCGCGCCAGCAGGCAGCGATCCTCGGCGCGCCCGACCGTGATGGGGCTGCCGGAGAGATTCGCCAGCACCGTCGCGCCGGCCAGCGCCGCCTGGGCGCTGGGCGGCACCGGCACGAACATGTCCTCGCAGACCTCGACGTGCAGCACGAACCCGGCCAGGTCGGTCGCGGCGAACAGCAGGTCCGGACCGAACGGCACCTCGAGGCCGCCGAGCCGGATCATCCCCCGTTCGTCGGCACCGGCGGCCAACTGGCGCCCCTCGTAGAACTCCCGGTAGGTGGGTAGATATGACTTCGGCGCCACCCCGAGGATGCGCCCGCGGTGGATCACCACGGCGGTGTTGTAGACCCGGTGGGCATAGCGCAGCGGCGCCCCCACCACCAGCACCGGCAGTAGCGGCGTCGAGGCCGCAACCACCTCCAGCAGCGCCGTCTCGACAGCGCCGAGCAGGCTGTCCTGCTGCAGGATGTCCTCGATGGAGTATCCCGACAGCGTGAGCTCGGGAAAGACGGCCAGCGCGACACCGTCGTCATGGCATTCCCTCGCCAGGCGCAGCACCGACTCGGCGTTGGCGGCCGGGTCGGCGAGCGTGGTGCGGTGCGTGCAGGCGGCAACCCGCGCGAAGCCATGCCGGTAGGCGTTGTAGAAGTCCCCAGAATGCTCCATGGCCTCCCATTCTCGCCCCGATGGTGTCAACGTGCAGCTTTCGGGTATCACCAGGGCCATGAGCGATACCGCGGTGGCCGTCGTCGACATGCTCAACGCCTACCGGCATCCCGACGCGGCACAACTGGCCGACAACGTCGCGAAGATCGTCGAACCGCTGGCCGACCTGGTCGAACGCAGTCGAGCCGACGAGCGGGTCGACCTGATCTACGTCAACGACAACCACGGCGACTTCACCACCGGATTCGCCGACATCATCGGGTCGGCGCTGGAGGGTGCACGCCCCGAACTGGTTCGCCCCATCGTGCCGAGCCCCGGCGATCGGGCGATGACCAAGGTGCGACACAGCGCCTTTTATTCCACGCCGTTGGAGTACCTGCTGGGCCGGCTCGGAACCCGGCGGCTGATCCTGACCGGGCAGGTCACCGAACAGTGCATCCTCTACACCGCCCTGGACGCCTACGTTCGGCACCTTCCGGTGGTGATACCGGTCGACGCCGTCGCCCACATCGACGCCGCGCTGGGCGATGCGGCACTGGAGATGATGTGCCGCAACATGGCTGCCGAACGGTCGACTGCCGCACAGTGCCTACGCTAGCCGGATGGGCGGCGCCGAACCGACGGTCTGCGACCTGCTGACGCTGCTCGCGGGCCGGCGTACGGCGGTGCTCACCGGCGCCGGCATCTCCACGGACTCGGGCATTCCCGACTATCGCGGGCCCGATTCCCCACCGAGCAACCCGATGACGATCGCCCAGTTCACCGGCGACCCGGTTTTCCGTCAGCGCTACTGGGCGCGCAACCATCTCGGCTGGCGACACATGGCCGCCGCCGCCCCCAACGCCGGGCACACCGCGCTGGCCGCCCTGGAAGCGGCCGGCGTCGTCACCGGGGTGATCACCCAGAACGTCGACCTGCTGCACACCCGCGCGGGCAGCCGCCGTGTCATCGACCTGCACGGCAGTTACGCGACGGTGGTCTGTCTGAGCTGCGGGATCACCATGAGCCGGGCTTCGCTGGCCGAGCAACTGGAGGAGCTCAACCCCGGATTCATAAGCCGAACCGGGCCGCTCGGCGCCATCGCGGTGGCCCCCGACGCGGACGCCGTCGTGACTGACACCGCATCCTTCCGCTACCTCGACTGCCACGCCTGCGGCGGGATCCTCAAGCCGGACATCGTCTACTTCGGCGAGAGTGTTCCCCAAGACCGCGTTGCCCGGGCGTATTCCGTTGTCGATGAGGCCGAGACGTTGCTGGTGGCGGGATCGTCGCTGACGGTGTTCTCCGGCTACCGGTTCGTCCGCCATGCCGCGGCGCGCGGTATCCCGGTCGCGATCGTCAACCGTGGCCCCACTCGCGGCGACGGGCTGGCCGACGTCAAGTTCGACGGCGGCTGTTCGGCGGCGCTGGCCGTACTGGCCGCTGAGCTTGGCGCCGTTTCGGTGCGTTAGCGCCCGGCGAATAGGGCAGGATGTCCCGGTGAAACAGCGCCTCACCTCCGATCAGCGCAACTCTTTCCTGGCCGCCCTGCTGGGGTGGTCGATGGACGCCTTCGACTACTTCATCGTGGTGTTCGTCTACGCCGACATCGCCAAGACCTTCGGCCACACCAAAACCGAGGTGGCGTTTCTGACCACCGCCACGTTGGCGATGCGCCCGGTCGGGGCGCTGCTGTTCGGCCTGTGGGCCGACCGGGTGGGCCGCCGGATACCACTGATGGTGAACGTGATCTTCTACTCGACGGTGGGGTTCCTGTGCGCGTTCGCGCCGACCTTCACCGTGCTGGTGGTGCTGCGCCTGCTCTACGGCATCGGCATGGGCGGCGAATGGGGCCTGGGCGCCGCGTTGGCCATGGAGAAGATCCCCCCGGAGCGACGCGGCTTCTTCTCCGGGCTGCTGCAGGAGGGCTATCTGTTCGGCTACCTGGCCGCCAGCCTGGCCTCGCTGCTGGTGAACGACTGGCTGGGATTGTCCTGGCGCTGGCTGTTCGGGCTGTCCATCCTGCCGGCGTTGATCAGCTTGTTGATCCGCTATCGGGTTACCGAATCAGAGGTGTGGCAGGCCACCCAGGACCGGATGCGGGTGACGCGCACCAGGATTCGCGACGTGTTCACCGACGCCAAGGTGATCCGCCGATTCTGCTATCTGGTGTTGTTGATGACGGCGTTCAACTGGATGAGCCACGGCACGCACGACATCTACCCGACGTTTCTGAGCTCGGACGACGGCGCGGGGCTGTCCCATGTCACGGCGAAGTGGATCGCGGTGATCTACAACATCGGCGGCATCATCGGCGGGCTGATCTTCGGCTCGCTGTCGCAGCGGCTAGGCCGCCGCTACGCGATCATCTGGGCGGCGGTGATGGGCCTGCCGATCGTGCCGCTGTTCGCGCTATCGCAGAGCGCGGGGATGCTGTGCCTGGGATCGTTTCTGCTGCAGGTCTGCGTGCAAGGCGCCTGGGGGGTGATTCCGGCGCACCTGACCGAGATGTCACCGGATGCGATCCGCGGCTTCTATCCGGGCGTGACCTACCAGCTGGGCAATCTGCTGGCGGCATTCAACCTGCCGATCCAGGAGCATCTCGCGGCCGCGAACGGCTATCCGTTCGCCCTGGTGGTCACGGTGGTGCCGGCGCTGGTCGCCGTCGTGCTGCTGACCGCGGTCGGCAAGGACGCCACCGGCCGCAGGTTCGGCACCGACCACCTCACCCGCAACCCCGCCGAGCAGTCGTGAAAGCCCCCTTTAGCGAGTCGATTTAGGGGCTTTTGCGTCTGCTCGCGCCCAAGGGGCACGCCCAAAATCAGAACGTGCAGGGCATGGCGCGGACACCGTGGATGAAGTTGCCGGGCACGTAGGACGGCTCTCCGGCTTCGATCCCCGGCAGTTGGCGCAGCAGTTCGCCGAAGATGGCACGCAACTGGGCGCGGGCCACGTGGGTGCCCGGACAGAAGTGCGCACCGCCGCCGCCGAAACCGACATGATGATTCGGATCGCGGCTCAGGTCGAATCGGCTCGGATGGTCGAAGACCGTCTCGTCGCGGTTGCCCGACGAATAGAACATCACCACTTTCTCGCCGGCCCGGATCAGCTGACCGCCCAACTCGATATCGGTGGCAGCGGTGCGCCGGAAGGTCATCACCGGCGTGGCCCACCGGATGAACTCCTCGACCGCCGTGCCGATGCGGTTGTCGAAGTCTTCCAGCAGCCACGCCCGCTGCTCCGGAAAGTCGGTGAGCGCCTTCATGGCATGACTGGTGGCTTGCCGGGTGGTGTCGTTGCCGGCCACACACAACAACACGAAATACGCAGCGACCTCGCCGTCGGTGAGCCGGTCACCGTCCACTTCGGTGGTCACCAGGCTGCTGATCAGATCGTCGCTGGGGTTCTCGCGGCGTTCAGCTGCCAGCGTTCCGACCAACTGATGCAGGTAGCCCTGGGCCTCGAATAACGCCTGCAGCGGATTGCGGCCGTTGAGGTGCACTTCGTCGGCCCACGACACCGCGGTGTCGGCGGCCTCGGCCACCCGCTCCCGCTCGGACGGCGGAATGCCGACCATGTCCGAAAGCGTGCGCATCGGCAGTTCCTTGGCGCAGTACTCGACGAAGTCGACGCCGCTACCGGCGGCCTTGAGTTCGGTGACGATAGCCGCGGCATTGGCCTTGATCGAATCCTCGATGCGACGAACCTGGCGGGGCGTCATCGCGCTGCTGGTCAGCTTGCGCAGCTTGGTGTGCCGCGGTGCGTCCATGGCCAGGAAGGACTGCGACGCCTCCAGCAGTTCCTCGGGGATGTTCTCGAACAACACCCCCTTGCCGGACAGGAACGCCTGGTTGTCGCGGCTCACCGCGACGATGTCGGCGTGCCGGGTCACCGCCCAGTAGCCGGGATCAGCCGGGTCGGGCATCAGGGCGTCCTCGACGGGAGGATGCCAGCTCACCGGACGCTCGGCGCGTAATACGGCAAAGGCACGTTCCCGGTCTGCGGCAGAGGTCGACCAGAAGGCTCGCGACGACAGATCGATCGGGTCGTAGCTGCGGGTGGACAGTGACGGTGCTGACATGGACGCCCCTTTGCTATGACGGCGATCACAGGCTGGTTTCCGCCAACGCTACGTCTAGACAGATTGTCTAGTCAAGACGTCAATTTCGCCGCTACGCTGGTCGGCATGGCATCGGTGACCCGGAAGCCCCCGACCAGCCGACAACAACGGCGCGAGGAGATCGAGCGTCGGCTGCTGGATGCCACCGAGCGGCTGATGGGCGACGGCACCAGTTTCACCGAACTCAGCGTGGACCGGCTCGCGACCGAAGCGGGAATGTCGCGCGCCAGCTTCTACATCTACTTCGAGGACAAAGGCCATCTGCTGCGCCGGCTCGCGGGCCAGGTGTTCGGCGATCTGGCCTCGGGGGCCGAACGCTGGTGGCAGGTGGCAGCGCGTCGCGATCCTGACGATGTCCACGCTGCGATGAACGCGATCATCGCCAGCTACCGCCGACACCAGCCACTGCTGATCGCACTCAGTGAGATGGCCGGCTACGACCCGCTCGTGGCGGCCACCTACCGGGAGTTGCTGACCGGCATCTCAGGCCGGGTGGCCCGGGTCATCGAGGACGGCCAGGCCGACGGTTCCATTCGCCGCGCACTACCCGTCGCCGCCACCGCCAGTGCACTGACCTGGATGGTAGAGCGGGCCTGCCAGCAGAACCTACCCGCGCAAGACTCCGACTACGACGCTGAACTCTCTGCTGCACTGACCGAGATTGTCTGGGGCGCACTGTATCTGAATCCAACGAGCCGATAGCTCGGGCGCTACAGCGCGACTCGGCCGGGCCAGGCCGAGCGGTCATAGCAGTTCTCGATCTGCTGACGCTGCCGTTTCCGCTGGGTGAGCGACAGCGCCGTGAAGCGGCAGATCGGAGGTACCCGCGTCGGGGAGAACACATAGGTGATGTTGCCGCGGTGGACACGGACGTTATCGGGGCTGTCGATGTCGAGCCGGAAGTAGTTGTTGTGGACGGTCAGCAGACCCAGCAACGCATTGACGACGGCACGTGATTTCACCTGTCCGGCAGGTAGATTGGGGAAGTCAGCCATGCCGTCGTACTGACGGCAGACGTCGGTCACTCGGAACGGGGTGGCCGCCGGCACGCCGACACCGCCGTAATCTGGCAGCGTCATGAACTTCACCAGCTTGGGATCGGCCCGGTAGATGCCGTGGAACGGCTGCTCGGGGTTGGCCAGCAGCAGAAACGACACCTTGTCGACGGGGACCGTCGAGGTCACGCCGCGCTCGCGCAGCCACTTGCAGGCAACCTGCGCCCCCATGCTCACGCCGTAGACCAGCACGTCATCGGCAGCGGGGTGGCCGTCGAAGTGCGCGGTCAGCATGTCGTCGAGGGCCTGCACACCTCGTTCCACCGCCCGGACCGCCGGGACATACCGCAAACCGTCGACGTAGGTGTTGGGGTACTTGACGTTACGGATTCTCTTGCCCCTGGTGACAGCACCGCGGCACATGAACCGCAGCAACCCGCTCCATCCGGCGCCGTCGATGGTGAAAACGGTGCTCATGCCGGCGGTCCTACACCGCCACCAGGTCGTCGGCGTGGACGACGGGGCGGCGGGCATCCGGCGCCAACTCCGCGGTGGAACGACCGATCATGGCCGCCAGCTCCGTCGCGTCGTAACCGACGACACCGCGCGCCACCACCGAGGCGTCCGGGCCACACAGGTCGACCACGTCGCCGCCGTGGAATCTGCCCGACACCCCGGTGATGCCGGCCGCCAACAGTGAGCGTCGCCGTTGCAACACCGCCTCGACCGCCCCGGCGTCGAGCGTCAACGTGCCCGCCGCGTCGGCGGCGTGGCGCACCCAGAACCGGCGCGCCGACAACCGTTGCGGCCGGGCCGCGAACACGGTGCCCACCGATGCGTGCGAGAGGGCCGCGGCAGCGTCGGCGGCGGCGGCCAGCAACACCGGAACGCCGGCATCGGCGGCCAGCAACGCCGCCGACAGTTTCGACACCATGCCGCCGGTGCCCAGCTGACTGCCCTCACCGGCCACCACACCGGTGAGGTCCTGCGGGCCGGACACCTCGGGAACCAGCCGGGCCGGCCCCTTGCGGGGGTCGGCGTCGTAGAGGCCGTCGATGTCGGAGAGCAACACCAGCGCGTCGGCGCCGACCAGGTGCGCCACCAGCGCCGAGAGCCGGTCGTTGTCGCCGAACCGGATCTCGTTGGTGGCCACCGTGTCGTTCTCGTTGACGATCGCCACCGCGTGCAGTGCCCGTAGCCGGTCCAGGGTGCGCTGCGCGTTGGTGTGCGACACCCGCATCGAGATGTCCTGGGCGGTGAGCAGCACCTGTCCGACGGTGCGGCCGAACCGGGTGAAGGCCGCACTCCAGGCATTGACCAAAGCCACCTGGCCCACGCTGGCGGCGGCCTGCTTGGTGGCCAGATCGGTGGGCCGCTTGGCCAAGCCGAGCGGTTCGAGACCGGCGGCGATCGCACCGGACGACACGATGACCACGTCCGAGCCGGCTTTCATCCGGGACTCGATCGCCTCGGCCAGCCCGGCCAGCCGGTCCGGGTCGAACATGCCGTTGTCGGCGGTCAGCGCGGTGGTGCCGATCTTGACGACGACGCTGCGTGCGGTGCGGATCGCCGCTCGGGCCGTGCTGGTCATGCCTCGTCCGACTGCTCACGCCGCTGCTTGCGCGCGATCTTGCGTTCGGCGGCCCCCACCCGTTCGGTGCGCTCCAGCCGGCTGTCGGTGCCCCGCCCGGACAGCGTGACGTCCACACCGGCCGGCGTAGCCGGCTCCCAGTCGAACGTCATCTCCCCGATGGTCACCGCGCAGCCCGGCGTGGCGCCCAGCCGCAGCAACTCGTCCTCGACCCCGAGCCGCGCCAACCGGTCACCCAGGTAGCCGACCGCCTCGTCGTTGTCGAAGTTGGTCTGGTGCACCCAGCGCTCCGGGCGCGATCCTCGCACGACGAAACCGCCTTCGCCGTCGGGCGCCACGCTGAACCCGGTCTCCCCGGTGGGTATCGGCCGGATCACCGGCCGGCGAGCAACCGGTTCCGGCTGCGCGGCGCGATACGCCGTCACCATCTCCGCCAGCGCAAAAACCAACGGCCGCAGGCCTTCCCGGCTCACTGTCGACACCATGAACACCGGCCAGCCGCGCTCGGCCACGATATCGTCTCGAACGAATTCCGCCATCTCCCGCGCTTCGGGCACGTCGATCTTGTTGAGCACCACCGCGCGCGGCCGATCCACCAGGTCGCCGAGCCCCGAATCCCCTTGCATGGTCGGGGTGTAGGCGGCCAGTTCGGCTTCGATCGCCTCGATGTCGGAGAGTGGATCACGGCCCGGCTCGGCGGTCGCACAATCGACCACGTGCACCAACACCGCGCACCGTTCGATGTGGCGCAAGAAGTCCAGGCCCAGCCCGCGTCCAGCCGAGGCACCCGGGATCAGGCCGGGCACGTCGGCGGCGGTAAAGGTGTTGTCTCCGGCCGAGACCACGCCCAGGTTCGGCGCCAGCGTGGTGAACGGGTAATCGGCGATCTTCGGCTTGGCCGCCGAGATCACCGACACCAGCGCGGATTTGCCGGCCGAGGGAAACCCGATCAGGCCGACGTCGGCGACGGTCTTGAGTTCCAGCGTGAGGTCGCGGGTCTCACCCTTCTCCCCGAGCAATGCGAAACCGGGCGCCTTGCGGGCTCGCGACACCAACGCGGCGTTGCCCAGCCCGCCGCGGCCACCGGCGGCGGCCTCGAAGCGGGCACCGGCGCCGACCAGGTCTGCCAGCAGCCGGCCGTCTTCGTCGAGCACGACGGTGCCGTCGGGCACCTTTATCTCCAGGTCCGATCCGGCAGCGCCGTCCTTGTTGCTGCCCTGGCCCTGCTTGCCGGACGCGGCCTTGATGTGCGGGCGGAAATGAAAGTCCAACAGGGTGTGCACGCCCGGGTCGACGACCAGCACGACACTGCCACCTCGACCGCCGTTACCGCCGTCCGGGCCGCCCAGCGGCTTGAATTTCTCCCGGTGAATGGACGCGCAGCCGTTACCCCCGTCGCCGGCGCGCACATGAATGACGACGCGGTCGACGAACCGGGACATCGAGCTTTCCTCTCACCCAACCCACACACCGAGCGTGCAACCACTGCGAATTTTGTCGCCCATTTTCGCAGTCAGTGCACGTTCGCGGCGCGGGGCCGGTTGGTTAGCTCTCGACGCGGGCGACAGGAACGATGTTGACGGTCTGGCGGCCGCGCTTCAGGCCGAACTCGACCGCACCGGGAGCCGTGGCGAACAGGGTGTCGTCACCGCCGCGACCGACGTTGACGCCGGGGTGGAAGTGGGTGCCGCGCTGCCGCACCAGAATCTCGCCGGCCTTGACGACCTGGCCGCCGAACCGCTTGACGCCGAGTCGCTGCGCGTTCGAGTCGCGCCCGTTGCGGGAGCTGGAAGCGCCCTTCTTGTGTGCCATCTCGTTCGCTCCCTACTTGATTCCGGTGACCTTGAGCACGGTCAACTGCTGACGGTGACCCTGCCGCTTGTGGTAGCCGGTCTTGTTCTTGAACTTGTGGATGCGGATCTTGGGGCCCTTGGTGTGCTCGAGCACCTCGCCGGTGACCGCGACCTTCGCCAGCTTGCCGGCGTCGGTCGTGACGGTGGTGCCGTCCACGACCAGCGCGACCGGCAGCGAGACCGACGAACCCGGCTCCGAATCGAGCTTCTCGACCTTGACCACGTCACCGACGGCAACCTTGTACTGCTTGCCGCCGGTCTTGACGATTGCGTACGTCGCCATCGTTGGTTTCTACCTCTGCTTCTCGGGCGCGCACGCCATCGGGACTTGCGCAGGTGTCTGGGGTTCTGTCCGCCGAGCTGTGGTTATCCCGCCTGGCGACAACTGGTCTAGGGTACGTGACCAGCGGCTAAGGGGTCAAACCGGCCTTGCTCAACTGGGCGGCCCCGCCGGCCGGATAGCCGCCCGCCGGCGCCGGGGACGTTCGTAGGGCGCCGCCGCGGCCAAGGTCTCCTGGCCGGACTCGTCGTCATCGACGTCGTCGTCGGGCTCGTCGGACTCGTCGGACTCGTCGATGACGTCCAGATCGTCGTCGAAGTCGTCGTCATCGTCGTCGAGGTCGACTTCGACCTCTTCGTCGGTGTCCTCGGCATCGTCGTCGGCGTCCTCGGCGTCGTCAGCGTCGTCCTCACCGTCGTAGGAGTCGTCGGCGTCGTCCGTGTAGTCGGTGTCCTCGGCGTCATCGGCGTCATCGGCGCCGTCAGTGTCCTCGGCGAGCGCGGTACCGGGCAGCTGGGGCTCATCCTCAACGGCCGGCCGCGGCTCCCCGGCCGACGCCGTCGCCATGGCCTCGACCTTCGCGTCGTCATCGGACTCGTCGTCGCTGCGGTCACTCGCCGCGGCCATCGCCTTGAACATCGGATGGTCACCGGGGGTGTGCGCCGGCACCTTCGCCACGACCGGCTCGTCAGCCTTGGGCTTCTTCGACCGTCTGCTGCGACGGCCGCTCGGTTCGGACCTGCGCCCGGGTGCCGCCGAGTCGACCGGGTCGGCGTGCAGCATGATGCCGCGCCCGGAACAGTGCTGACACGACGTCGAGAACGCCTCGATCAGCCCGGTTCCCAGCCGCTTGCGCGTCAGCTGCACCAGGCCGAGCGAGGTCACCTCCGACACCTGGTGGCGAGTGCGGTCGCGGCCCAGGGCCTCGGTCAGCCGGCGTAACACCAGGTCACGGTTGGACTCCAGCACCATGTCGATGAAGTCGATGACGATGATGCCGCCGATATCGCGCAGCCGCAGTTGCCGCACGATCTCCTCGGCGGCTTCCAAGTTGTTCTTGGTCACCGTCTCCTCGAGGTTGCCCCCGGAACCGGTGAACTTGCCGGTGTTGACGTCGACGACCGTCATGGCTTCGGTCCGGTCGATCACCAGGGTTCCACCCGAGGGCAGCCAGACCTTGCGGTCCATCGCCTTGGCCAGTTGCTCGTCGATGCGGTGAACGGCGAACACGTCCGGTCCGGCCTGCCCCTCCGGTCCCTCCGGCGGCTGGTAGCGGGTCAGCTTCGACACCAGTTCGGGCGCCACCGACCCCACGTACTCGTTGATCGTCGCCCAGGCGTCGTCACCGGAGACCACCAGCTCGGAGAAGTCCTCGTTGAACAGGTCGCGGATCACTTTGACCAGGACATCGGGCTCTTCGTAGAGCGCCACGGCCGCGCCCGCGGCTTTCGCCTTGGTCTCGGCCGCGGTCGCCTCGATCTGGTTCCAGCGCTCCTGGAGGCGTTCCACGTCGGCGCGGATGTCTTCTTCTTTGACGCCCTCCGACGCGGTGCGGATGATCACGCCGGCGTCGGGGGGCACCACCTCGCGCAGGATTTCCTTGAGCCGTTGACGCTCGGTGTCGGGCAGTTTGCGGCTGATCCCGGTCGACGAGGCGCCCGGCACATACACCAGGTAGCGGCCGGCCAGCGACACCTGGGTGGTCAGCCGGGCGCCCTTGTGCCCGATCGGATCCTTGCTGACCTGCACCACGACATAGTCGCCGGGTTTGAGCGCCTGCTCGATCTTGCGGTTGGCGCCGCCCAGGCCGGCGGCCTCCCAGTTGACCTCGCCGGCGTAGAGCACACCGTTGCGGCCCCGACCGATGTCGACGAAGGCGGCCTCCATCGAGGGCAGCACGTTCTGCACGATGCCCAGGTAGACGTTGCCCACCAGCGAGGTCGACGCGGCCGAGGTGACGAAGTGTTCGACCATGACGCCGTCTTCGAGCACGGCGATCTGGGTGTAGCGCGCGCCGGTGTGCGGTGGCTCGGTGCGGATCCGGTCGCGAACCACCATCCGGCGTTCGACGGCCTCGCGGCGGGCCAGGAACTCGGCCTCGCTCAGGATCGGCGGCCGGCGGCGCCCGGCGTCGCGGCCGTCGCGGCGACGCTGCCGTTTGGCCTCGAGCCGCGTCGAGCCGGTGATGCCCTGGATCTCGTCGTCCGAAGAGCTCTTGGTGCTCCTGGTGGCCTTTCGCGGCGTCCGTTCGTGCACGACGGTGTTCGGTGGGTCGTCAGACGACCCGGTGTCCTCGTCATCGCCGTTGCCGGTCTTGCGCCGGCGCCGACGGCGCCGACGCCGGCTGCCCGATTCGTCGGCCGCATCACCGTCGTCGTCGCCGGTGTCCTCGGCGTCCGAGGTCTCGTCGGACTCCGCGGCCGAATCGTC
>NZ_QMEX01000062.1 GCF_003284925.1 Mycolicibacter senuensis
ACCCGGGCCGGGTCCGGGTCAGCATCGACGGCGACGTCACCCTCGCCTTCCCCGCGACGCTGCCCGACACCAAGCCCGAGGACGATATCCGCGGGATCGGCGCCACCCTGTACGCGCTGCTGGTCAACCGGTGGCCGCTGGAGGGCGCGACCGGCGGTGGCCTGGCCCCGGCCGACCTCGACGCCACCGGCAATCCGGTCAAACCCGACTCGGTCAAACCCGAGATCCCGTTCCAGATCTCCGCCGCGGCCAGTCACGCGATCCAGTCCGACGGCGGCATACGCGGCGCATCGACGTTGTCGAACCTGCTGCAGCAGGCCACCGCGTTGCACGAGCAGACCGAACTGCTGGGCCCGCTCAGCGATGAGCCGCCCGCGCCGCGTCCGGCGCCGCCGGTGGATGCCGAGATGCGCGCCGAGCGGCGACGCCGGGTGCTGATCGGCGCCGGTATCGGCGGTGCCGTCATCCTGGTCGCGCTGCTGGTGCTGGCATCCGTGCTCAACCGGATCTTCGGTGACGTCAACGGGCTGGACAAAACGGAGCTGGGCCTGAGCAGTCCGTCGGCGTCGTCGTCACAGCAGGGCTCGAGCACACCGGGGAGTACGGTGAAACCCGTTCAGGCGACGGTGTTCTCGCCCGGCGGGGAGGCCGACCGTCCCCAGGATGCCGGGCTGGCGATCGACGGGAATCCCGCGACCTTCTGGTCGACGGACACCTACTCCGATCCGGTGCCCTTCCCGAATTTCAAGAGCGGCGTCGGGCTGATGCTGCAACTGCCCAAGCCGACGGTGATCGGCAGCGTCGGGATCAACGTCTCCAGCACCGGAACCCGGGTGGAGTTGCGGTCGTCGACGACGCCGCGGCCGACCCGCCTCGAGGACACCACGCTGCTGGCGCCCGCCAAGGCGCTGCAGCCCGGTGCCAACAAGATCTCGGCCGACTCGTCGGCGCCGACGTCGAACCTGCTGGTGTGGATATCGACGATGGGCAACACCGGCGGCGAGAGCCGCACCCAGATCTCCGAGATCACCGTGCAGGCGGCGTCCTAGGCGCCACGACGCGCGAGCGGTACGGCCGCCTGTGCACAACTGAAGTGCCGTCGGGCCGCCGGCTGGTTAGTGTCCGCCCATGGGTCAGCCGGAGCGCAGCGACGCCGAACTGCTGGCCGCGCACGTCGCCGGCGACCGCCACGCATTCCAGGAGCTCTACGGCCGCCACCAGCGCCGGCTCCGCCGGCTGGCCCGGGTCATCACCGGCTGCCCCGAAGACGCCGAGGACGCCCTGCAGGAGGCGATGCTCTCGGCGCATCGCAGCGCCGCATCGTTTCGTTACAACGCCGCCGTCGGCAGCTGGCTGCACCGCATCGTGGTCAATGCCTGCCGGGATCGACTGCGGCGCAACCGGCTTCACCCGTCGGTGCCGCTCGCAGAGTCTCCGGCCGTCGCCGATCGCACCGCCGAGGTGGAGACCGCACTGGAAGTGCGCGCAGCGCTGCGCAGGTTGCCGACCGAACAGCGCGCCGCAGTGGTGACCGTGGACATGCACGGCTACTCCATCGCCGATGCCGCCCGCACACTCGGTGTGGCGCAGGGCACGGTCAAGAGCCGCTGCGCCCGCGGCCGGGCCCGGCTCGCGGTACTGCTGGGCGGGGACCACACCGGGCCCGCCGCTCCGGTCCGCCCGGCTGCCCGGCGGATAGCCTTGGCGGCTGACGGTGTCCTGCACGGCCGGGTCGACGACTGTGCCTAGCCACGAAGCGAGCGGGAGCGGCACTGCGATGGACGCAGCTGATCGAGAAGGCCGGGAACTGCGCCCGGCGCATTCGAGCCGGCCGCTGCCCCGGCTCAACCGGATCGCTGCGATCGCCGGGGCGGCGGCCGCGCTGCTCGCGGTCGGATTGGGCACTGCCGCGCTGATCCGGTTTCCCGGTGACACCCCCAGCGGGCCCCGCTCGTTCGACGCCATCACGGTGGCCTCCGAACCGACACCGGTAATGCCGCTGACCGAAGCGGAGCTCCTCGAGCTGCTCGACCGACGCCCCGAGTACGGCGCGCTGGCCGATCCCGGACGACGGGCCGGCTGCCTGGCCGCCCTGGGTTATCCGGCGTCTACCCGCGTGCTGGGCGCACGCGAGCTCGCGGTCAACGGTCATCCCGGCGTCGTGCTGCTGCTGCCCGGCGCCTCTCCCGGCACCATCGTCGCGCTGGCGGTCGCCCCCAACTGCAGTTCCGCCGACACCGGGCTGCTGGCCGACACCACCGTCCGCCGCCCCTAGCCGGTGCCTCAGAACCCGTCCGTATCGGGGCCGGGAACATCGCCCCCTACGCTGACGTTGGTAGCCCCTGTAACGGTCCGAGCGGAAAGGCCCTCGATGTCTGAGACACCGACCATCCACGATGTGATCATCATCGGTTCCGGCCCGGCCGGGTACACCGCGGCGATCTATGCTGCTCGGGCGCAGCTGGCGCCGCTGGTGTTCGAGGGGACCTCGTTCGGCGGGGCGCTGATGACCACCACCGAGGTGGAGAACTTCCCCGGCTTCCGCAACGGCATCATGGGCCCGGAACTCATGGACGAGATGCGCGAGCAGGCGCTGCGCTTCGGCGCCGACCTGCGCATGGAAGACGTCGAGTCGGTGGCCCTCGACGGCTCGGTCAAGTCCGTCGTCACCGCCGAGGGCGAAACCCATCGGGCACGCGCGGTCATCCTGGCCATGGGTGCCGCCGCCCGCTACCTCAACATCCCCGGCGAGCAGGAACTTCTGGGCCGCGGCGTCAGCTCGTGCGCCACCTGCGACGGCTTCTTCTTCCGCGACCAGGACATCGCGGTGATCGGCGGCGGCGACTCGGCGATGGAGGAAGCCACCTTCTTGACCCGGTTCGCCCGCAGCGTGACCGTGGTCCACCGCCGGGAGGAGTTCCGCGCGTCGAAGATCATGCTCAATCGGGCTCGCGAGAACGACAAGATCCGGTTCCTCACCAATGCGGTGCCGGTCGCCGTCGATGGCGCGGACACCGTGACCGGGCTGCAGGTGCGCGACACCGTGACCGGCGTGGAAACCACCCTGCCGGTGACCGGGGTGTTCGTCGCGATCGGCCACGATCCTCGCTCGGAGATGGTGCGGGACGCGGTGCAGGTCGACGCGGACGGCTACGTGCTGGTGCAGCAGCCGAGCTCGCGCACCTCGTTGCCCGGGGTGTTCGCCGCCGGTGACCTGGTGGACCGTACCTACCGGCAGGCGATCACCGCGGCCGGAACCGGCTGTGTCGCCGCCATCGACGCCGAGCGCTGGCTGGCCGAGGCAGCCGACGCCGCCGACCTGCAGGACTCCGCGACCGAAACCTTGATGGGAGCACCACAGTGACCGACAACCACCACACGGTGACCGTCTCCGACGCCACCTTCGCCACCGACGTGCTGGCCAGCGGAAAGCCGGTGCTGGTCGACTTCTGGGCGACCTGGTGCGGACCTTGCAAGATGGTCGCCCCGGTCCTCGAGGAGATCGCCGCCGAGCAGGCCGATCAACTCACCGTGGCCAAGCTCGACGTCGACGCGAATCCGGAGACGGCACGGGAATTCAGTGTGGTGTCGATTCCCACGCTGATCCTGTTCAAAGACGGTCAGCCGGTCAAGCGGATCGTCGGCGCTAAGGGCAAGGCCGCCCTGCTGCGCGAGCTCGCAGACATCGGCTGACCCCGATCTGAGCCGTCGGGGATCCCGCCCGGATCCCGCACCTTTCTGGCCTCGCCGTTTTCAATAAATCGGCCAGCATCTGAGACAATGCTGCCTAACCTGCTGGCAACCGTCAGCGACGTTTCCGCTGCCAACAGCGACGACTGGAGGGCTCAGTAATGTCGGGTCGGCATCGCAGCGCAGCCGACGCGCTGCGCCGGGGCGACCGCAGCGGCGCTGTCGTCGAGATCCGCGCAGCACTGGCCGCATTGGGCCTGGTGGACAGCCCCGATGCGGACCTGACCACCGGCAAGCACGTCGCGCTGGACGTGTTCGACGACGACCTCGACCAGGCGGTACGCGCCTTCCAGCAGCAGCGCGGACTGCTGGTCGACGGCATCATCGGCGAGGCCACCTATCGGGCACTCAAAGAGGCGTCCTACCGGCTGGGTGCACGAATCCTCAATCACCAGTTCGGGGCGCCGATGTACGGCGACGACGTGGCCACGCTGCAGGCCCGCCTGCAGGATCTGGGTTTCTACACCGGCATGGTCGACGGCTACTTCGGTATCCAGACCCACAATGCGCTGATGTCCTATCAGCGCGAATACGGCCTGTACGCAGACGGCATCTGCGGCCCGGAAACGTTGCGCTCCTTGAATTTTTTGGCCTCACGGGTGACCGGCGGTTCACCGCACGCGATCCGAGAGGAAGAGTTGGTGCGGCGCTCGGGGCCGCGGCTGTCCGGCAAGCGAATCGTCATCGACCCGGGCCGCGGCGGCAGCGACCACGGACTGATCACCCAGACCCCGACGGGTCCGATCAGTGAAGCGGATATCTTGTGGGACTTGGCAAGTCGCTTGGAAGGTCGGATGACCGCCATCGGGATGGAGACGTTCCTGTCCCGTCCCAACGGCCGCAGTCCGTCGGATGCCGAACGGGCCGCCACCGCGAACGCCGTCGGCGCCGACCTGATGATCAGTCTGCGCTGCGCCACCCACGTCAGTCCGGCGGCCAACGGCGTGGCCTCCTTCCACTTCGGCAACTCCCACGGGTCGGTGTCCACCATCGGCCGTAGCCTCGCGGACTTCATTCAGCGAGAAATCGTGGCGCGCACCGGTTTACAGGACTGCCGGGCGCACGGCCGGACGTGGGACCTGCTGCGGCTGACCCGGATGCCCACCGTCGAGGTCGACGTCGGATACATCACCAGCCCGCGTGACCGCGGGATGCTGGTCTCGCCCGCAACGCGCGACGCCATCGCCGAGGGGATGCTGGCCGCGGTCAAACGGCTGTACCTGCTCGGCAAGAACGACCGGCCCACCGGCACGTTCACGTTCGCCGAATTGCTGGCCCATGAGCTGTCGGTCGAGCGGACCGGCCGGCTCGGCGGCGGTTAGCCAGACTCGACGCCGGAGGGGCGAAGCTGGGCCGCCGGTTCAACCGCGGCACCTGACCGGCTGGACACCGATCCCGCCGGGGCGCTGGCCCCGACCGGCGCCTGCAGTTGCGCGGTTTCCAGCAGCCGCTCCAGCGCCGCCTCCACCTCCGCCTTCCAGCCCAGCCCCTTGTCGAGCTCCAGCCGCAGCCGGGGGAAGTACCGGTGCGGTGCCACCACGGTGAACCCGACATCGGTCAAGAAGTCGGCTTCGATGATGCAGTGCTCCACCGTGCAGTCACCGACGGCCTCCAGCACCGGTGCGACATCCGGCGGCACATTGCGTGGATCCAGCAAGTCGCCGACGGCTGCCGTGCGGCCGAATGCCTCCAGGGCGCGGACGCCCCGGCGGATCAGTTCCTCGACCGCTCCGGCGATCAGCTCCCGCGGCAGGCCGTCGGCCATCGGCGCCGGCTCGACCCCGATGGACGTCAACAGCACCGCGTCGGCTGACACCGGTGCCGTCGGGAACCGGTGCGCCCGCGGCACCGCGCGTGGCGGGGCGTACAGCACATAGCCCAGGCACGGCGAATCGTCTGCTCCCCCGGCCGGAGCCGAGGGCGTGGCGACCTGCCCGCAGCATCCCCACTCCAGCATCACCATCGACAGCCAGGCTTCCTTCTCGAACTCCGGATCCGAGAGGTGGTCGTCGCGGCCGAGGGTGGCCGGATCCACTTCCCAGAACACGCACCGGCGTGCGTGCTTGGGAAGCTGCTCGAAGCCCTCGAGCCTCAGCGGTGCGATTCGGACAGACACTGAACTCCCGGTCTCAACCCGTGCTGCCACCGACGGCAACCCCTTAAGGATAGGAGCGTTGAGCCGCCGGATGCCACCATCGGCTCCAACCGGCCCCGCGGCACCCCGAAAATACGAAAGTCCTTGCCGTTCAGCATAATTCGCCCGCCACCCTGCCGCCGCACCGCCTAACCGTCACAGTGACGTAATTGCCGTGTGCCATCGGACCTGGCCCGACACCGGGTTCAATCGGCCGAGGAGCTCATCAGCGCGACGATGCGCTGCAAGTCGTCGACGGACCCGAATTCCACCACGATCTTGCCTTTGCGCTTGCCGAGGCTGACCGTCACGCGGGTGTCGAAGGCGCTCGACAGCCGTTCGGCGACGTCCTGGAGGCCGGGCATGTGGATCGGCTTGCGGCGCGGCGCCACCGGTGTCGAGGTGTCGCCGCGGTTGGCCAGCGTGACTGCCTCCTCGGTCGCCCGCACCGACAGCCCCTCGGCGACGATCCGGGCCGCCAGCTGCTCCTGCGCCTCCGAACCGCCCTCCAGCGACAACAGGGCACGGGCATGGCCGGCCGACAACACCCCGGCGGCCACCCTGCGCTGGACGGCGATCGGCAGCCGCAGCAGCCGGATCATGTTGGTCACCAACGGCCGCGACCGGCCGAGGCGGGCCGCGAGTTCATCGTGGGTGACCCCGAACTCGTCGAGCAGCTGTTGGTAGGCCGCCGCCTCTTCCAGCGGATTCAGCTGCACCCGGTGGATGTTCTCCAGCAGGGCGTCGCGCAGCAGATTGTCGTCGTCGGTCTCCCGCACGATCGCCGGGATCGCATCCAGGCCGGCCTGCTGGGAAGCCCGCCAGCGCCGCTCCCCCATCACCAACTGGTAGCGCGCCGCGCCGGGTGCGGCCCCCGGAAGTGCCCGCACCACGATCGGCTGCATCAGCCCGAACTCGCGGATCGAGTGCACCAGTTCGGCCAGCGCCTCGTCGTCGAAGACCTGCCGCGGCTGGCGGGGGTTGGGCTCGATGTCGGCCGGACTGATCTCGCGGTAGACCGCGCCCACTTCAGCGGCCTTCGCCGGGGCGGCGCCGCCCAGGACCACGTCCGCCGCGGCGTCACCCATCCGGGGCCCCATGCCGGCGCCCCGGTCGGCCGTGGTGCCCGCCCCGTCAGCGGGGCCGGTGGGGATCAGCGATGCCAGGCCGCGGCCCAAGCCGCCCTTCTTACGCGACGGTCCGGTCATTTGCGTTGTTCCTTCTTAAAAGTGGTTCCTTCTTGCCGACGACGGTCATCAACGCCGTCCTTCGGGGCCATCGGCCAGATCACGTTCGACGAGTTCCCGGCTGGCGTCCAGATAGCTCATGGCGCCGCGCGAGCCGGGGTCGTAATCGATGATCGTCATGCTGTAGCCGGGTGCCTCCGACACCTTGACGCTGCGGGGGATCACCGTCCGGAGCACCCGGTCGCCGAAGTACCGCCGGACCTCATCCGCGACCTGATCCGCGAGCTTGGTGCGGCCGTCGTACATCGTCAGCAGCACGGTCGTCACCTCCAGCCGCGGATTGAGATGCGCCTTGACCATCTCGATATTGCGCATCAGCTGGGACACACCCTCCAGGGCGTAGTACTCGCACTGGATCGGGATCATCACCTCCGGCGCCGCGACCAACGCATTCACCGTGAGCAATCCCAGCGACGGGGGGCAGTCGATGAAGACGTAGTCGAAGTCGGAGTCGTCCAGTTCGCTCAACGCGTTCCGCAACCGATTCTCCCGCGCCACCATGCTCACCAGTTCGATCTCGGCGCCGGCCAAGTCGATGGTGGCCGGGATGCAGAACAGTCGCTCGTTGTGGGGACTCTGGCGCAGCGCGGCGTGCACCGGCATCTGCCCGATCAGGACTTCGTATGACGACGGGGTGCCCGATTGGCGGTCGGAGATGCCCAGCGCGGTGCTGGCGTTGCCCTGGGGGTCCAGGTCGATCACCAGGGTCTTGATCCCCTGGACGGCGAGCGCCGCCGCGAGGTTGACGGCGGTCGTCGTCTTGCCGACCCCGCCCTTCTGGTTGGCGACAGTGAACACCCGGCGGCGCTTGGGGCGGGGCAGGCGGTTGTGGGTGTGCAGTACCTGCATGGCGCGCTCGGCAGCAGCCCCGATCGGGGTGTCGTAATCAGGTGATGTTTCACGTGAAACCGGACCGCGCGATGTTTCACGTGAAACCGCGCCGCGGGAGGGGCCGGCGTCCCGGGCCGCCGGGCGGCCGGCCGGTGTGCTCATGTTGCTCTCCTGGTGGTCCGTCGCGTCGGTCCGCCCCGGGCTCGGCCGGGCTCCCCCCGCCGCGCCGTCACCACGGTCGCGGGCGGAGTTAAATAGTTCACGCCACATCTCACCACCCTTATGTCGTTCGCGCCTAGTCCGATCATCACACGGCGGTGCTCGTCGACCTCGGCCTGCGCGCGCTCGCCCTTCATCGCCAGCATTCGCCCGCCGTTGCGAAGCAGCGGCAGACTCCAACGGCTGATCTTGTCGAGGCTGGCGACCGCCCGCGAGACGACCGCGTCACGGTCCCCAACAGCGTCGCGCACCACCCGATCTTCGGCACGGCCCCGCACCACGTCCACGTTCTCGAGGCGCAGTTCGTCGACCACCTCGCGGAGAAAGTCGCTGCGTCGGAGCAACGGCTCCACGAGTACCAGCTGCAGATCCGGCCGGACGATAGCCAAGACGATCCCCGGCAGGCCGGCGCCGCTGCCGATGTCGGCGACCCGCTCGCCCGCCTCGAGCAACTCGGCCACCGCCGCACAGTTGAGCAGGTGGCGCTCCCAGATTCGCTCGACTTCCCGCGGACCCAGCAAGCCCCATTCCACACCGGGCCCCGCCAGCAACTCGGCGTAGCGCCTGGCGGTCGAGAACCCCTCACCGAAGACGTCGGCCGCCGCTGGCGGAGCCGCGGGCGCCGGCGCTCCCCCGACATGTTTCACGTGAAACATTCCTCCGGCTTCCCGGGTGCGCGTGGAGAATTACTCGGATGTACTTCTCCGGCGGTACCTACCCGCTAGTCCCGCCGAACGACGACCCGGCGTGACGGCTCCACACCCTGGCTCTCGCTGTGTACGCCTGCGACGGCAGCCACCGCATCGTGGACGATCTTACGTTCGAACGGGCTCATCGGGGCCAGTTCCTCGTCGTCGCCGCTTTCCAGCACCCGCCGGGCGACCTCGTCGCCCAACGCGGTCAGATCATCGCGGCGCCGCCGGCGCCAGCCGGCGATATCCAGCATCAGCCGGCTGCGCTCGCCGGTCTTCTGGTGCACCGCCAGCCGGGTCAGCTCCTGCAGCGCGTCGAGCACCTCGCCCTTGCGGCCCACCAGCTTGGTGAGGTCGGTCCCGCCGTCGATACTCACGATCGCCCGGCGGCCCTCCACGTCGAGATCGATGTCGCCATCGAAGTCCAACAGGTCGAGCAATTCCTCCAGGTAGTCGCCGGCGATCTCTCCCTCGGCAACCAACCGGTCTTCGAGATCAACAGTGGGCGTGGCCGGGGCCGCTCCGCCGTCCTCGGTCTCCAGCTCGCCCGCAACATCCACAGCGTCCTGCCCCGTGGTCTCCGCGTCGTTCGTGTCGGTCATGTCAGTCATGTCGTCTCCCTCCGTGCCCGGCTGCTCACGCGCCGGTTGGCTTGGTGGCGGTGCGGTCACCGCTTGCGTTTCTTCGGCTTCGCGCCGGCGCCCGGGCGGCTACCGCGCGCGGCGGGCCGGCCCGGGTTTCGTTTGACCGCATCGGCTTTGGCGGGCTCGCCGGCGGCGGCCTCGGTCACGGCATCGGCGGCCGGCGGCTGCTCGGATTCGGTAGCACTGTCGGCATCCGCGGCCGCGGTGCGACCGGCTCGCTTGGGCTTGGCCCCGGGTGCCGGCGCGTTCGCAGCGCGTCGCCGCAGCGCTTCCTCCTTCTTCTGCTCCTCCTCCTTGGCGATCAAGCCGAACACGTAGTGCTGCTGGGCGAACGTCCAGATGTTGTTGGAGAACCAGTACAAGATGATGGCCAACGGCAAGAACGGCCCGCCGACCACCACGCCGAGCGGGAACACGTACAGCGCGAGTTTGTTCATCATCGCGGTCTGCGGGTTCGCAGCCGCCTCCGGGGTCTGTCGCGCGACCGACGCCCGGCTGTTGAAGTAGGTCGCGATGCCGGCCGCGATCATGATCGGCGCGCCTACCGCGATCACCGAGACACGGTTGAACTCGGCGAAGGCGTCCAACCCGGTGCGCTGGATCATCGTCGCACCCAGTGGCGCTCCGAACAGGTTCGCGTCCAGGAAGTTGCCCACGTCGGCGGCGCTGAAGAAGTAGTTGCCCAGCTGCCGGTTCAGGTCCGGTGACAGGCCCAGCTGGCCGATCCCGGAGCTGGTGCGGTTAAACGAGCGCAACACATGGAACAGGCCCAGGAACACCGGCAGCTGCGCCAGCATCGGCAGACAACCCAAGATCGGGTTGAAGCCGTGCTCCCGCTGCAGCTTCTGCATCTCCATCGCCATCTTCTGGCGATCTTTGCCGTACTTCTTCTGCAACGCCTTGATCTGCGGCTGCAGCTCCTGCATCTGTCGCGTGGTGCGGATCTGCTTGACGAACGGCTTGTAGAGCAGCGCCCGCAACGTGAAAACCAGGAACGTCACCGACAGTGCCCAGGTGAAGAAGTTCGCCGGACCGAGCACCAGGCCAAAAGCCTTGTACCACAACCACATAATCCCCGACACCGGGTAGTACACGTAGTCCATACTCTGGGGATCAAAGGACACTGCGTTCACTCTCCGCTCGGTTGTCCGAGGCGTTCCCGGACGGGCAGCCGCAGCCGGCGCCATCCTGGGACCGCTCCGGTATCGGATCCCAGCCACCTTGATGCCACGGACCACACTTTGCCAGGCGCACCGCTGCCAACCAGCTGCCCCGGATCAGCCCATACTCGCCCAAGGCGTCCACTGCGTACTGGCTGCACGTCGGCATGAAACGACAACTCGGTAGCCGCAACGGGGAGATCAAGTGCCGGTAGAGCTCGATGACGAAGATCAGTCCGCGGACCGGAGCCGCTGCGACACCGTGGTTCACCGTGCCCCACCCCCCGACCGGTGCACCGCCTGCAACCCGGCACGCAATTGCGTACGGAGTGCCGTCGATTTCGCCCCGCTACTGGAGGGCAACGCCCGGATCACCAGCCGTTCGCCCGGGTGCAGCTCGCCCAGCATCTCGCGGGCCACATGACGCAACCGGCGGGCCACCCGGTGTCGATCGACGGCGGAGCCCACCGACTTGGCGATGATCAACCCGACCTGCGGGGACGCCTCGGCCACGTCGGGGGTGTCGATCTGCCGGTCGTCGACCACTCGGCTGTAGACGACGACATCCGGCTGCACCGCTCTGCGGCCCTGCTTGACGGTCGCACCGAAATCAGCCGACCGTCTCATCCGGTAGGGAGACGGGAGCACCGCCGCGCTACCCGTCTCAAGCAGTCAGCGAGCGCCGGCCCTTGCGACGCCGACCCGTGACGATCGCGCGGCCGGCGCGCGTCCGCATCCGCAGGCGAAACCCGTGTACCCGGGCCCGGCGTCGGTTGTTCGGCTGGAAGGTCCGCTTGCCCTTGGCCACGGCACATTCTCCTTGTTGCGTCTTGCGCCGCGTCTGCCCGACACACCGGAAGCCCGTTGTGCCTGCCGCACGCGACGCACTCGGTAAGCTCGGTGAACTTCTGCGTCTTGCTGGTAACCGGCGCGGTCTCCGGCCAAGAGCCGGTCGCTGCCGTATCGCCGACGTTCGGGCGACTGTTCGAGGGTACTGACGCAGGTTCGCCGGGTCAAACCCGCCACCGCCTCCCTCCGCAGCGGGCCGCCCAGCCCGTGGCGAGCGGATGCACTGAAGCCCATTATTCACAGTGGTCACACCCGCCACGGACGTCGTGGGTGGCCTCGTTTTCGGCCCGTTCATCTCGCAGAAACGAGTGGTCACCAGCCCGGAAACCTGTTAGCTTGCTTGCCAGCACCGTTTCGCAACTGAAGCGGTCTCGGCCGTAATCGAAGAGCACCAACCGGCCGGCGCTTCAGGTGTCGCCTGACAATCTGGGGTGGCCGTTTGCCGAGCAACTGGCCTGGAGGGCCTCAACGGGGTATGCGCATCTCATCCACACCTGTGGATAACTGTGTGGATAGCATGTCACCGCACGGGATCCGTGCATCACGACTTCGAGCCAGGGGGATGGGGCATTGACCGATGACCCCGGGACGGCGTTCCTCACCCTGTGGGACGAGGTCGTTGCGGAACTCAACGGTGAAGCCGACGCGCCCGGCGGTGCAGCGCCGCTGCTGACACCCCAGCAGAAGGCCTGGCTCAACCTCGTCCACCCGTTGGCGATCGTCGAGGGTTTCGCGCTGCTCGCGGTGCCCAGCAGCTTCGTCCAGAACGAGATCGAACGACACCTGCGCACCCAGATCACCGCCGCCTTGAGCCGTCGTCTGGGCCACGACATCGAACTCGGCGTCCGCATCGCCCCTGCCCCGGCCGACGACACCACCGCCTCGTCGGCTCCAGATGGTGTTGTCCCCTCTCGCGTCAGCGACGATGACGAAGACGACGACACCACCGACGTCGAATACGATTGGCCGAACTACTTCACCGAGCGCCCCAGTGATGATTCGGCCACCGCCGACGGCGCCAGCCTCAACCGGCGCTACACCTTCGACACCTTCGTCATCGGTACCTCCAACCGGTTCGCGCACGCCGCTGCCCTGGCCATCGCCGAGGCGCCCGCGCGTGCCTACAACCCGTTGTTCATCTGGGGTGAGTCCGGTCTGGGCAAGACCCACCTGCTGCACGCGGCCGGCAACTACACCCAGCGGCTGTTTCCCGGGATGCGCGTCAAGTACGTCTCGACCGAAGAGTTCACCAACGACTTCATCAACTCACTGCGCGACGATCGCAAGGTCGCGTTCAAGCGCAGCTACCGCGACATCGACGTCCTGCTCGTGGACGACATCCAGTTCATCGAGGGCAAAGAAGGTATCCAGGAGGAGTTCTTCCATACCTTCAACACGCTGCACAACGCCAACAAGCAGATCGTGATCACCTCCGACCGGGCGCCCAAACAGCTTGCCACCCTGGAAGATCGGCTGCGCACCCGGTTCGAGTGGGGGCTGATCACCGATGTCCAGCCACCCGACCTGGAGACCCGGATCGCGATTCTGCGCAAGAAGGCTCAGATGGAGCGGCTGGACGTTCCCGGGGACGTGCTGGAGCTGATCGCCACCAGCATCGAACGCAACATCCGCGAACTGGAGGGGGCGCTGATCCGCGTCACCGCATTCGCCTCACTGAACAAGACGCCGATCGACCGGGCGCTGGCCGAGATCGTGCTGCGTGACCTGATCGCCGATGCCAGCACCATGCAGATTAGTGCCGCGATCATCATGGCGGTGATCGCCGAGTACTTCGACACCAGCATCGAGGAGCTGCGCGGCCCCGGCAAGACCCGCCCGCTGGCCCAGTCTCGGCAGATCGCCATGTATCTGTGCCGAGAGCTCACCGACCTGTCGCTGCCCAAGATCGGTCAGGCCTTCGGCCGCGACCACACCACCGTGATGTACGCCGAACGCAAAATCCGCGGCGAGATGGCCGAGCGTCGCGAGGTCTTCGATCAGGTCAAGGAGCTGACCACCCGAATCCGGCAGCGCGCCAAGCGCTGAAATCCCCCGGGCCGGCCCCCGACTTCCCGGGACTTCTTGCAAAAAACTTCCGACCCATTCGCACCACCCGTTACGGCCGCTGGCTGTGGATACCGCTGCGGACAACCTGTCCACCATCCGGTGACGAACCGGCCGAGGATGCACAGCCGCTGTTCCATCCACAGCCGGCCCGCTGCCGCTCGGCGTGTTATTCACGGTTGGTCCCCAACCCGATCGCCCTGTTCAGCAGCGACGATGCCGGGTTGTACCCAGCATGCACAGGCCTTACTACTAATACTCAGTTCTCTTCATCGGTTTCCTTTCAAAAACAGCTGTTGGGGATTCGCGCCCAGGCGGCCTGTTCACAACCAGCCACCACCCACCCCGACCGGAACGCCGGGGCAACCACGGGTGTCCTCGATTAACTTTCACGAAGGGCTTCTAGGCTCTACGGTTGGTGACCTACCGCCCTTGCGCTTTTGTCGAGGGCGTTGCACGGCCGCAGGTGGGATGTTCACCGGTCGCCGCGGGGTAGAGCTCGATAACGGGGTGACGAGAGGACGCTATGGACGCGGCGACCACAAACGCGGGTCTGACCGACTTGAGATTCCGCCTGGACCGGGATGACTTCGCGGATGCGGTGGCGTGGGTGGCGAAATCCCTGCCGGCCCGGCCCACCGTGCCGTTGTTGGCCGGAGTGCTGCTGACCGGGTCGGACAACGGTTTGACGGTTTCCGGGTTCGATTACGAGGTCTCCGCAGAGGTCCAACTTGCGGCCGAGATCGCTTCGCCAGGAAGCGTTTTGGTATCCGGACGGCTGCTGTCGGATATCACCAGGGCGCTGCCGGCCAAGCCGGTCGAGGTGCAGGTCGAAGCGACCCGGGTGTCGTTGAGGTGCGGCAACGCCCGGTTCTCGTTGCCGACCATGACCGTCGAGGATTACCCCACGCTGCCGACGTTGCCCGAGGAGACCGGGACGTTGCCCGCGGACCTGTTCGCCGAGGCGATCGGCCAGGTGGCGGTGGCGGCCGGGCGGGATGACACGCTGCCGATGTTGACCGGTATCCGTGTCGAGATTTCGGGAAACACAGTGGTTTTGGCGGCCACGGACCGGTTCCGTCTGGCGGTCCGCGAACTGACCTGGTCGGCGGCGCCCGGTACCGAAGCGGCGGTGCTGGTCCCGGCCAAGACGCTCGCCGAAGCGGCCAAGGCCAGCGGTGACGGCACCGAGGTGCATCTGGCCCTGGGTGCGGGCCCGTCGGTGGGCAGCGAAGGTCTGCTGGGCATCAGCAGTGCCGGCAAGCGCAGCACCACCCGCTTGCTGGACGCCGAATTCCCGAAATTCCGCCAGCTGCTGCCCAGCGAACACCTTGCGGTCGCCACCATCGGGGTGGCGGAGCTGACCGAGGCGATCAAGCGTGTCGCCCTGGTCGCCGACCGCGGAGCGCAGGTTCGCATGGAGTTGTCCGAGGGAACGCTGCGGTTGTCCGCCGGCGCGGACGATGTCGGGCGCGCCGAGGAGGACCTGCCGGTCGACTTCGCCGGCGAGCCGCTGACCATCGCCTTCAACCCGACCTATCTGACCGATGGGCTGGGCTCGCTGCACAGTGCGAAGGTCTCGATGGGATTCACCGATCCCAAAAAGCCGGCCGTGCTGCGACCGGCCGGTGACGACGAACCTGCGCTGAGCGGCGCGGGTCCGTTCCCGGCGGTACCGTCGGACTACGTCTACCTGTTGATGCCGGTTCGCCTGCCGGGCTGACCGGCGCGGCCGCCACGACTGGAGGGGTGGTTTCGCGGTGTATGTCCGCCACCTGGGCCTGCGAGATTTCCGGTCCTGGGCGCACGTCGACCTCGAACTGGAGCCGGGCGCGACGGTACTGGTCGGCGCGAACGGGTATGGCAAAACCAATCTTGTTGAAGCGCTGTGGTATTCGGCGACCCTCGGGTCACATCGGGTGGCCACCGACGCCCCACTGATCAGATCCGGCGCCGAGCGCGCAGTGGTGTCGACCATCGTCGTCAACGAAGGTCGCGAGCTGGCGGTGGATCTGGAGATCGCCGCCGGGCGTGCCAACAAGGTCCGGCTCAACCGGGCCCCGGTGCGCCACCCCCGCGAGGTCGTCGGCGTGCTGCGAGCGGTGTTGTTCGCCCCGGAAGACCTGGCGCTGGTGCGAGGGGATCCCGGTGAGCGACGCCGTTACCTCGACGAACTGGCCAGTGTGCGCCGGCCGCGGATCGCCGCGGTGCGTGCCGACTATGACAAGGCGCTGCGTCAGCGCACCGCGCTGCTCAAGAGCGCCTCGGGTGCGCTGCACCGCGGTGACCGGTCGGTGCTGGACACCCTCGACGCCTGGGATGCTCAGTTGGCAGCGCATGGCGCAGAGCTGATGGCCGCCCGGATCGAGCTGGTCGACCAGTTGGCTCCGGAAGTCGAAAAGGCCTATCAACTGCTTGCCCCGGGGACCAGGACCGCAGCGGTTGCCTATCGCCCCAAATTGGAGGTTCCCCCCGAGGCAGCGAGTGCAAGCCTGGCCGAGCTACAAGAGCTGCTGCTGGCGGAACTGGCGCAGCGGCGCCGTGCGGAATTGGAACGCGGTGTGTGTCTGGTCGGTCCCCACCGCGACGAGCTGGAACTGCGCCTGGGTGATCGGCCGGTGAAAGGCTTTGCCAGCCACGGGGAATCGTGGTCGATGGCGCTGTCGCTGCGGTTGGCGGCTTATCAACTGCTGCGCAGCGAAGGGGCCGAGCCGGTGTTGCTGCTCGACGACGTGTTCGCTGAGCTGGACACGGCTCGCCGCCGCGCACTCGCCGACGTCGCCGCCGCCGCCGAGCAGGTGCTGATCACCGCCGCCGTGGCCGACGACGTCCCGGCGGACTGGCAGGCCCGCCAGATCCGGATCGCGGTGGCCGAGGACGATACCGGCAGGGTGTCGGAACTGATCGGGGCTGAGTCATGAATGATTCCGAGTTGCCGGAGCTGCAACCACCGGCGCATCTGGCCGGGCTCACCGGCATGGATCTGGTCCGGCGGACGTTGGCCGAAGCGCGCGAAGCGGCGCGCAGCCAGGGCAAGGATGTCGGACAGGGGCGCCGGGCACCGTTACGCCGGCGTGCACCGGGCGGTGGCGGTGGCCGCCGCCGGTGGTCGGGGCCGGGACCGGATGCCCGCGACCCGCAGACCTTGGGCGCTGCCACCCGCGATCTCGCGCAGTCACGCGGCTGGTCGGCGCAGGTCGCCGAGGGTACGGTCCTGGGTCGATGGCGCTCGGTGGTCGGTGAGGACATCGCTTCACACGCGACGCCGACCAGGCTGTCGCAAGGCGTGCTGAGCGTGTCGGCCGAATCGACGGCCTGGGCCACGCAGCTGCGGCTGGTACAGCGTCAGCTGTTGGCCAAGATCGCCGCCGCCGTCGGTGAAGGGGTGGTGACAACGCTGAAGATCACCGGGCCCACCGCGCCGTCGTGGCGTAAGGGACCGCTGCACGTTTCGGGCCGCGGGCCGCGCGACACCTACGGATAGCCGGGCCGGGTCGGCCGACACTCGCCAGGGCTGCGTCTCAGAAGCCCTACGAGCACAAAAAACGCTCCGGCCACCGGCCGGACACATGGTCGACCGCGATATCGACGCCACGGCGCAACCAGATGGGTGGAAACGCCCTGAGAAAATACCCGCCGTGGCCGGGTCACGGTAGACTGTTCGGGTATCCCCCGCGCATCCGGTGATGTGGTGCGCCGAATGCTTGCTCGAGACCTTGAGGAGAGCTCCCCGACCGTGGCTGCCCAAAACAAGTATGGTGCCGATTCGATCAAGGTTCTCGAAGGCCTCGAAGCCGTCCGCAAACGACCCGGTATGTACATCGGCTCCACGGGTGAACGCGGCCTGCATCACCTGATCTGGGAGGTCGTCGACAACGCCGTCGATGAGGCGATGGCCGGCTACGCCAGCAAGGTCGCGGTGCGCATCCTCGAAGACGGCGGCGTCGAGGTCACCGATGACGGCCGTGGCATCCCGGTGGCCATGCACGCCACCGGAATTCCGACCGTCGACGTCGTGATGACCGTCCTGCACGCCGGTGGGAAGTTCGAAGAGGGCGCCTACAGCGTCTCCGGTGGCCTGCACGGCGTCGGCGTCTCGGTGGTCAACGCGCTGTCGACCCGGCTGGAAGCCGATATCTGCGTCGATGGTCACGAGTGGTTCCAGACCTATGACAAGTCGCTCCCCGGAACGCTGAAGAAGGGCGACAAGACCACGAAGTCCGGTACCACCATCCGGTTCTGGGCGGACCCGGACGTCTTCGAGACCACCAACTACGACTTCGAGACCGTAGCGCGGCGGTTGCAGGAGATGGCGTTCCTCAACAAGGGCCTGACCATCGAGCTCACCGATGAGCGGGTCCGGACCGAAGAAGTCGTCGACGAGGTCGTCAGCGACACCGCCGAAGCGCCGAAGTCCGCCGAGGACAAGGCCGCCGAAGCCCAGGCGCCGCACAAGGTCAAGCACCGCGTCTTCCACTATCCCGGTGGCCTGCGTGACTTCGTCGCGCACATCAACCGCACCAAGACCCCGATCCACCCGACCATCATCGACTTCGACGGCAAGGGAACCGGACACGAAGTCGAGATCGCCATGCAGTGGAACGGCGGCTACTCCGAATCGGTCCACACCTTCGCCAACACCATCAACACCGCCGAGGGTGGCACCCACGAAGAGGGATTCCGCTCGGCGCTGACCAGCGTGGTCAACAAATACGCCAAAGACAAGAAGCTGCTCAAGGACAAGGACCCCAACCTCACCGGGGAGGACATCCGCGAAGGCCTGGCGGCGGTCATCTCGGTCAAGGTGTCCCAGCCGCAGTTCGAGGGCCAGACCAAGACGAAACTGGGCAACACCGAGGTGAAGTCGTTCGTGCAGAAGGTCTGCAATGAGGAGCTCAGCCACTGGTTCGAGGCCAACCCGGCCGAAGCCAAGGTGGTCATCAACAAAGCGGTGTCCTCGGCGCAGGCGCGCGAGGCCGCGCGTAAAGCCCGGGCGTTGGTGCGCCGCAAGAGCGCCACGGATCTGGGCGGGTTGCCCGGCAAGCTGGCCGACTGTCGCTCGAATGACCCCACCAAGTGCGAACTATATGTGGTGGAAGGGGATTCGGCGGGCGGCTCGGCCAAGAGCGGACGCGACTCGATGTTCCAGGCGATTCTGCCGTTGCGCGGCAAGATCATCAACGTCGAAAAGGCTCGGATCGACCGGGTGCTCAAGAACAACGAAGTCCAGGCGATCATCACCGCGCTGGGCACCGGTATCCACGACGAATTCGATATCTCCAAGCTGCGCTACCACAAGATCGTGCTGATGGCCGACGCCGACGTCGACGGCCAGCACATCGCCACCCTGCTGCTGACGCTGCTGTTCCGTTTCATGCGGCCCCTCATCGAGAACGGCCACGTCTTCTTGGCGCAGCCGCCGCTGTACAAACTCAAGTGGCAGCGCGGCGCTGAGCCCGAATTCGCCTATTCCGACCGGGAACGCGACGGCCTGCTCGAGGCGGGCAAGGCCGCCGGCAAGAAGATCAACACCGAAGACGGCATTCAGCGGTACAAGGGCCTGGGTGAGATGGATGCCAAGGAGTTGTGGGAGACCACGATGGACCCGACGGTGCGGGTGCTGCGTCAGGTCACCCTCGACGATGCCGCCGCGGCCGACGAACTCTTCTCGATCCTGATGGGCGAGGACGTCGAGGCTCGGCGCAGCTTCATCACACGCAACGCCAAAGACGTTCGCTTCCTGGACGTTTAGGGATGTGTCGCGACGCCGGCGCCATCCGACCTGCCTGACCGCTGACTGAACGAGGAACAGATGACAGACACCACGCTGCCACCCGGAGACGACTCGGTGGACCGGATCGAACCGGTCGACATCCAGCAGGAGATGCAGCGCAGCTACATCGACTACGCGATGAGCGTGATCGTGGGCCGTGCGCTGCCCGAGGTCCGCGACGGCCTCAAGCCGGTGCACCGGCGGGTGCTCTACGCGATGTTCGACTCCGGGTTCCGCCCGGATCGCGGCCACGCCAAGTCGGCCCGCTCGGTCGCCGAGACGATGGGTAACTACCACCCGCACGGTGACTCGTCGATCTACGACACCCTGGTGCGGATGGCCCAGCCGTGGTCGCTGCGCTACCCGCTGGTCGACGGCCAGGGCAACTTCGGTTCGCCGGGCAACGACCCGCCGGCCGCGATGCGTTACTGCGTCACCGCGGAGGCTTTGGTGCGGTTGCCTTTTGGGCAGGCCGTACGGATCGGTGATGTCGTCGGTGACGCCCGACCCAACTCCGACAACATCGTTGAGTTGAAGGTCATGGACCGGCACGGCAACCCGGTGGCCGCAGACCGACTGTTCCACTCCGGTGAGCATCAGACCTACACGGTGCGGACCGCCGAGGGTTACGAAGTAACCGGTACGGCGAACCACCCGTTGTTGTGCCTGGTGGACGTCGCGGGCGTTCCGACCCTGCTGTGGAAGTTGGTCGAGGAAATACGGCCGGGTGATCGCGTTGCGCTGCAACGGACCCCGCCGGCCGAGTTCGGGCCCGCCGACTGGCAGCCGACTATGGAAGCGCTGCTGGCCGGCGCCTTCCTCAGCGAGGGCGTCGTCTCCGAGGGCCGAGCCGGCTTGAACAACCTCGACGCTGATTACTTCGAGATGGTGGTGACGGCCTACGACGCGGTCGTGGGCGGCCCGCGGTCTGTATCGCATCGCCCGATCAAGTCGGGGTCGCTGCTGCATGAACTCGATGTCCACGATCTTTCCGACTTGAAGGAGTCACGGCTGGCGGAACTCGTCGGGCAGCGGTCGGCGGGGAAGTCGATACCGGAATGGATCTGGCGTTCGCCGGCGGCTGTCAAGCGGGTGTTCCTGCGGGCGCTGTTCGAAGGAGACGGTTCCTGCTCGTCGCTACCGCGTAACGGGATCCAGGTGTCGTACTCCACCCGCAGCCAACCCCTTGCCAAGGACGTGCAGCAGATGCTGCTCGAGTTGGGGGTGATCTCCAAGCGGTACCGGCACGCCAGCGGCGAACACAAGGTTGTCATAACCAACCGCGGGCAAGCTGAGCTGTTCGCGAGCCAGGTCGGCTTCGGCGGCGCCAAACAGCAGAAGCTGGTCGGCATGCTGTCGTCGCTGCCGCCATGCGCCGGTATGGACGATGACCACGTTCCGGGCCTGGGTTCGTTCATCCGCACGCAAGGCGGTGGCCGCTGGGTCGACAAGGACTGGCTGAACCGCCACAACATCGACCGGCTCGCTCGATGGCGGCGCGATAGCGCGGAGATCCTTTCGCGTATCGCCGACCCGGACGTCCGCGCGATCGCTTCCGAGCTCACCGACGGGCGGTTCTACTACGCCGAGGTCGCCTCGGTCACCGATGCCGGCGTTCAGCCCGTCTACAGCCTGCGGGTGGACACCGAGGACCACGCCTTCATCACCAACGGGTTCGTCAGCCACAACACCGAGGCTCGCCTGACCCCGTTGGCCATGGAGATGCTGCGTGAAATCGACGAGGAGACCGTCGATTTCGTCCCGAACTACGACGGCCGGGTGCAAGAGCCGACCGTGCTGCCCAGCCGGTTCCCGAACCTGCTGGCCAACGGGTCCGGCGGCATCGCGGTCGGCATGGCGACCAACATCCCGCCGCACAACCTGCGTGAACTGGCCGAAGCGGTGTTCTGGTGCCTGGACAACCACGACGCCGACGAAGAGACCACCCTGGAAGCGGTGATGGAGCGGGTCAAGGGCCCGGACTTCCCCACCTCGGGGCTGATCGTCGGATCGCAGGGCATCGGCGACGCCTACCGGACCGGGCGCGGATCCATCCGGATGCGCGGGGTGGTCGAGATCGAGGAGGATGCCCGCGGGCGGGCACTGCTGGTCATCACCGAACTGCCCTACCAGGTGAACCACGACAACTTCATCACGTCGATCGCCGACCAGGTGCGCGACGGGAAACTCGTCGGTATCGCCAACATCGAGGACCAGAGCAGCGACCGGGTGGGGCTGCGCATCGTCGTCGAGGTCAAGCGCGACGCCGTGGCCAAGGTGGTGCTGAACAACCTCTACAAGCACACCCAGCTGCAGACGAGCTTCGGCGCCAACATGCTCTCGATCGTCGACGGGGTGCCGCGCACCCTGCGACTGGATCAGATGATCCGCCACTACGTTGCCCACCAACTCGATGTGATCGTGCGGCGCACCACCTACCGGCTGCGCAAGGCCAACGAACGCGCGCACATCCTGCGCGGCCTGGTCAAGGCGCTCGACGCCCTCGACGAGGTGATCGCACTGATCCGGGCGTCCGAGACCGTCGACGTGGCACGTCAGGGCCTGATCAACCTCCTCGACATCGATGAGATCCAGGCGCAAGCGATCCTGGACATGCAGCTGCGGCGGCTGGCCGCGCTGGAGCGCCAGAAGATCATCGACGACCTGGCCAAGATCGAGGCCGAGATCGCCGACCTGGAAGACATCCTCGCCAAGCCGGAGCGGCAGCGCGCGATCGTGCAGCAGGAACTCGGCGAGCTCGTCGAAAAGTACGGTGACGACCGTCGTACCCGGATCATCGCCGCCGACGGCGATGTCGCCGACGAGGATCTGATCGCCCGCGAGGACGTCGTCGTCACGATCACCGAAACCGGCTACGCCAAGCGCACCAAGACCGACCTGTACCGCAGCCAGAAGCGCGGCGGCAAGGGCGTGCAGGGCGCCGGGCTCAAGCAGGACGACATCGTGGCGCACTTCTTCGTCTGCTCGACCCACGACTGGATCCTGTTCTTCACCACGCAGGGCCGGGTGTACCGCGCCAAGGCCTACGACCTGCCGGAGGCGCTGCGCACCGCTCGCGGCCAGCACGTCGCCAACCTGTTGGCCTTCCAGCCCGAGGAGCGCATCGCCCAGGTCATCCAGATCAAGAGCTACGAGGACGCGCCGTACCTGGTGCTGGCCACCCGCAACGGCCTGGTCAAGAAGTCCAAGCTGACCGACTTCGATTCGAACCGGTCCGGTGGGATCGTCGCGATCAACCTGCGCGAGGGCGACGAGCTGGTCGGCGCGGTGTTGTGCTCCGCCGAGGACGATCTGCTGCTGGTCTCGGCCAATGGGCAGTCCATCCGGTTCTCGGCGACCGACGAGGCGCTGCGCCCGATGGGCCGGGCCACCTCCGGCGTGCAGGGCATGCGGTTCAACGCCGATGACCGGCTGCTGTCGCTCAATGTGGTCCGCGATGACACCTACCTGCTGGTGGCCACCGCCGGCGGCTACGCCAAGCGAACCGCGATCGAGGAGTACACCGCCCAGGGTCGCGGCGGCAAGGGCATCCTGACCATTCAGTACGATCCCAAGCGGGGCCGGCTGGTCGGGGCGTTGATTGTCGACGATGACAGTGAGCTTTACGCGATCACCTCCGGGGGCGGGGTGATCCGGACCGCGGCGCGGCAGGTTCGCAAGGCCGGGCGCCAGACCAAGGGCGTTCGGTTGATGAACCTGGGTGAGGGCGACACACTGATAGCGATCGCACGGAACGCCGACGTAGAAGCGGTCGACGAGGACTCGGATAGCTGAACGAGAAAATCCGGACCGCGGGGCGGCTCGGGGAGGTAAGGAGCGTCAGTGAGCGCACCGAATGAGCCGGGGCACCCGGGCAGCGGTCCGGGCCAAGCGGAATCCGCGGGCAGCGGGCCGGC
>NZ_QMEX01000063.1 GCF_003284925.1 Mycolicibacter senuensis
CCGGCTGGCCACCACCGGGGTGCCGCTGGCCATCGCCTCCACCGCCGGCAACGAGAACCCCTCGTAGAGCGAGGGGATGCAGACCAGTTCGGCAGCAGCCAGCACCGCCGCCAGTTCGGCGTCGGTCAGGCCGCTGGAGACCGTCACGATGTCGGCGATGCCGAGTTCGGCGATGAGCTTCTCGGTCACCCCGCCCCGTTCCAGCTTGGCCACCAGCTGCAGCTCCACGTCGCGCTCGGTGCGCAGTTCGGCGACCGCCGCCAGCAGATGCGCCACCCCCTTGAGCGGCACGTCGGCGCTGGCGATCGCCACGATGCGCCCGGCGACCCGCGGCCCTTCGCGGGGTCGGAACACCTCGGTGTCCACCCCCAGCGGGACCACCCTGAGCCGTACCGGATCCACCTCGAAGTCGGTGGCGATGTCGGCGGCCGAGGTGCTCGAGACGGTCAGCAGCTCGGGGAGCCGGCGGGCCACCCGCTTCTGCATCTCGGCGAACCCGTACCAGCGGTGCACCGCCGGCTTGCGCCACCACGGCGCGGCGGCCAGATCCAGCCGCCGGTCGCGGGTGATCGGATGGTGCACGGTGGCCACCACCGGCAGCCCGGTCGCCGCGATCTGCAGCAGGCCGGTGCCGAGGCACTGGTTGTCGTGGACGACGTCGAAGTCGTCGCGGCGGGCGGCGAGCAGCCGGGCGACGCGCAAGCTGAAGGTGCGCGGCTCCGGGAACCCGGCGGTCCACATGGTGGTCAGCTCCAGCAGGTCGATGCGGCTGCGGATCTCGCTGGGCCGCGGCACCCGGAAGGGGTCCGGTTCGCGGTACAGGTCCAGGCTGGGCACCTCGCGCAACTGCACCGCCGGGTCGAGCCGCTCGGGGTAGGGCTGCCCGGAGAACACCTCGACGTGATGGCCGAGCTCGGCGAGCCCCCGGCTCAGATGGCGTACGTAGACACCCTGACCGCCGCAGTGCTCCTTGCTGCGATAAGACAGCAGCGCGATCCGCAGGCGCTCGACATCATCGGCTGGCTGTCTGGACATGTGTCCAAATATTAGGTTGTTTAGCTAAGTGACGCAATCAGCGCGGCGTGCCCGGAGCTCAGCCCGGCAGATCGATGGCGGCGAAGTTCACCGTCGCGGTGGCCGCGAGCTGGTCGTCGTTGCCGCGGTAGATGTCGACCTGGACCACCACCGAGCGCCGGCCGGTGCGCAGGATGGCCGCCACGGCACGGGCCGGCCCGATCTTGATCGGCCGCAGATACCGGATGAACAGATCCGTGGTGGCGATGCCGTTGCCGAACGCGGTGCTGCGCGCGGCGAGCTGCCCGGCGGCCACGTCGGCCATGGTGGCGATCAAGCCGCCCTGCAGCCCGCCGGCGGTGTTGACCACCCGCTCATCGACCGGCATCTCCATGGTCAGGGTGTCATCGGCCGACGGCACTTCTTGCAGGCCGAGCTGGTCGAACAACTCCCTGATCGATTGAGGTGCGGTCATGGCGTGAGTCAGCGCGCCTCGGCGTCGTCCCAGACCTGCGACATGGTGCGCAGAATCTCCTCCGCGCGCCCCAGTCCGGCCAGATGACTCTCGCCGGGCAGCGGGTGGAGCTGCGCGTCGGGCAGCAGCGAGACCGCGTGCTCGCCGTGGGCGAACGGGACGATGTGGTCGGCATCCCCGTGCCACCAGTGCACCGGCACCTTCACCTCCTCGAGCCGGAAACCCCAGTACCGGGCGAACAACACGGCGTCGGCGATGGGCGCGGCAAGCTGCTTGCGGGAGCCGTGGAGCAGGTCGTCGAGGAACATCGCCTTGAACTCCGGCCGGGCCAGCAACCGGCGGTCGCCCTCCGGGGAGATCAGGGCGTAGAGCTCCAGCGCCGGTTCGGCGACCGGCCGGATCATCCGGATCAGGCCGGTGGCCAGGATGCCGATCGGGCGCCCGGCGCGCTGCAGCACCGGCTCGGCGATCCGGGCCAGCGTCATCAGGCCGCTGTCGATGGCATCGGGGCCCACGGCCGGGGCGACGCCGCCCAGAATCCCGGCGGCCACCACCCGCTCGGGCATCGCCGCGGCGCACGCCAGGGTGTACGGGCCGCCGCCGGACAGCCCGATGACCGCCATCTTGTCGATGCCGAGCGTGTCGGCCACGGCGCGCAGATCGTCGGCGAACTGCGACACCGTCTCGTACTGATACGGCGTGGAGGAGCCGATGCCGGGCCGGTCCACCCCGATCAGCCGGATGCCGGCCTCCTTGGCGACGACCCGCGCCTCGACCGGGATCTGTCGCCGCGCACCCGGGGTGCCGTGCAGCCAGAACATCGCCCGGCCGTGCGGGGCGCCGAACTCGGCGAAGCCGAGCTGACGGTCTTCACCGACGGCTATCTTGCCCTCGATCTGAGGGCGGGCGATCTCGTAAACCATGCCCAGAGTGTGACATGACGGTGGGAGCTGGGTCACATCCCGGTGGCCGGCACCGGGGTCGGCTCGCCGGCCGGCATGGACATCACGGTGGGTTCGGAGCGGCCGCGCAACACCGCCGTTGCGTGCGTCGCCCACCGCGCCCGTTCGTCGTCGTCGGCCCATTCCAGTGCCGTCTGGGAACACAGCGCGCGGGCGGCGACGGTCTTGGCGCGATCGGCCAGCCGCGCGGCCTCGTTGACGGCGTCACCCACCACGGTGTACTCGTAGCGGTTCTCGCTGCCGATGTTGCCGGCGAACACCGGCCCGGCCGAGACGCCGATGCCGAAGTCCACCAACGGCAGCCGCCGCAGTTGGGTGAGCAGGGTCCGGGCGGTGGCCAGCGCCGCTGCGGCCGCGCCGTCGGAGGCGACCGGGGCGCCGAACACCGCCAGCGCCGCGTCGCCCTGGAACTTGTTGATCGAGCCGTGCCGTGCGTCGACGGCGGCCACCACGATGCGGAAGAAGTCGTTGAGCACCGCGGCGACCTCATCGGGCGGGTGCGTGGCCGCCAGTTCGGTCGAGCCCGTCAGGTCGATGAACAGGATCGCCGCGTCCTGCACCTGCCCCGACAGCGCGAGATCCCGCTCCACCGCCAGCCGGGCCACCTCCGGGCCGACGTGCCGGCCGAAGAGATCCCGCAGCCGGTCGCGTTCGCGCAGGCCGGCCACCATGCTGTTGAACCCGGTTTGCAACCGGCCGATCTCGGAGTGCTCGTAGACGCCGACGGCGACGTCCCGCTCGCCGTGCTGGACCCGGGCCATCGCGCGCACCACCTCGCCGACCGGATCGGAGATCGAGCGGGCCACCAGGATCATGGCGCGCATCCCGAGCAGCACCGCCACCAGGCACAGCACCAGCACCGGGATCTCCACCGAGGCGTCGCGGTCGATGACCCAGCCCATCCGGCGGCAGACGATCAGCACCACGATCGCCGCCGCGGGCAGCGCGCTGGTGATGAACCACATGGTGACCAGCCGCGGCAGCACGCCGGGAGCGTTCTCGCGGATCTCGGTCTCCCGCCAGGCCGCGGCCACGATCGGCCGAAACGTGCGGTGGGTGAAGAGCATGCTGGTGCTCACCGTGGCGGTTCCACCGAAGACGACGACCAGGCTCTGCAACACGATCATCCCGGCGTCACTCGAGCGCACGGTGGCCAGGCCGATCGCGCCGCCGATCACCCAGGTGCCGAACACGACCGCCGACTGCCGGCGCACGATGTGCAGGGCCGCGCGGCGCTGCGCGGCGTCGGGCTGTTGTCCGGCGGTGTACCAGCGCAGCGTGGGGGCGATGCTGGCGGTGCCCGCGATGGCCACGCTGAGCGTGCTGAGCGCGACGAGCACCACGGTCAGGACCAGGTAATCCGAGCGCCAGATACCGGTGCCGCTGTGGGGCTCACCGCTCAGCGACATCACCACCGCGATCGCTTCGGTGCTGGTGAGCAGTTGTGCGAACGCCAGTCCGGCGGCGTAGTGGGCGCCGAGTCGCAGCGCTGTGGGCGGCCGCGAATCCGCCTCCGGCCCTGCAGTCATCATCGCGGTGGTGCCCATCCGTGAGTGCGTTGTGCACTCAAAGTTATACGGCTGCGCGGATGCCATTGCACCGAACGCACGTGTACAAATTACCGTCGAATGTCTAGACCCCGGACGAATCGCGGGGTAATGTCCATGCGCGACGGTGGTTGAACTCACAAGGAGGCGGGAATTTGAGCACCGAGGTGGAGATCTGGCGGGACAAGAAGCGCTACCTGTGGCTGATGGGCCTGATCGCCCCGACACTGCTGTTCACCATGCTGCCGATGATCTGGGCGATGAACCGGCTCGGCTGGCACGTCGCCGCCCAGCTGCCGTTCTGGATCGGGCCGATCCTGGTTTACATCCTGTTGCCGGCGCTGGATCTGCGGTTCGGCGCCGACGGTCAGAATCCGCCCGACGAGCTGATGGCGCAGCTCGAGAGCGACCGGTACTACCGCTACTGCACCTACGCCTACATCCCGTGCCAGTACGCCAGCGTCGTCATGGGCGCCTACCTGTTCACCGCAACCGATCTGAGCTGGCTGGGAGTCGAGGGGTCTCTCAACTGGTTCGCCAAGATCGGGCTGGCGCTGTCGGTGGGAACCCTGGGCGGCGTCGGCATCAACACCGCACACGAGCTGGGGCACAAGAAGGATCGGCTGGAGCGGTGGCTGGCGAAGATCACCCTGGCCCAGGTCTGCTACGGCCACTTCTACATCGAGCACAATCGCGGCCACCATGTGCGGGTGGCCACTCCGGAAGACCCCGCGTCGGGACGGTTCGGTGAGACGTTCTGGGAGTTCTTGCCGCGCAGCGTGTTCGGCGGGTTGCGTTCGGCCTGGCAGCTGGAGGCCGCGCGGCTGCGCCGGCTCGACAAGAACCCGGCGGATCCGAGAACCTGGCTATCCAACGACGTGGTCAACGCCTGGCTGATGTCGGTGGTGCTGTGGGGTGTGCTGATCGCGGTGTTCGGCCCGGCGCTGATCCCGTTCGTGATCATCCAGGCCGGCTATGGCTTCTCGCTGCTGGAATCGGTGAACTACATCGAGCACTACGGCCTGCTGCGCGGCACCCGCGCCAACGGTCGCTACGAGCGCTGCACACCCGAACACAGCTGGAACTCCGACCACCTGGTGACCAACCTGTTCCTCTACCACCTGCAGCGGCACAGCGATCACCACGCCAACCCGACGCGGCGCTACCAGACGCTGCGCAGCATGGCCGAGGCGCCGAACCTGCCCAGCGGGTACGCCACGCTGATCGGGCTGACGTACCTCCCGCCGTTGTGGCGGCGGCTGATGGACCACCGGGTGCTGGCCCACTACGACGGCGACATCACCCGGGTCAACATCGAGCCGCGCCGGCGGGCGAAGATCCTGGCCCGCTACGGTGCGCCCCTGGACGAACCGGCGGCCGCGTGATGGCGAGCTACCGCTGCCCGGGCTGCGACTATTGCTACGACGAGGCCGTCGGCGCGCCCCGCGAAGGCTTTCCAGCCGGCACCCCGTGGGCGCAGGTGCCCGACGACTGGTGCTGCCCGGACTGCGCGGTACGCGAGAAGCTGGACTTCGAGCAGGTCCAAGCGTGACACCCGCTACTCTCGCGGTGGTGAAACGCGTCCCCTACGCCGAGGCGTCCCGGGCGCTGCTGCGCGACTCGGTCCTCGACGCGATGCGGGAGCTGCTGACCAGCCGGGACTGGTCGTCGATCACGCTCGCCGCGGTAGCTGAGGCGGCCGGGGTCAGCCGGCAGACCATCTACAACGAGTTCGGCTCCCGTCAGGGCTTGGCGCAGGGCTACGCGATCAGGCTGGCCGACCGGCTCGTCGACGCCGTCGAGCGCGCCATCTACGACAACGTCGGCGACGTCCACGCCGCGTTCCTGGAGGGATTCCGGTCCTTCTTCTCCTCCTCGGCCGCCGACCCGCTGGTGATCTCGCTGCTGACCGGCGCCGCCAAGCCGGACCTGCTGCAGATCATCACCACCGACAGCGGGCCGATCATCACCCGCTGCTCGGCACGGCTCACCTCGTCGTTCATGCACAGCTGGGTCAAGGCCAGCGAGGAAGACGCCGGAATCCTGGCCCGGGCCATCGTCCGGCTGGCCATGAGCTATGTCTCGATGCCGCCCGAAGCCGACCACGATGTGGCCGCTGACCTGGCCCGATTGTTCACCCCGGCAGCCGAGACCTATGGGGTCGTCGACATCGATTGACCCGCTCGAGCAGACTCGGCTTCCCGCCGGTAGCTTGTAGCGGAGCTGATTTCACCGAACCTACAGGGGCGCACTGATGAGTTTGACCGCAGACAGCCGCAACGGCATCGACTACAAGGTCGCCGACTTGTCGCTGGCCGACTACGGCCGCAAGGAGATCCGGCTGGCCGAGCACGAGATGCCCGGCCTGATGGCGCTGCGCGAGGAGTACCACGGCGTCAACCCGCTCAAGGGCGCTCGCATCACCGGGTCGCTGCACATGACCATCCAGACCGCCGTGCTCATCGAGACCCTGGTCGACCTCGGCGCCGAGGTCCGGTGGGCGTCGTGCAACATCTTCTCCACCCAGGACCACGCCGCCGCCGCGGTCGTCGTCGGCCCCCACGGCACCGTCGAGGAGCCCAAGGGCACCCCGGTGTTCGCCTGGAAGGGCGAGAGCCTCGAGGAGTACTGGTGGTGCGCCGAGCAGGCATTAACGTGGCCGGACGCTCCTGCCAATATGATCCTCGACGACGGCGGCGACGCCACCATGATGGTGCTGCGCGGCGCCCAGTACGAGAAGGCCGGTGTGGTGCCGCCCGCCGAGGACGGCGACTCGCACGAGTGGAAGGTTTTCCTGAACACGCTGCGTGAGCGTTTCGAGACCGACAAAACCAAGTGGACCAAGATCGCCGAGTCGGTTCGGGGCGTCACCGAGGAGACCACCACCGGCGTGCTGCGGCTGTACCAGCTGGCCGCCGCCGGCGAGCTGGTGTTCCCGGCGATCAACGTCAACGACTCGGTCACCAAGAGCAAGTTCGACAACAAGTACGGCTGCCGGCACTCGCTGATCGACGGCATCAACCGCGGCACCGACGCGCTGATCGGCGGCAAGAAGGCGCTGGTCTGCGGCTTCGGTGACGTCGGCAAGGGCAGTGCGGAGTCCCTCAAGGGCCAGGGTGCCCGGGTGACCGTCACCGAGATCGACCCGATCAACGCGTTGCAGGCGCTGATGGAGGGCTACGACGTGCAGACCGTCGAGCAGGCCATCGGTGAGGCCGACATCGTCATCACGACTACCGGCAACAAGGACATCATCACCCTCGAGCACATGAAGGCGATGAAGAACCAGGCCATCCTGGGCAACATCGGCCACTTCGACAACGAGATCGACATGGCCGCTCTGGAGACCTCCGGCGCGGTGCGCGACAACGTGAAGCCGCAGGTCGACGTCTGGACCTTCCCTGACACCGGCCGCTCGATCATCGTGCTGAGCGAGGGCCGGCTGCTCAACCTGGGCAACGCCACCGGGCACCCGTCGTTCGTGATGAGCAACAGCTTCTCCAACCAGGTCATCGCCCAGATCGAGCTGTGGACCAAGGGCGACGAGTACGACAACGAGGTCTACCGGCTGCCCAAGCACCTGGATGAGAAGGTGGCCCGCATCCACGTCGAGGCCCTGGGCGGCACGCTGACCAAGCTGACCAAGGAACAGGCCGAGTACATCGGCGTCGACGTCGAAGGCCCCTACAAGCCGGACCACTACCGGTACTGATTTTCGCTGCCGAGCAGTCATGAACGCCCCCATTTCCGCGGGAATTTGGGGGCTTTCATGTCTGCTCGCGAGGGGTTTCCCGCCGTGCTGATCGCGATCGAAGGGATCGACGGCGCCGGCAAGAACACCCTCACCAACGGGCTGCGCGCGGCGTTCGGGGCCGCCGGGAAGTCGGTGGCCAGCCTGGCCTTCCCGCGCTACGGCCTCTCGGTGACCGCCGACGTCGCCGCCGAGGCGCTGCGCGGCCGGCACGGCGACCTGGCGGACTCGGTGTATGCGATGGCGATGCTGTTCGCGCTGGACCGGGCCGGGGCCAAAGACCAGATCGGGGAGCTGTGCCGCGAACATGACGTGGTGATCCTGGACCGGTATGTGGCCTCCAGTGCGGCCTACAGCGCCGCCCGGCTGCGCCAAAACGCCGACGGCGAGGTGGTGGCCTGGGTGCGCGAGCTGGAGTTCGAGCGACTCGGGCTGCCCGCGCCGGACTGGCAGGTGCTGCTCGACGTCCCTGCCGAGCTCGCCGCCCAGCGTGCCCGCGACCGCGAGACGCACGACACCGCCCGGGCCCGCGACAGCTACGAACGTGACGACGGTCTGCAGCGCCGCACCGGCGAGGTGTACCGCCGGTTGGCCCGCGCCGGCTTCGGCGGGCGGTGGCAGCTGGCCGGTCCGACGGTCTCGCCGGCCGAGCTCGCCGGCGTGCTGTGCGGTTAACCTGCGAAACACGCGTGTGGTAGCAGGGTTTTATCTCGATCTGATGACACCATGTACGCCATGAGGCAAAGGATTCTCGTCGTCGATGACGACGCTTCGCTGGCCGAGATGCTCACCATCGTGCTGCGCGGGGAGGGTTTCGACACCGCGGTCGTCGGCGACGGCACCCAGGCGCTCACCGCGGTACACGAGCTGCGGCCCGATCTGGTGCTGCTGGACCTGATGCTGCCCGGCATGAACGGCATCGACGTGTGCCGGGTGCTGCGCAAGGACTCCGGGGTGCCGATCGTGATGCTCACCGCCAAGACCGACACCGTCGACGTGGTGCTCGGGCTGGAGTCGGGTGCCGACGACTACATCATGAAGCCGTTCAAGCCCAAGGAGCTGGTGGCCCGGGTGCGCGCGCGGCTGCGCCGCAACGACGACGAGCCGGCCGAGATGCTCTCGATCGCCGACATCGACATCGACGTGCCGGCACACAAGGTCAGCCGCGGCGGTGAGCAGATCTCCCTGACGCCGCTGGAGTTCGACCTGCTGGTGGCGCTGGCACGCAAACCCCGCCAGGTGTTTACTCGTGAGGTGCTCCTCGAACAGGTCTGGGGATACCGGCACCCGGCCGACACCCGGCTGGTGAACGTGCACGTCCAGCGCCTGCGGGCCAAAGTAGAGCAAGACCCGGAGAATCCGACCGTGGTGCTGACCGTTCGAGGAGTGGGTTACAAGGCCGGACCTCCGTGATCCCCCCCGGGGTGCGGCGCCAGTGATCTTCAGCTCCAGACGGCGCCCCCGGCGGTCGGGTCCCCTGCTGCTCGGCGTGAACACGCTGCGCCGCGCGGTGCAGGTCGCCTGGCGGCGGTCGCTGCAGCTGCGGGTCGTGGTGCTGACGATGGGATTGTCGGCTGCGGTCATCTTGGCGCTCGGCTTTGTGCTGACCAGCCAGATCACCGACCGGGTGCTCGACGTCAAGGTCCGCGCGGCCACCGAACAGATCGAGCGGGCCCGCGTCACGGCCGGCGGCATCGTCGGCGGTGAGGAGGCCCGGTCGCTGACCTCGAGCCTGCAACTGGCCCGCAACACGCTGATGAGCAAGACCGACCCGGCCTCCGGCAGCGGAACCGCCGGCGCGTTCGACGCGGTGCTGGTGGTGCTCGGCGAGGGCCCGCGTGCGGCGACCAGCGCCGGGCCGGTCGAGCAGGTGCCGGCCGCACTGCGCGAATTCGTCAAGGCCGGTCAGGTCAGCTACCAGTACGCCACCGTGCACGTGGAGGGGTTCTCCGGCCCGGCGCTGGTGATCGGGACACCGACCACCTCGCGGATCACCAACCTGGAGCTCTACCTGATCTACCCGCTGGGCACCGAGCGCAACACCATCTCGATGGTGCGCGGCACCATCGCCACCGGCGGCCTGGTGTTGCTGGTGCTGCTGGCGGGAATCGCGTTGCTGGTCTCGCGCCAGGTGGTGCTGCCGGTGCGGTCGGCCTCGCGGATCGCCGAACGGTTCGCCGAGGGGTACCTGTCCGAACGGATGCCGGTGCGCGGCGAAGACGACATGGCCCGGCTGGCGGTGTCGTTCAACGACATGGCCGAGAGCCTGTCGCGCCAGATCACCCAGCTCGAGGAGTTCGGCAACCTGCAGCGCCGGTTCACCTCTGACGTCAGCCACGAGCTGCGGACCCCGCTGACCACGGTGCGGATGGCGGCCGACCTGATCCACGATCACAGTGAAGACCTGGAGCCGTCGCTGCGGCGCTCCACCGAGCTGCTGGTCAGTGAGCTCGACCGGTTCGAGTCGCTGCTCAACGACCTGCTGGAGATCTCCCGGCACGACGCCGGCGTGGCCGAGTTGTCGGTGGAGTCGGTGGACCTGCGCTCGACGGTGAACAGCGCGCTGGACAACGTCGGTCATCTGGCCGCCGAGGCCGGCGTCGAACTCCGGGTGAACGTTCCGGGCCAACCGGTGATCGCCGAGGTCGATCCGCGACGGGTGGAACGGATCCTGCGCAATCTGATCGCCAACGCCATCGACCACGCCGAGCACAAGCCGGTGGTGATCCGGATGGGCGCCGACGCGGACACCGTCGCGGTCACCGTCCGCGATCACGGTGTCGGGTTGCGGCCGGGGGAGGAGAAGCTGGTGTTCAGCCGGTTCTGGCGCGCCGACCCGTCGCGGGTACGCCGCTCCGGTGGCACCGGGCTGGGATTGGCGATCAGTGTCGAGGACGCCCGGCTGCACCAGGGCCGGCTGGAGGCCTGGGGCGAACCCGGCAAGGGTGCCTGCTTCCGGCTCACGCTGCCGCTGGTCCGCGGCCACAAGGTCACCACCAGCCCGCTGCCGATGAAACCGGTGAGCGCCGCCGAGCGCCGGGAGCGCCGGCAGCGGGCACGTGAACATGCTGAGCGGAGCGGGTGATGCGCCGGCCGACTCCGGTGGCGTTGCTGGTCGCCCTGATGAACGCGGTGCTCGTGTTGGCGGGCTGCGCCGGGGTGCCCAGCAACTCCGCGCCGCAGGCGATCGGCACGGTGCAGGCGCCGCCGCCGTCGGTGCTGCCCAAACCCACCCCGGGGATGGACCCCGACGTGCTGCTGCGCGAATTCCTCAAGGCAACAGCCGATCCGGCCAACCGGCACCGCGCCGCGCGGCAGTTTCTCACCCAGTCGGCGTCGGACGCCTGGGACGACGCCGGCAGCGCGCTGCTGATCGACAACGTGGTGTTCGTCGAAACCCGCAGCGCCGACCGGGTCGCGGTCACCATGCGAGCCGACATGCTGGGTTCGCTGTCGGACATGGGGGTTTTCGAGACCGCCGAGGGGGCACTGCCGTCCCCGGAGCCGATCGAGCTGCTCAAGACCTCCGATGGCTGGCGCATCGACCGGCTGCCCAACGGAGTTTTTTTGGACTGGCAGCAGTTTCAGGCCACCTACAAGCGCAACACGCTGTATTTCGTGGACCCCACCGGCAAGACGGTGGTTCCCGACCCCCGTTATGTGGCGGTGTCCGACCCGGACCAGCTGGCGACGGAGTTGGTGTCCAAACTGATCGCCGGCCCCCGTCCGGAGATGGCCGGGGTGCGCAATCTGCTGGCGGCGCCGTTGCGGTTGCGCGGGCCGGTGACCCGCGCCGACGGGGGCAAGAGCGGGGTGGGCCGGGGCTACGGCGGAGCGAAGATCGACCTGGACAGCCTCTCGACCACCGATCCCAACAGCAGGCAACTGCTTGCGGCCCAACTGATCTGGACGCTGGCCCGGGCGGACATCAAGGGGCCGTATGTGATCAACGCCGACGGCGCGGCGCTCGACGACCGGTTCCCCGACGGCTGGACGACCTCCGATGTGGCCACCACCGACCCGGGTGCATCCGACGGTGCCGGTGCCGGGATCCACGCCCTGGTGGGCGGTTCGCTGCTGGTCCTGGACGGCCAGCAGGCCAACCGGGTGCCCGGGGCGTTCGGCCGCGAACCCGACCAGCAGTCGGCGGCGTTGTCCCGCAACGGGCGTCAGGTGGCGTCGGTGGTGGTGCACCCCGGCGACCCCGAGGCCACGCTGTGGATCGGCGATCTCGGCGGTGAGGCGGTGCAGGCGGCCGAGGGGCACACCCTGTCGCGGCCCAGCTGGTCGCTGGACGAAGCGGTGTGGGTGGTGGTCGACGGCAACTACGTGGTGCGGGCGATTCAGGAGGTGGCCTCGGGCCGGCCGGCCCGGATCCCGGTGGACTCCGGGGCGATCAACGCGCGGTTCCCCGGACCGATCAGCGAGCTGCAGCTGTCCCGCGACGGCACCCGGGCCGCCATGGTGATCGAAGGACAGGTGATCTTGGCCGGTGTCGAGCAGACGGCGGCCGGCCAGTTCGTGCTGAACTATCCCCGCCGGCTGGGCTTCGGGCTCGGCTCCTCGGTGGTGTCACTGAGCTGGCGCACCGGCGACGACATCGTGGTGAGCCGATCCGATCCCAAGGACCCGGTGTCCTACGTCAACATCGACGGGGTGAACTCCGATGCCCCCAGCGGCAATCTGCAGCTGCCGGTGTCGACGATCGTCGCGGACCCGTCCACGGTCTATGTGGCCGATCCGCGCGGAGTGCTCGCGCTGTCGTCGTCGAGGGCCGAGGATGATCAGAGCTGGTCGCCGCTGGGGCCGTTCATGGTCGCCGGCGCGCTGCCGGTATTGCCGGGCTGAGGCTTCGAGGCGCTGCGGGGGATCGCTCACCCGGTGACTACCAGCGCCGGCTGCCGGTGTTCGCTACGTTCTCGCCTGTCGTTGTGCCGCTTTGCGACGGCAGCCAGGCGGGCCACCGCCGCCTCGATGCTGCGGGCGAATTCGTCGACATCGGGCATGGTGTCGTAATCGGCCAGCACGCCGAAGGACAGGCTTTCGGCGTAGCTCAGCATCGCCACCCCGGACCGCAACTGCAGCGCGATCGGCGGCACCGGAAGCACCTCGAGCACGGTGCGGCCCATGATGTGCAGGGTCTCCGACGGCCCCGGCACATTGGTCGCGAGGGTGGTGACGCCCTGCTGGGGCAACCGCGTCAACAGCCGCACGGCCCATGCGGTCAGCGGGAACGGAATGTGGTTGGCCGCCGAGACGAACACACTGCCGGCTTGGCGCTGCCCGGTGCGCTTGGTTCGGCTCAGCCGCGCGTGCACCAGCTTCAGCCGCCGCACCGGGTTGTCCTCCTCCACCGGCAGGCAGGGCAGCATCACCGACACCCGGTTGTCGGTCGCGCCGATGGCGTCGCCGCCGCGGGTGGACACCGGGACCAGGGTGCGCAGCGTTTCGGGCAGCGGGCGTTCGCCGCGGCGCTCCAGCATGCCGCGGTAGGCCTCGGTCAAGCCGGCCAGCGCGACATCGTTGAGGGTCACGTCGAACGCCTGACAGATCCGGCTGACGTCGGCGAGCGACACCTTCGCCGAGCTGTACCGGCGCATGGTCCTCATCGGCCCGTTCAACGAGGTGGGGGTGCCCTGGCGGAGCAGCCCCGCCGACAGCTCGACGGTGCCGCGGGCCGCCCGCACCGCCGCGGCGCTGATCGCGGTCGACACGTTCCACAGCTCGGCGGCCCAGGCCGCAGGGCTGCTGTTCACGGTGGGGAGTCCGAAATGCCATTCGCCCGAATGTGATTCGTGTGAGCTATGAAGGTGGCCGGCAAAACTCGCCACCCGGTCGCCCAGGTCGCCGCCTTCATCGCAGAGCCCGGTGAACAGGTGCGAGGTCGCGATCCCGTCGCCGACGCAGTGGTGAACTTTGATCAGCATGGCCCACCGGTCGTCGGTCAGGCCCTCGATCACCCAGATATGCCACAGCGGCCGATCCCGGTCCAGCCGGCGCGCCATCTGGTCGGCGACGAAGCCGAACAGTTCGGCGTCGCCGCCGGGGCTCGGCAGCGCGACCCGCCGCAGGTGATGCGCCATGTCGAAGTCCGGATCGGCGACCCACTGGGGCGGCGCCAGGTCGAACGGATGGAACTGCAGTTTCTGGCCGAACCGCCGGCAGCCGCTGATCCGCGCCCCCAACGTGGCAACCAGGGACGCGTAATCCGGCGGTGGCCCTTCCAGGATGACCAGCCCGCCGATCGCCAGGCTGATGTGGCGGTCGGAGTCCTCGGCCTCCAGAAATCCCGCGTCCAGTGTGGTCAGTTGCTCCATGATGCGGACCTCCTGCCTGCGTCCGCTCTCCATGATCCGCCCGTACCGGTCGGCGCAGGCAGGGCCAGAAGTCCCTAGTAGCGCCAGCACCGCGGCGGCCAGTCGGTCCGGCGGCAGGACGAAATCGGCGGCGAAGGCCGCTGCCGCCGGTGGCCCAAAGTCCTTTGCAGCCGGGCCTTCCTGCCCTGTTGCGGACCACGCGCCCCGGGGCATCGTGGAAGCGTCAAGGGCTCCTCAAGGGCTCGGAGGCGGCGCCGATTCGGCGCAGGCCCATGGCAGTCGAAAGGGGGCCGGACCGTGGATGAACAGCCTGCTGACTACCTGGCCACCGCGGCCGTTCGGGAGACCGTTCGCACTGCGCTGCAGCTGGCGGCCCGTGCACCCTCGGTGCACAACTCCCAGCCGTGGCGCTGGCAGGTGCAGCTGGCGACGCAGCAGCCTCGACTGGAGCTGTTCGCCAACCCCGATCTGCAGCTGCGCAGCGTGGATCCCGACGGCCGCGGTCTGATGCTGAGTTGCGGAGCGGCGTTGCATCATTGCGTGGTCGCGCTGGCCGCATTGGGGTGGCGCTGCCGGGTTCACCGGCTGCCCGATCCGGCCCGTCCCGACCAGCTGGCCTCGATTGAGCTGTTCGGACCCGATCCCGCGCGGCTGCCCGAACCGGTTCCCGAGCAGGTCAATGTGTCATTGGCCGCGGCGATACCCCGGCGCCGCACCGATCGCCGCTACTTCAGCGGCTGGCCGGTGGCGGCGGCCGACATCGCGTTGATGGGCGCCCGCGCCGCCCGCGCCGGGGTGATGCTGCGCCGAATCGACGCGCTCGACCAGCTGAACACCCTGGTGGCTCAAGCCGTTTCCACCCACCGGACCGACTACGACTATCTTGCCGAGCTGGCGAGGTGGAGCGGTCGATACGGGTCGGTGGCCGGCGTCCCGGCGCGCAGCGTTCCGGCGCCGAGCCCCGGCGCGCCGATTCCGGGGCGGCTGTTCGCCGACCCGCTGCTGGCCCAGCCGCCCGGAGCCGACCCGGCCGAGGACCGCGCGGTGATGCTGGCGTTGAGCACCGAGCACGACGACCGGCTGGCGCAGCTGCGTGCCGGTGAGGCCACCAGCGTGGTGCTGCTGACCGCGACGGCGCTGGGGCTGGCCAGCTGCCCGGTCACCGAGCCGCTCGAGATCGCCGAAACCCGCGCCGCGGTGCGCCGCGACGTCTTCGGCACCAGCGGCTATCCGCAGATGCTGCTGCGGGTGGGCTGGGCCCCGATCAACGCCGACCCGCTGCCGGCCACCCCGCGGCGCTTCCTCGACGACACCGTCGAATGGCTGACCGCCGGTGATCGGCGGGCCGGCTCCGCGGAAGCCGGGAAGGACACCGGAAACCTCGCGGTGTGTGTCTGACGGCCCGAGGCTATATCGTCAGCGGCGCGGACCAGCGCACCACCGTGCCACCGCCCGGCGCCGCCTCGATGCCGAACGTCCCGCCCGCCTGCTCGGCGCGTCGCCGCAGGTTGGCCAGACCGCTGGGGGTGACCACCTCCGGCATCCCGCGGCCGTTGTCGGCCACCTCGATGGCCAGGTCGTCTTCGACCTTGATCTGCACCGCCAACTCGGTGGCGCCGGAGTGCCGGACCGCGTTGCTGACGGCCTCGGAGAGCACCGCCTCGGCGTGATCGGCCAGCACCGGTTCGACCACCGACAGCGGGCCGATGAACGCAACGGTGGTGTGCAGGCCCGAACCGGAGAACTGGGCGACGGCGTTGTCGAGGCGTTGCCGCAGCCGGGTCACCGTCGCCGAGGCGCCGTGCAGGTCGAAGATGGTGGTGCGGATCTCGCCGATGATCTCCTGCATGTCGTCGACCGCGTCGGTCAGCCGGCGCCGCACCACGGCGTCGCGGGCCCGCGGAATGGTGCCCTGCAGCGACAACCCGACGGCGAACAGTCGCTGGATGACGTGGTCGTGCAGGTCGCGGGCGATCCGGTCGCGGTCGGTGAGCACGTCGAGTTCGTGCATCCGGCGCTGTGAGGTGGCCAGCTGCCAGGCCAGCGCGGCCTGGTCGGCGAAGGCGGCCATCATGTCGAGCTGTTCGACGCTGAACGGAATGCTGGTGCCGTGGCGCATCACCACCACCACGCCGGCCACCGCGTCGGCGGCGCGCAACGGCAGGATCAGTGCCGGACCGGTCGCGTCGATGCCGGGCAGCGCAAGCCTGGCCACCTGGCGTGGCTTGCGCTGGGAGAACGCCTCGCCGACCGAGCTGCCGGCAACCGGGATGGTGTCGCCGTTGAGGGGAGCCATTGCCGCGCCGATGGTTTCGACCACCAGAAGCTCGTTGACCTCGGCTTCGAGGGTGTCGTCATCGAGCGGGATGGCGACCAGCGCCGACTCCGATCCCGTCAGCTTGCCGGCTTCCTCGGCGATCAGCCGGAACACGGTGCTCGGATCGGTTCCGGACAGCAGTTCGGTCGCGATGTCGCGGGTGGACTCGATCCAGGACTGTCGCGCCTTGGCCTGGGCGTACAACCGGGCGTTGGCGATGGCGATCCCGGCGGCGGCGGCCAGTGCCTGCACCAGCACCTCATCGTCCTCGCTGAACGGCAGTCCGTTGGCCTTCTCGGTGAGATACAGATTCCCGAAGACCTCGTCGCGCACGCCGACCGGAACCCCCAGGAACGTGCGCATGGTCGGGTGCCCGGACGGAAATCCGACCGCGGACGGATGTTTGGTCAGATCATCGAGCCGCAGCGGTTTGGGATCCTCGATCAACAGGCCCACCACGCCCAGCCCCTCGGGCAGCCGTCCGATCCGCGCGAACGTGTCGTCGTCGATGCCCTCGTGGACGAATTCCAGCATCCGGCGGTCGTTGTCGTGCACTTCCAGCGCACCGTATTTGGCATCGACCAGGTTGGTGGCGGTCTGCACGATCGAGCGCAGCGTGGCGTCGAGCTCCAAGCCGGAGGTGACCACCAGCATCGCGGCCAGCAGGCCCTCGAGGCGATCGCGTCCCTCTACGATCTGTTCCACCCGGTCCTGGACGCCGACCAGCAGCTCGCGCAGCCGCAGGTGAGATAACGTGTCGCGCAGCGGGTCCGGGCCGTCCGCGGGTCCGTCGTCAGTCATTCCGGGAGCGCTCGAGTTTGGTGGCGAACACCGCGGCCTGGGTTCGCCGTTCCATCCCCAGCTTGGCCAGCAGCCGCGACACGTAGTTCTTGACGGTCTTCTCGGCCAAAAACATCCGGTCGGCGATCTGCTTGTTGGTCAGGCCTTCGGCGAGCAGGCTCAGCAGCGTGCGCTCCTGTTCCGAGAGCCCGGACAGCGGATCGGGCTTGGCGGTGGCGCCGCGCAGTTTGGCCATCAGCGCCGCCGCGGCGCGGTTGTCCAGCAGCGAGCGTCCGGCGCCGACGTCTTTGACGGCACGGGCCAACTCCATACCCTTGATGTCCTTGACGATGTAGCCGCTGGCGCCGGCCAGGATGGCGTCGAGCATGGCCTCGTCGGAGGTGAAGGACGTCAGGATCAGGCACCGCAGCTCGGGCATGCGCGACAGCAGTTCCCGGCAGAGCTCGATGCCGTTGCCGTCGGGCAGCCGGACGTCGAGCACCGCCACGTCGGGGCGCAGCGCCGGGATGCGCGCCAGCGCTTCGGCGACCGAACCGGCCTCGCCGACGACGTCGAGCTCCGGATCGGCGCCGAGCAGGTCGATCAGGCCGCGGCGCACCACCTCGTGGTCGTCGACCAGAAAGACTGTGACCACAACGCGTCCTCTCCGCTCAGACACTGACCACGGTAGTGGCGCAACCCGCGGATTCACAGGGTACAAAGCCCCGATACCGCTCGGAAGTAATATCGGCAATCAGCAAAGGAGGTCACAGTGGACCGGTCCGCCCTCACCGCGTTGTTCGACCTGACCGGCCGCACCGCCATCGTGACGGGAGGTACTCGCGGCATCGGGTTGTCGGTGGCGCACGGCCTTGCGGCCGCCGGCGCGAAGGTCGTCGTGGCCAGTCGCAAGGGCGATGCATGCCAGCGCGCCGCGCAGCAACTGTGCCAGGCCGGCGCCGAGGCGATCGGGGTGCCAACGCATCTCGGTGACGTCGAGGCGATCCAGCAGCTGGTCGACACCGCGGTCGAGCGGTTCGGCGGCATCGACATCGTCATCAACAATGCGGCCAATGCGCTCGCCCAGCCCTTGGGCGAGATCACCCCCGAGGCGTTGGGCAAGTCGTTCGCGGTGAATCTGCAGGGGCCGGTGCTGCTGGTCCAAGCGGCGCTACCGCACCTTCGCGCCAGCGGCCGGGGCGCGATCCTGAACATGGTGTCGGCCGGAGCCTTCGTCTATTCGCCGGCGACGTCGATGTACTCGGCGGCGAAGGCGGCATTGGTCTCCTTCACCCGGTCCATGGCCGCCGAGTTCGCCTCATCGCGGATCCGGGTCAATGCGCTTGCCCCCGGACCGGTCGATACCGACATGGTGCGCAACAACCCGCCGGAGTTCATCGAATCGCTGCGGGCCGCCACGCTGCAGCAGCGCATCGCCGACCCTGCCGAAATGGTCGGCCCGGCGCTGCTTCTGGTCTCCGACGCCGGCAGCTTCATCACCGGGCAGACCCTGCACGCCGATGGTGGGATGGTGGCCCGCTAACCGACTCAGCCGGCTGTGCTGTCGCGTCCGGTAGCGCGCAGCGCCTGGCTCGCGCTGCCCAGGAACGGCGTGATGATGTCCACCGGCAGCGGGAACACCACCGTGGAGTTCTGGTCGGCGCCGAGCTCCAAAAGGGTTTGCAGATACCGCAGTTGCAGCGACGCCGGATTTCGTGACAGCGTCTCGGCGGCCTGGCTCAGCTCCTCGGAGGCCTGCAGTTCACCGCGGGCGTTGATGACCTTCGCCCGGCGTTCGCGCTCGGCCTCCGCCTCGCGGGCCATCGCCCGCTGCATCGATTCGGGGATCTCCACGTCCTTGATCTCGACCACCCGGACCTGCACGCCCCACGGCTCGGTCTGCTTGTCGATGATGGTGCGCAGATCGGCATTGAGGTCGTCACGGTGGGCCAGCAGGGTGTCCAGGTCGGCCCGGCCCAGCAGCGAGCGCAGGGTCGTCTGGGCGATCTGGGAGGTGGCCACCGCGTAGTTCTCGACCGCCAGAATCGCTTTGAGCGGATCGACCACCTGGAACATCACCACCGCGTTCACCCGGGCGGGAACGTTGTCGCGGGTGATCACCTCCTGCGGGGGGATGGTGAGCGTCACGACCCGCTGGTCGACGCGGATCATCTTGTCCACCAGCGGAATCAGGATCCGCAGTCCCGGCTGATACAGCGGGCGGGCATGCCCGACGCGGAAGACGACACCTCGCTCGTATTCCCGCAGCACATGGATCGAGAAGTAGGCCAGCACGGCCAGCGCCGCGATCACGAGCACCGCCACGGTGATGAGCCCTTCACTCACTTGCGTGCTGCCTTCCTGGTCTTGGTGGTCAGAGCACTGTCGGAGAAACCGCCCCACCGGGTGGAGTACCGGTCGATGGCCGCTTCGACCTGCTCGACCTGCGCGCGCCCGCCGGCCGGGCCCGGCGTCTCGGTGGGGGCGTTCGACGGAGTGTTCCACAGATGGCGCACCAGCGGGGCACCACCGGCCAGCACGATCAGGATCGTCGCACCCAGCACCAGCACGTCGCCGGACCGGTGGTTGGCGATCAGCGTCGCCAGCGGCATGACCACCCCGAATCCCGCTACCGCACAGGCGATGCCCCGATGGAACCGGCCCGCCTCCGAATGCGGCCACGGGTCCACCGGCCGGGTGATCTCCCGGCCGTGATTCGACGTGGTGCAGGTGTCCTTGACCGGGCAGGCGTTGCAGATCGACGGCGTCGCCCGGTAGCGCATCACCCGGTTGTCGGGGTCGAACGACGTCGGCCAGAGCCACTGGTCCTGCGGGCACTTCCAGGCGTCGTGATCGTCGTGGTAGGCGAACCTACCGGTGCGCCACTGGGCGGCGCGGTCGGAGGTCCGCCTGGCCATGGCGTCGAAGCCCCACGCGAAGACGAGCAGGAGCACGGCGTAGCCGGACATCAGCCACACCCACGCTCCCGGCATCGTCATCGTGGTCAGCCCTCGGTCTCGGAATCCGCGTCGACGGTCACCGTGGTGTAGAGCGGGTGCTCCGGCAACTCGTCGACGGTCTCACCGGAACGGAAGTTGCGCAACGCGATCCAGGCGATCCAGCAGAACGGCAGCACGCCGCCGACGATGACGATCAAGTCGCCGGGCAGCCGCATCCACTCCAGCAGGGCGTTGCCCGGCTTGGTGATGTAGCCCAGCGACCGCGCCTCGAAGTAGCCGGCGTTGACCGAGTGGAACAGCTGCAGCACACCCAGCGGCAGCAGCGTCACGAACACCATCCAGGCCAGTCCGATGTTCATGCTCCAGAACGAGAGCCGGGCCAGCTTGTTGGGCCACTGGTCCGCCGGGATCACATAGCGGAAGGCGAACATCGCCAGCGCCACCGCGAGCATGCCGTAGACCCCGAACATCGCCGCGTGCGCGTGGTTGGCGGTCAGCGCGGTGCCGATCTCGTAGTAGGACACCACCGGAAGGTTGATCAGGAAGCCGAAGATGCCCGCCCCCAGGAAGTTCCAGAACCCGACCGCGACCAGGAACATCACCGCCCAGCGAGCCGGGAAGTTGTGCTCGCCGCCGGCCTCCTGACGAGCGCCCAGCTGCAGGAACGCCCACGCCTCCACGGTCAGGAAGGTCAGCGGGATGACCTCGGCGGCCGAGAAGAACGCGCCCAGGGCCATGTGCTCCACCGGGGTGCCGGAGAAGTACAGGTGGTGCATGGTGCCGATCACGCCGCCGGCGGAGTACAAGATGATGTCGAGGAAGATCACCAGCAGCGCGACGCGCTCGCGCACCACCCCGAGCTGCACGAACAGGTAGGCCACCATCGCCGTGGTGAACAGCTCCAGGAAGTCCTCCACCCACAGGTGCACCATCCAGAACCGCCAGAAGTCGGCGACCGAGAAGTGTGTTTCGCTGCCGGCGAGCAGGCTGACCGCGTAGAAGGCCGGGATGGTCAGGCCGGTGAAGAAGAACACCCAGGGCAGATTGAGCTTCGAGGTGGACGCCAGCTTGGCGCGCATGCCGCGCCAGATGATGAAGATCCACAAGAACAACCCGACGATCAGCAACAGCTGGAACACCCGCGGCAGGTCCAGGAACTCCCACTGCTGGGACAGCACGGTGCCGGGCTCGATCATCCCGAAGATCGACAGCGCCTCGAACGCCATGGATCCGAAGACCACGATCGCGAGCGCACCGAGCAGCCCGTAGACCAGCCACGACTGCTTGGTGGGCTCACGGCGGGTGATGAATGGCACCAGGAAGATCCCGCCGGCCAGGAACGCCGCCGCGGTCCAGAACAGCGACAGCTGCAGGTGCCAGGTGCGGGCCAGGTTGTAGGGCAGCAGCCTGGCCAGGTCGATGCCGTAGAACTCCGCCAGATCCGCGCGGTAGTGCTCGACGGCGCCGCCCAGCAGCGTTTGGATCAAGAACAGCACCGCGACCACGGCGAAGATCCAGATCGCGGCGCGCTGCGAGCGGGTCAGCGGCACCTCGCCGGGCTGGCGGAACTTGAGCCTGGTCGTCTCGGCGCCGTGCCAGCCGATGTTCTGGCTCCACCGGCCGTAGATGGTGAACATGATCCCGATGCCGCCGAGTAGCGCGATCAGCGACAGCACCGACCACACCACGACCGATCCGGTGGGGCCGTTGTCGACGCGGGGCTCGGAGGGCCAGTTGTTGGTGTAGCTATAGCTGTGGCCGGGCCGCTCGGCCGCCGCCGCCCAGGCGGTCCAGGCGAAGAACGCGGTCAGGTCGCGGATCTCGCCCGGGTCGGTGATCATGTCCGGCAGCAGGCCGTATTTGGTGGTGGCCTCACCGAAGTACTCGGCGTAGTGGCGCTGGATGTCGTCGAATGCGCGGGCCTGCTTGTCGGTGAAGACCAGCGTGCCGGTGTCGGCGTTGTAGCGGTTGGTCCGGAATTCGGCGACCACTTCCTGGTGCGGGTTGGGCACGCCCTGTGCTTCGAACTGGCCGGCCACGTTGTCGGTGGCCAATCGCAGGTATTCGGCGGTGTAATCCGGGCCGAGGTAGGCGCCGTGGCCGAGGATCGAGCCGTACTGCATCAGCCCGCGGGCCTGGAACAGCGTCTGGCCGCGGGTGATGTCGTCGCCGGTGAACAACTGCTCGCCGGTCTCGGTGACGACCTTGTCCGGCATCGGCATCGATGCGGTATAGGTGCGGTAGGCCAGGATTCCCATCACCAGGAATCCGAAGATCATCACCAGAGCCACGCCCTGGGCCCAGCCTTTGCTGACCAATGCTTCGGCGCGGCCGGAGTCGCTGGTCGGCGTGCCTATCTGTGTCGCTTCGGAGGTCATGGACGGGGACGCTAACAGTATCGAGCTGGAAAATTCGTGAATCTGTTAGGGAGCTCACGGTATTGGGGTCGGGCGTTAGCTTTGTTGCTGACCAAGGCCCCTTGACACCGAAATACGACATCGCGTAGTAGGGCCGCCGGCGCAGTCAGGCTGTCGGTGGGCGATGGCAGTTTCAACGTTGTGCTCGACCTCGTGCTGCCCCGGCAGTGTGGTGGCTGCGGCGCCCCGGCGACCCGATGGTGTCCCGGCTGCGCGGCGCAGCTGGCCATCGGGCCGGATGAGCCGCGGCTGGTAAGTCCGCGGCTGGACCCGCAGGTGCCGGTGTTCGCGCTGGGCCGCTACGCCGGAGCCCGCCGGGCGGCGATCGTCGCGCTGAAGTCGCGGCGCTCCACGGTGTGCACGTTGAGCACGCC
>NZ_QMEX01000064.1 GCF_003284925.1 Mycolicibacter senuensis
AGCAGTTGCGTCGAACTCGCAGAGCTTGCTGCCGCAACTGCTTGCGGAGTTGCCGCAGCAGCTTGGCGGCCTGTCGACCGGGGCGGCCGCAGCAATGCCGGCGCAGGTAGACGCCTTGCTGCCGCTGGCCGGGATCGAGGCGGTGAACATCCTGCTGGGGCCCGCCTCATTCGGCTTGCAGACCGCGCGCACGGTCTCGGCGGTCGGCTCCTTCGCGTTGGCGGGGAACGCCTATCTGATCACCCATGGCAACGCCGGTGTGGGCGCGGCCGGGGCGGCCGCGCCGGTCCTGGCCAAGGAAGCGGCACCGGTGCCGGAGCCTGCCGGCGGTCGCCATGCCGTACTCGCGCACATGGGCGGCGATACGCCGCCGGTGGGGCAGCTGTCGGTGCCGCCGGCGTGGGCCGACGCCACCCCGGCTGGGGCCGCTAGTGAAGACCCGGTGTGGCTGGCGGATACCGATCTTCCCGATGTGTCGCCGGACGGTGTGATGGCTGACGTTCCCGGTGCCGCTCCGGCGATGGGCATGGGGCCGATGGCGGCAATGATGGCCGGTGCGGTGGGGCGCCAGTCGGTCGCCGGCGCCTTACGCGTCGCACCTGACCGCTTCAAGATGCCGCGCCCGTCCTTTGGCGGCTAGCCGATGCGCTCGAACGGGCCGTTCGATGTTTGACTTCGGTGCCCTGCCACCCGAGATCAATTCGACCCGAATGTATTCCGGTCCGGGGTCGGGGCCGATGCTGGCGGCGGCAGCGGCCTGGGACGGCATCGCCGCGCAACTGGAGTCGGTGGCAACCGGTTACTCCGCAACGATCTCGACACTGCAGGGGCAGCACTGGTCGGGTCCAGCCTCGGACGCGATGGCGGCGGCCGCTTCCCGGTATATGGCGTGGGCGACGGCGACCGCGGGTCATGCCGAACAGACCGCAGCGCAGATCCGGGCGGTGGCGGCCGCTTACGAGGCGGCGTTCGCCGCGACCGTGCCGCCGGCGGCGGTGGCGGCCAATCGTGCCCAGCTGGCGACGCTGGTGGCCACGAATTTCTTCGGGCAGAACACCTTGGCGATCGCGGCCACCGAGGCTCTCTACGCCGAGATGTGGGCTCAGGACGCTGCCGCGATGTATGGCTACGCTGCAGGCTCGGCGCAGGCGAGCACGCCGGCGCGGTTTCAACACCCGCCGCAGACCACCGACCCGGGCGGCCAGCCCACCCAGCACGCCGCGGCGGCACGCGCTGTCGCCGAGGCTGTCACGCAAGATACGAAACTGCTTCTCTGCGAGCTGGTTTCCGGTAGCCAACAGCCGTCACAGATTCTTACCGCAGCAACGGCGCAGTCACCGCCGGTGAGCGTGGCCCAGGCGGTGCCGCCGGCGTCGGTGCCGATAATCGCCCAAGTGGCTGCTTTTGGCCCGTCGTTGGGGGTGCTGAGCGTAGCTCAACAGGTGGTCTTCACGACCGGGTCGCAGGGCATCTTCGGGATGGCGATCTTGAATGCACAAGACCAAGCGGCCGCCGCGGCCGCGCCGCCCGACACGGTTTTCGTGGACGATGCACTCCGAAGCGCCCCGACGGGTGTTCCGGCAGCGGTGCTGGCGGGTGCGGGCAAGGCGGCGCCGGTGGGACGGCTGTCGGTGCCGCAGCACTGGTTGACGGCAACGCAGGCGGCGAACACCACCGACCCGGCAGCGCGATCACCGCGACCGGCGACCGTTGCGATAGCCGCAGAGCCGGCCAACGGGTCGCGGCCCCCCGCGGGCCACCCCCCGGCGGGCGTGCTGGGGCCGATGGACCGTGGTGCGTCGCACACCCGCGGGACCGCGGTGTTTCGTATGCGGGATCGGCGCTTCTGGATGCCGCGGCCACCTGCGGCGGGGTAAGCACGGGGTTAGCGCCGTCGTCGTGCGTCCGGCTCAGGGCACCAGCACCACCTTGCCGACGTTCTCCCGCGCAGCCAGGATGCGGTGGGCTTCCGGGGCGTTGGCAAAGGGCACCGCGGCGTGCACGATGGGCGCCGCGGTACCGTCGGCCAGCGCCTGCGACAGTGGTGCGATCCAGGGTCCGAGCGTGCCGCGGTCGTCCCACAGCCGCAACATGTTCAGGCCGATCACCGTCTTGGATTGCTCCATCTGCGTAAGCAGGCTGAAACCCCGCAGCATCGCCAGCGCCTGCGGGGCCGCCCGGCGCAGCGATCGCTTCTCGCCCCGCTGCAGCGATGAAAGCCCATAGGCGACAAGCCGTCCGCCGGGACGCAACAACGCCATCGACCGCCGCAGCGAGGTACCGCCGAGCCCGTCGAGCACGACGTCGTAGGGCGGCAGCCCTTTCCACCAGCCGGTCCGTCGGTAGTCGATGGCCCGGTCGATGCCGAGGGCCTCGAGCTGACCATGCTTGCCAGGTGACGAGGTCCCGTCTACAACGGCGCTGGCGGCCTTGGCCAGCTGGATCGCCGCGATACCGACGCCGCCGGCAGCCGCATGCACCAGCACGCGTTCGCCGGCCTGCAGGGACCCGTAGCCGTGCAGCGCCGCCCACGCCGTCGCATAGTTCACCGGTATCGCAGCGCCCTGTTCGAAGCTCATCGACGGTGGCAGCGGCACGGTGTCGGCGGCGTCGGCGTTGATGAGCTCGGCGTAACCGCCGAATCGGGTGCCGGCCACGATCCGCTCGCCGACCCGGGCCGGGTCCACACCCTCGCCGACCGCTTCGACGGTGCCCGCCACCTCGTAACCGACCACGCTGGGCACCTTCGGCGCATCCGGGTACAGCCCGACCCGGGCGAGGTGGTCGGCAAAGTTCACCCCGGCCGCACGCACCGCGATCCGGACCTGGCCGCTCGACGGCGGTGGCGGATCGGGGCGATCCTGCACTTCGAGCACCGAGGGAGGTCCGTGTTTGGTGATGACGACGACGCGCACGGGTTTCAGCCTATTGCGGTTCGGTCCATAATCCTGGCATGGACATTCTCGCTGAGCTGAACGCGTTGGTGGCGTTGTCGGGCGGTGCCGTCGGCGCAGCGGTGCGGGCGGTGTGCGCCCGCACGCTGGGCTTGCCGCCGCTGCCGGCCGAGGTGGTCGGTGATCAGGCCGGTGCCGATCCGGCGGTGGCAGAGTTCGCCGAACAGTTCAGCGTCGACGTTTCGGTGATCACCGAAGCCCAGCGCGACCGGCTGAGGGATGCCATGGGGGACAAGGCGTTCGACGCCGTCGTGCAGATGTACATCGCGGACTTCGTGCCGCGGGTGCGTGCCGGGCTGGAAGCGGTGGGTGTTTCGGTGTCGTGGCCGGAGACGATCGTGTGGGATCACTTCAGCCACCCGGGCGACGCGTTGTTCAACCGGTTCATGCCTGCCGTGGCGAGGCTGCGGTCGTTGGACGCGGTGACCTCCGAGGTGGTCCGGTTGCGCGGTGCGGCCCAGCACAACTGCCGGTTGTGCAAGTCGCTGCGGGAGACGACCGCCCTGGACGCCGGCGGATCCGAGTCGCTCTACGACGAGATCGAACGCTTCGAGTCCTCCCGGATGCTGAGCGAGTCGCAGAAAGCGGCGCTGCGCTACGTCGACGCGCTGATCTGGACACCGGCGTGCATCGACGCCGACGTCGCGGCCGGGGTGCGCCGGCACTTCACCGACGACCAGATCATCGAGCTGACACTGGATGTGATGCGTAACGCCGGCAACAAGATCGCGGTCTCACTCGGCGCCGACGCTCCGCGGGTGGCCGAGGGAACCGAGCCCTACCTGCTCAACGCGGATGGCCAGACCGTCTTCAGCTGACTGTGTCGGTGTGACGGGCGAGGAAGCCCAGGATCGCGTCGGCGAAGATGTCGTTGCGGTCGCCGGCGACCATATGCCCGGCACCGGCCACGTCGATGAACTCCACCTGCGGGAAGCGGGCCAGAAACAGCTCGGCGTTCTCGGCACTGACCAGGTCACTGAGCTGGCCGCGCACCAGCAGCATCGGCACGCCGTCGTTGAGGATATTGGCCACCGCGGCGTTGAGCCGGTCGACGTCGTGGATCTCAAGCGGCGAGAACTCGTCTGAGCCGCTGACGAACTTCGGGTCCCAGTGCCAATACCAGCGGTCTCCCCGGCGGCGCAGGTTGGTGGTGAGCCCCTCCAGGTCGGCGGGGCGGGGCCGGTGCGGGTTGTAGGCGGCGATCGCGTCGGCGACCTCGTCGAGTGAGCCGAAACCCGAATTCATCCGCTCGGCCATGAACGCCTGAATCCGTTCGGCGCCGGCGGCGTCCATGTTGGGCACGATGTCGACCAGCACCACCGCGCTGGCCGCACCGGGCGCCAGCTCGCCGGCCAGCAGCATCGCGGTGAACCCGCCCAGGGAGGCACCGACCACCACCGGATCCGGCGGCAGCGTGCGCAGCACCTCGTGAACGTCGGTGGCGAAGCTGACCAGCCGGTAGTCGCCTTCGCTCGCCCAATCCGATTCGCCGTGGCCACGGAGGTCGACGGTGATGGCCTGCCAGCCACGCTCGGCCACCGCGGCGGCTGCGCGGGCCCACGAGCGCCGGGTCTGGCCGCCGCCGTGCAGGAACACCACCGCGCGTGCCTCGGGGTCACCGTGACGGTCGGCGATGATCCGGACATCGCCGGGGGTGCGGGTGACGAACGTTTCCGCGGTCATGGTGGGATCGTAAGCCGGTGCCGATGGGCGCTGCTCAACTGCCCGACAAAAACCCTTGTTGAGCTGCTTGTTTCCGGACTAGGATGGGGGCCTCACCGGCTGGGGAGGGCGCCATGGCCCGATTTCTCGCACTGGCCTACGCGGTGCTCAACTATCTGGTCTTCCTGGCGGTCTTCCTCTACGCCGTCGGCTTCGTCGGCGACTTCGTGGTGCCGCGCACCGTGGACCACGGCCTGGCGGCGCCGACCGGCCGCGCGATCGTGATCGACGTGCTGTTGCTGGGCTTGTTCGCGGTGCAGCACAGTGTGATGGCGCGACCGGCGTTCAAGCGATGGTGGACGCGACGGGTACCGCCGGATATCGAACGCAGCACCTACGTTCTGGCGTCGAACCTCGTTCTGGCCCTGCTGTTTTGGCAGTGGCGTCCGATCCCGGCGATCATCTGGGATGTCGCGTCGCCGGTGGGACGGACCGCGCTGTGGGTGCTGTTCTGGATCGGGTGGGCGATCGCGCTGGCATCGACCTTCATGATCAGCCACTTCGACCTGTTCGGGCTGCGCCAGGTCTACCTCGCGTGGCGCGAACAGCCCTACCAGCCGGTTGGTTTCCGCGCCTTGGCGCTGTACCGGGTGGTGCGCCACCCACTGATGCTGGGGTTCGTGATCGCGTTCTGGGCCGCGCCCACCATGACCGCCGGCCACCTGCTGTTCGCGGCGGCGAGCACCGGCTACATCCTGATCGCGCTGCAGCTGGAGGAACGGGATCTGTCGGGGATGCTCGGTGAGGAGTATCAGCAATACCGTCGCCGGGTGCGGATGCTGATTCCGGTCCCCAGGCACGACGTCGCGTCGCGGTAGTTCAGGCGAACGGCTGCAGGAGGAACCGCCCGCGCCGCAAGCTGCCGGACGTGCCGCAGCCGACGGGGACCGGCGGGCGCAGCGGGAGGGGCGTCGACGCCTTCCTGGCGGCCGCGCAGGGAGGCGATTTCGACGCCCTGTTGCGGGTGCGCGGTCCCGACATCACATGCCGTCAACACACGCTGCGCGGGGTGGCGGTCATGACGGGATCCTCCGCGATCGCCGAGGCGGTTCGCCGAGGCCAGGGGGCGCGCGGCGCGGCTGGCCGGCATGGATCTGCCGCAGCATCCCCAAGCGCTCGGCAGCGCCCATCAGCCGCCACGGAGGTGAACGTCGGACGGTTGCGGCGCACCGGGGCGTGGTCGGCGGTCATCCCGCGCGCTAATCTCTTGGTCGTGCGAAGGCCTCGCGCCGACGCCGACCGACGACCTTGCGGGACGGTCATCCGCAGCTAGTTGGTGCCTGGGGCGGTAGCTCAGTCGGTTAGAGCCGCGGACTCATAATCCGTTGGTCGCGGGTTCGAGCCCCGCCCGCCCCACCATCTCTGTGTATTACGTCGGGTGATGTTTGACGTTTCGGCTTCGGGTGATGGCTGACAGTGTTTCGGCTGATGGTTGACAGTTACTTCGGTTGATCCTTGACACTCCCTGGATGAGGGAGTTGAGCGTGGCTGAGCAGCGGTATCAAGCGGTGTTGTCGGTGATCGCCGACGGGCTTTCGGTGGTGCAGGCCGCTGAAAAGGCGAATGTGTCGCGGCAGACAATGCATGGCTGGCTGGCCCGGTATGAAGCCGAGGGCTTCGAAGGGCTCAAGGACCGGTCGCATCGGCCGGTGAACTGTCCGCATCAGATGCCGGCCGAGGTTGAGGCGGTGGTGTTGGAGTTGCGGCGGTCGCGGCCGTATTGGGGGCCGCGGCGGTTGGTGTTCGAGCTGGATAAGCGGGATGTGAGGCCGCTGCCGTCGGAGTCGGCGGTCTATCGGGCGCTGGTGCGGGCCGCCTTGATCGATGCCGAGTCGCGGCAGCGGCGGTCGCGGAAATGGAAACGCTGGGAGCGTAGCGCTCCGATGGAGCTGTGGCAGATGGATATCGTCGGCGGGTTCCCGCTGGCCGATGGCACCAGCGCCAAGGCATTGACCGGTATCGATGACCATTCCCGGATGTGTATCAGTGCGCACTTGATGCCGCGGGAACGTACCCGGGCGGTCTGCGATGGGCTGCGCGCGGCACTGGATCGCTATGGGGCACCCGAGCAGATCTTGACCGATAACGGCAAGGTGTTCACCGGGCGGTTTCATCATCCGCCGGTGGAGGTGCTCTTCGATGCGATCTGTCGCCAACACGGTGTTGAGCATCTGTTGACTCAACCGCGCAGTCCTACGACGACGGGCAAAATTGAGCGTTTCCATCGCAGTTTGCGTGCTGAGTTCCTCAGCGACCGAAAGCCTTTCGCTACCCTGAAACGTGCTCAGCAGGCCTTGGACGAGTGGGTTGGCTACTACAACACCGTCCGGCCCCACCAAGCCATCGCCATGGTGCCCCCTGCTGAGCGGTTCAGCGCGGGCGTGACCGTCGCTGCGGTCGCGAGCCCATCGAGTGCGGCCGGTACCGACCGCGGCGGTGATGACTGGGTGTCGCGCCGGGTCACCACCAACGGCGTCGTCAGCGTGGCATGGCAGCAAGTCAGCGTGGGAGCCCATCATGCCGGCTCGCGTTGCGATGTCCATGTCGACGGGGATCTGCTGCGGTTTTTCATCGGCGATGATCTGGTCAAGACCGCCGCCCGCACCAGCCGTGGTGAGGTAAGAAACAAACGGGCCTTCCGCAGCCGCGAACAGGCCTGACCACTAACCTGGAGTGTCAAGGATCAACCGAAGACGATCGGTCAAGCATCACCCGAAGTTCAACAGCCCCACCATCTCTGTGTATTACGTCGGGTGATGGTTGACGTTTCGGCTTCGGGTGATGCCTGACAGTGTTTCGGCTGATGCTTGACAGTTACTTCGGTTGATCCTTGACACTCCCTGGATGAGGGAGTTGAGCGTGGCTGAGCAGCGGTATCAAGCGGTGTTGTCGGTGATTGCCGATGGGCTTTCGGTGGCGCAGGCCGCTGGAAAGGCGAATGTGTCGCGGCAGACGATGCATGGCTGGCTGGCCCGGTATGAAGCCGAGGGCTTCGAAGGGCTCAAGGGCCAGTAAACCCGCATTCCCACGACTGACCACCGTGTCCAGAGTTACCGTAGTGGCACCTGTAACGAAATGAGTGTTGTGGGAACAGTCAGTCCCTTCCGTCTCACCGTCGGCGTCGCGACGCTGGCTACCGGCGCCCTCATCGCACCGCTCGCGGTGACGCCGCGAACTGACGTCGTCGTGCGCGCGGCCGAGCTGGCCGCCAGCCCACTCGAACCGTATGTCGACCTGTTCACCAACACCGTCGACAACCTGGGCGCCCTCGCTGGCCACTGGGTGGAGGACCCGCTGCCGGTCGTCGTCCAATTGTTCGCCAACGGATTCGGCTACCTGCAGGCGACGTTCGACGCGTTCGATGCCACCTTCTCGTCGTTCGTCGACGGGGTGATCAACTTGCCCGACCAGCTTGACACCCTGTTCGACGCCATCTCGTCGGAGGACATCGTGGGTGCCGTGGCGGAGGCGATCATCATCGTGCTCAGTGCCTTTCCGGTCTTCGGGCTGGTGGACCGGCTGGTGGCGATTCCCATCGAGATCGCCGGAAACATCGTGAATGCGGCGACGGCTGCCCTTCACGCGCTGCAGGTGCCGGTCGGCCTTGCCGCGCTCAGCTCCCTGCAGGCCGCCGTCACCGAGATCGAGACGATCGCCCACGATTTCATCGAGGACCTGTCGGCCGGGGATCTCACCGGCGCGCTGGTCGGGCTGGTCGGCGCACCCGCCCAACTCCTCAACGCCTACCTGAACAGCGAAAGCCCGGGTCTGGCAGGCATTCTCATGCCTTTTCAGGATGTGAACCATACGGGCTTGGTCGACGCGCTGCTGAACTATCTGCCGCGCGCCGTCGCGGAGTCGATCGGCGCGCCGCATACGCCGATTGACGACTCGCCGGCGCCGGATTTCGGGGACATCGACGTGGGCGACCCTGGCGCCCTGCTGCCCGACCTCTGAATCACCCTGTGCTTGTGTGGGTTCCGGCACGAGATGCCGCGATCGGAGATCAAGTTAATCCGAAGAACCCATTGGGCTGCATCCGTGACCATGTCGTGTTACTTGCGTGATTTTTGGACCGCATTGTTACGGGCATTGCGCGGGTGTCGCGAGCGCGTGAGTCGGTGTCGTAGCCGAATGAGGAGTCTGGTCCGTGGTCGGTGGGTCCGCAGTTGCGCGTCCGCGGCGTCGCGTCGGGTCGATCGCCACTGGAGGTGTCGCAACACGCCGCCGGCGGTGGACCGCTGTAATCGCAGTGTTGGCAGTACTTCTCGGCGGCACCGGAGTTGCGGCCGGGTTGCCGCCCATGGCGTCGGCGGCGATCGCCCAGGCGCAGCACGTGGTGGCCGTGACCACCACGGCCGCTCCGGTGACCGCCGGCCTGGTTGCCGCCCCGGCGAGCCCGGCAACTCAGTACGCCATCGTCACCGCACCCGCGTACGGCACGGCGACGGTCAGCGGTGCCACGTTCACCTACACTCCGGCGAACGGCTACGTCGGCGTCGACGCCTTCAGCTACGCCGCCACCGACGGCAGCTCGTACTCGACACCGGCCACCGTCACCATCCACGTGCTGGCCCGTAATTCGGCGCCGCCCTCGCTGGCCACCGCCTGCACCGATCTGGGTCCGGCCTTCACCCCGGTGTGCACGGCGATCGGTGACCTCACCGATCCGCTGGTGCAGGCCTGCAGCACGGTGGGCTCGGTCGAGGCGTGCAGCTGGTTCGGTGGCAACAAGCACGGGTTGATCAGCGCCTGCTTCGACGTCGTCACCGGACAACTCGCGGTGACGTGCAAGACGCTTGACGCGGCGGCGCAACTGGTGGCCAGCCAGTGCCGGGCGGTCAACGGCCCGATCGACTACTGCGCGCTGCGCAACGGTAGCCCCATCGGCGATCGGTCCGTACAGAACTACCTGGCCGGTCCGGTGCACCGGGCGCTGGTCCAGCAGTATGAGCTGGGCCTAACCGTGCCGCTGGGGGAGGCCCAGATACCGGCCACCCACAACTCGTTCAACTACACGAATGCCAACATCCCGCCCACGTTGTCGGGAATGGACCCCGACCAGCTGTACTCGATGGTCCACCAGCTCGACCTGGACATGCGTTTCCTTGAGCTCGACCTACATTGGTACCCCAGCCTCGGCGCCCCCGGCGGGTACGCGCCGATCCTGTGCCACGGCTTCGACAACCACTTGGGCTGCACCTTCGAACGGACCGCGGCATCCGGCCTGCAGGAGATCCGCCGCTGGTTGGACGCCCACCCCGAGACGGTGATCATCCTGTACGTGGAGAACCGGCTCGACGATCCGGTCGACGACATCAGCAAGTCGCTGCCTGCCGGAGCCGCGGTCATTGAGAGCACTCTGGGCACCACCTCGGGGCGTGACCTGTTGTTCCGTCCCGAGCAGGTGCAGCCCGGTGCCACCTGTGAGACCCAGGCCATCCCGCTGCATGTGAGCTTGGCCCAGATCCGGGCGACGGGCAAGCAGGTGCTGCTCTACACCAGCGGGTGCGGCCACGATCCGGGGTGGGATGTGCTCGGCTTCAACGACAGCAACGTGGTGGAGAAGGGTATGCCGGTCACCGTGCAGTTCCCCGACTGCTACTTCACCAGGACGCAGTTCGAGAGTTCCTATACGCGGTTCTTCGACTCCAACACGCTGGTCGACGTGCTCGCCGGCGGGGGCAACCTGCTGCCGATGACGGCTGAGCAGATCCACGAGATGATGCGTTGCGGCGCCAACGCGCCCGGCCCGAACTTCGTGGACCCACATGCCGATCAGCTGGCGGGTTTCGTGTGGAGCTGGTCCTACGGTCAACCGCTGTCGGGCTCCGCCCAGCAATGCGCCGTGCACAATGGCGACGGCCGCTTCCAGGCCGAGTCCTGCGGCCAGTTCTTGCGCTACGCCTGCCAGGGCCCTGACGGCTGGCACATCAGCCCCGGCGCCGGTCAATTCGCCGGCGGCGCCCTGGGGTGCGTCGGCCAGGGCGGGTTCGCGGTACCGCGCACCGGATATCAGAACGAACTGCTCAAAGCGGCCAAGGCCCAGGCGGGTGTCGACCGGGTATGGCTGGCTTACACCGCCGGCAACGATGGGAACTGGACCATGGGAGCGACGCCCCCGCCAACACCGTCGGCACCGCTCAGACCGGCCACGCCGGGTCTGCCGCCGCTACCGATACCCGTCGCGCAGTTCCCGGGCCGGGTGTCCTGACTGCGGTGATTCCGGCCGCGGCTCGGCGGCCGGAATCACCACATCATCCCGTCGTGGTTCGGCAATCGCGTCACCGGCGTCTGGCGTCGCGCTTGCCGCCGTGCGGGTCAAGCGGCTGTGTGGTTACACGTTGAAGAACGCACTGAACAGCGCTTGGAACAGCTCGGGGAAGCTGAGTTCTGGAATCTCGTTGAACGTGGTCAGTCCCTGGGTAACTGAATCCGCCGCGTCGATCTGATCCGGCGTCAACCCGAAGTAGGCATTGTGGACTGCCAACCCGTACAGCACGTCCTGCCAGTTGGTGTTCCCCATCAGCAGGTCGAACCAGCTCTTGGTTAACGAGTGCGTCGTGTAGATGTCGCCGTCGATGTTGAATACCTCGGTGGGATACATGTTGGTGGGGACGGCGGCGGGGGTGGCGCCGAGCATCACGAAACGTAACGCGTCCTCGGGGACGCCGGCTTTCACCAGGTCGTCTTGGGCGTGAGCGGCTATCAGGCTGCTTTGGGAGTAGGTGAAGATGGTCAGCGGGTCGCTGCACACACCCGCATCGTCGCAGCCCATTGCGCCGGCGTTGTACTCGGCCAGGACCGCCTCGATAAGGACCTTTTCGCCGCCCGGAACGCTGTCCAGGAAGTCAAAGGAGTTGGGCAGCGTCAGCGCGTGCGACGACTCAACGGTGCCCTCGTAACCCAGCGGCTCGAGGTACAGGTCGATCCCATTGCTGATGTAGTTGGCACTCGGTGTCCCGATGCCGGTCGGGCCCAGGACTAGCGCCTCGTCCGAGCCGTAGAGGAAATCGTACTTATTCTCGTCGGCCGCGTTGGCTGTGCCAGCGAATGCCATCGCGGCGCCACACAGCGCGGCGCCGATTATCAGTCGCTTCATAGCTCCCCCTTTTTTTGCAAAGATCCCAGATGTGTCGTCCGGCTGTTTTGCTCGGCATGTGAATGCATCGACCGACACCTCCCCGGTGTAGATGTGAATCCTGCTGTGGCGGCAGTGGTTGCCGACACACGGATTATTGCCGGTGACGTCAATTTAATCCCCGGAATCGAAATAATCGCGCGCCGGTTACCGATGCCATGGCTGCTGATGCACTAAGTGAATGACCTCTGGAACATAAGCGGAAGATAAGCAGACGAGCGTCCATGGAAAAGGACCATCGGGTCTGTCCCGGGCCAACTATGCCATTGACAAATGGCACAATCGGTGATGTCATTTCGACCGTGAGGGAACCCCACGGCGCGGCGCTGCCCGCCATACCCGCCCGTGCGACGCTGCGGGCGGTGCTGTCAGCCGCAGCCACCCGCTGGACGCTGGGATGTCTCACCAGCGCGATCCCGATGAATCGACCCGGTGTCTGGTTCGGACGCGGGTTGATCGCCACCATCATGGCGGCGTTCGGCTCGATGCCCGGCGGCACACGGATCGTGCCGGTGACCGGGCCCGGGTTGCGGGAGGAGTGGGTGCTCGGGCCGGGCGTGGAGTTCGGCAAGCGCGCCGGCTACTACGTGCACGGCAGCGCCTACGTGATCTGCTCGGCGCGGACCCACCGCAAGCTGGTCGCGCGATGGTCACAGGCCACCGGCCTACCGATGTTCGTGGTGGATTACCGGCTGGCGCCCGAGCACCGGTTTCCCGCGGCAGCCGACGATGTCGAAGCCGGCTACCGGTGGCTGTTGGCCCAGGGGTATGCGGCATCCGACATCGTGATCGGTGCGGACTCCGCCGGCGGCCACCTGGCCTGTGACATGCTGCTCGCCCACGCCGATGACCCGCATTTCCGGCCCGCCGCTGTGGTGCTGTTCGCACCCTTGATCGACCTCAGCCTGGGGCTGGCCCTCCAGCAGGAAGCGGTGCGCCGCGACCCGGCCATGTCGGCCCGCGCCGCGCGCCGGATGGTGAGCCTCTACCTGCGCGGACATGACCAGGCCGACCCGCGCCTGCGGCTCGACTTCGCCCGGGCGGATCGGCTGCCGCCGACGCTCATTCAGGTCGGTGAATACGAGATGCTCAGCGCTGACGCACGGTACCTGGACGCCGAACTGCGCCGGGCCGGCGCGACCAGCACCCTGGAGATCTGGCCGGGGATGGTGCACGTCTTCCAAGCGCTGCCGCGGCTGGCGCCGGAAGCCGCAGCGGCGCTGCGGCGGGCGGCGGCCTTCATCGCCGATGCCTACGGCGACGAGCGATCCGACACCCTCGAGGGGGTGTCGTGACCTTCGGCATCGACACGGTGCTCAACGCCTTCCGGACCGACCGGCGCTCGGTCAAGGCCAAGGCGGTGATCACCGGTGCCGGCAGCGGTATCGGACGTTCCTTCGCCCTGGAACTGGTCCGCCGCGGCGGCAACGTCCTCTGCGCCGACATCGATGCCGACCGCGCGGCCGAGACCGTGGCACTGATCGAGCAGCTTCCCACCGGCACCGGGCACGCGGTGCAGTGCGATGTATCCGACCGTGCCGCAGTCGAGCAGCTGGCCCGGCATGCCCTGGAGGTCTTCGGCGGTGCGCCGACCCTGGTGATCAACAATGCCGGCGTCGGCATCGGGGGAAAGCCGGTCGGCGACATCGGCTTCCAGGACTGGGAATGGGCGCTCGGGATCAACCTGTGGGGGGTGGTCCACGGCTGTGAGATCTTCACACCGATCCTTCGCGAGGCCGGCCGCGGCGGGATCATCAACGTGGCATCGGCGGCAGGATTCGCTGCCGCGCCCTCGATGGCGGCCTACAACGTGTCCAAAGCCGGCGTCATGTCGCTGTCGGAGACGCTGGCCGCCGAACTCGATGGGACCGACATCGCGGTCACCATGTTGTGCCCGACCTTCGTCAAGACCAACGTCTTCACCGACGGCCGGATCACTCCCGGCTCGATGAGCCTCAGCCAGCAGCTGGCCCGCTGGACCGGATTGTCCGCGGACAGTGTCGCGGTGCGCACGCTGGACGCGCACGACAGCGGGCGGCTGTATGTGGTGCCACAGTTCGACGCCACCGTCATCTGGCACCTCAAGCGACATTTCCCCGCGCTGTATGCCCGTGGCGCCGGCCTGCTCGGCCGCGTCCTTCCCAAGAACTGAACCGTCTCACGAAAGGAATACAGCCGATCATGGCGATGGACCTGGACGACATGCTGCAGAAGATCAAAGACAAGCAGTGGGCCTTGGTCGATATCGACTGGGATGCCCCGGGAGCCGAGCTGATCGAGCCGGAGCTGTGGGCCAAGCTCAAACCCTTCATGATCGATCTGATGTGGATCGAGAACGTTGGTGCCCGGGGATTCGCCGCGTTGGCCAAGAAGGCGCCGACACCGACACTGAAGAGCATCTACGAGCACTTCCATGCCGAGGAGCAGAAGCACGCCAACGCCGAGCTCGCGCTGATGCGACGGTGGGGCATGCTGGAGGACGACGAAGTCCCGCCGCCGAGCGTCAACGTGCAGCTGGTGATCACCTGGCTCGACAAGTTCTCCGACAGCATGTCGTTGTCGATTCTGGGCACCGTCATCCCGATGCTGGAAGTGGCCCTCGACGGCGCACTGATCAAATTCATCACCGATGAAGTCAAAGACCCGGTGGCACAAGAGGTGTTCAAGCGTATCAACGCCGACGAGTCGCGTCATCTGGCGGTCGACTTCGAGGTGATGGACATCCTGGGCCACGCCAGCATCCGCAAGCTGGCTGTCGAGCTCGTCGGCAACTGGCTGAACCCGGCGCTGGTGGTCGGGACGTTGAGTTACTTCCCGCTGTTGAACAAGATGCGCGACAACATCGTGGCGATGGGCGTCAATGAGGAACGGCTCTACCAGGCGATGCGCCGGTTCCAAAACGTCGGTGAACGAAGCGCATTCGCCCGCCGGGTCCCGATGTACCGGTTGATCTCCTGGCACGGCAAGAAGGTGATCGACCGCAGCTCGAAGTACCACTGGCTGGCTGATTCGCTGGTGAAGGTCACCGGCGTCATCCCGGCGTCATTGGTCCGCCACGAGCCGAGTTGGTCGCGGGAACTGACCTATGAGCCGGTCGCCTGAAGGAGCAGCCGCATGACGATATCTGTAGCCATCGTCGGCGCCGGGTTCGCCGGCATCGGCGCCGCCATTCGCCTCACAAATCAGGGCATCACCGATTTCGTGATCTTCGAACGTGATTCGCGTGTCGGCGGCACCTGGCGGGACAACACCTATCCCGGCGCGCAATGTGATATCCCGTCACGGCTGTACTCCTACAGTTTTGCGCTCAACCCCGACTGGTCGCAGACGTATTCGGGTAGCGCTGAGATACTCGATTACATCGACGGGATGGTCGCGTCCGCCGGGATCGCCCCACATATCCGATTCCAGCACAACGTGACCGCGCTCGGTTATGACGCCGAGGCAGGCGAATGGACGATCGACTTCGAGGATCGGGAACCGGTGCGGGCCCGTGCCGTGATCGTGGCCTCCGGCCCGCTGGCCAATGCCAGCCTCCCGGATATCCCCGGAATCGACGACTACCAGGGCCGCAAGATCCATAGCGCCCGTTGGGATCACGACTACGACTTCGCCGGCAAGAAGGTCGCCGTCATCGGCACCGGCGCCAGCGGTGTGCAGATCATTCCGGAGCTCGTCAAGGTCGCCAAGTCGGTCAAGGTGTTCCAGCGCACGCCGGGCTGGGTGCTGCCCAAGGTCAACACCTCGACCAGCGGTCCGCTCAAATGGGTCTACAAGAACGTGCCCGCGGCGGAGAAGCTGATGCGGGCCGCCTGGTATTGGGGTCATGAGTCGGTTGCCCTCGGCGTGGTGTGGGACAGCCCGTTCACCCGACTGGTCGAAGCGGTCAGTGCCGCCAACCTGCGGTTGCAGGTGAAGGACCCGTGGCTGCGACGGCAGTTGACGCCGGACTTCTCCGCCGGCTGCAAACGGCTGCTGATGACCAGCGACTATTACCCGGCGTTACAGGCCGACAACTGCACCCTGGTGACCTGGCCCATCGCCCGCCTCTCGCCCAAGGGCATCCGCACTGTCGAGGGTATCGAGCACCGGTTCGACGCCATCGTGTTCGCCACCGGCTTCGACGTTCCCAAGGCCGGCACCCCGTATCCGATCACCGGGCGAGACGGGCGGGAGCTGGCCGCCGAATGGAGCGCTGGCGCCTACGCCTACCGCAGTGTGGCGGTATCGGGCTACCCGAATCTGTTCTTCACCTTCGGACCGAACTCGGGTCCCGGCCACAGCTCCGCCCTGGTCTATATGGAGGCCCAGATCGACTACATCGTCTCCGCAATAGCCAAACTCCTGCAGTTCGACTGGAAATCGCTGGATGTGCGGCCCGAAGTGCAGTCCCGCTACAACAAGGACATTCAGCGCCGCCTGGAATCGACCACCTGGAACTCCGGGTGCCAGAGCTGGTATCTGACCGAGGACGGCTTCAACGCCACGATGTTCCCGGGGTTTGCCACCCAATACGTCAACCAGCTCAAGACGGTTGACTTGAAGGACTTCAAGATCACCGTGGCGGAGACCAGCCGCGACCCGGTTCTGACCACATAGGCTGCACTGGTGGCCGAGTACCGGATCGACGACCTCGCACGGGAGGCGGGAACGACCACCCGCAACGTTCGGGTCTATCAGGAGAACGGTCTGCTGCCCCGACCGCAGCGCCGGGGCCGGGTCGCGATCTACACCGACCGGCACCTCAAGCAACTGAAGGCGATCATTCGCTTGCTCGGCGAGGGCTTCACGGTCAAGCACATCCTGAAGTTCCTCACCGGTCTGCAACGCGGCGAGGATCTGGTCGCGGTGTTGGATCTGGCCGATCTGGGCGAGCTGGTGACAGCGCCGTGGTCGAACCCGGTGTCGCAAACCATGTCCCGCGAACAGCTGGAGACGCGGCTCGGCAGCCTGGACGCCCCGATGCTGCGTCGGCTCGTCGAAGACGGGGTGATCGAGCCCAGCGACACCGAGAACAACTACCGGGTGATCGATCTGCGCCTCGTCGATGACCTGGCCGCGCTGATCGCGCGCGGTATGCCATTGCCGGCACTGCTGAACGCGGTCGGCGAAGTCGACCAGAAACTGGACGAAGCGGCCGGCGTGCTGGCCCGCAGCGGACATTCGGAGGTGGTGCGCCAGCGAGGGGCTGGATGGTTACCCGCCAACGACGACGAACTCGCGTGGGCCGCCGACTTGGTGGATGCCATGCGCCGGGTGGCACGACGAGCAGCGCACGCCAGCCTGGACCGGGCGTTCGACGCGGCGGTACGCACCGAGTTGCGGCGATACCGGCAGGAAAGCGACGAGCGCGCCACGCCCGCGGCGGACAACGGCTGACCTTGCGGCGTAGCGCCGCGGGCCGCGGTCCCGCCCGGTAGCGCCATCCGGTCGAGCCTGGCTATAGCGGACCGCCCGGACTAGAATGCTGAGTCCATGGCCATCCGGCGCGCGGTGCTCGTCATCGCCGACATCGGCGGATACACCGCCTACATGAACTGGAACCGGGGCAACCTGCTGTGTGCACAGACGGCGGTGGCCACCCTGCTGGAGTCGGTCATCGACGCCGCCAAGGGCATGAAGCTGGCGAAGTTGGAGGGCGACGCGGCGTTCTTCTGGGCACCCGACGGAGATGCCCGACTTCTGATCGGTGAACGGCTGGCCCGGATGCATCGGGCGTTCCTCGATCGGCAGGCACGCCTTGACAACGCCCGCGAATGCCGCTGTGAGAGCTGCGAGCAGCTGACGAATTTGTCGTTGAAGTTCGTCGCGCATCAGGGCGAAGTGGCCGAGCATAAGGTCAAGCGGCGCACCGAGTTGGCCGGCGTCGATGTCATCCTGGTGCATCGGATGCTGAAAAACCAAGTGCCGATACGGGAATACGTGCTGATGACCGACGCCGTCGCGCAGTGCCTCGACGAACCGATTCGCCGAGACTGCACGGCGCTGGTCCACGAGTTCGAGGGTCTGGGGCAGAAGTCGACGTACTACATGTGTCTGGTCCGATCGGCGGTGCAACCGTCGACCGCCCTGGGACTGGGCAACCGGCTGAAGCTGCGGTGGAACCGGTTGCCATTCCTGATCGGGGCCAAGGAACCCTGCGAGGGATTCCGCAGTCTGGATCGTGGCGCCCCCGAACTCTCGGCGGGCTGACCGGCTACAGCTTTCCGGCGACGAAGTCCGCGGCCTCGTTGACCATCCCTGATGAGATATAGGCGCTGGCCAGGTGCTGCGGCCAATTCTCCTGCCAGGTATTCGGGTCGGCGGGGTTGCAGATCGGGTCGGCGCCATGACACTGCTCGATGGTCCGATCGTTGTAGACCGGGTTGAAGTTCGTGATGGGACCGACCCATTGACTGCCGTTGCCGAACAGTGCGACCGCCGCGATGTGCTCGTCGGCACCCGGTGGCAGGGGATTGGTGAAGCCGAACGCCGAGAAGGGGACGGCGAGCACCACGTCGGTGACTGCGGCGCCCAGTGAGTAGCCCCCCGGCACGATGCGGGTGTTCGGGCATCCGTTGATCGTGTTCTGGATGCGGGCGCTCATGTCGTTGGCGCCCTGGTCGATCTGATTGTCAGCGGGGTAGTTCACCGCATACAGACTGACGTTCTTGGAAGTCTTGGCGCGCAGCGCGCTGACGAACGCGTTGCCGACCGCGCCGGCCCCGGGTGATTCCAAACGCCCACGGGCGAACACCACTTCGACGTCGGGGCAGGCCGCGCTGGCCGGGGCAACCGCGCCGGGCGCCCCGGCGGGGATCACGACGGGGGCGGTCAGCAGCGCTGCCGCCAGCACAGTGACCCGACTTGTGAGTCGCAATCGGCGGGCCGAGGAATCGCTCACGAAGTGGATAGTAGTGGTCCGCCGACCCACTGTCGCCACCGGCTCCGGCTCGGTCGACGTACCTGGTCCAGCGGTGGCGTCGCGCCGCCTCAGCTGCCCCGCGACTCTTCGAGATACGCCGCCAGCGCGTTGGTCAGTCCGCGGCGGGCCTCCTCGAGATCGGCGTACGAGCCCAGCTGGCGTTCGGAGACCAGCCCGCGCATCGCACCCGGAATGAGAGCGGCCACCTCACGCACCCGCTGTGGATCGACCCCCAGACCGGCGAACGCACTGTGGCAGGTCTGCAGCCAGCTTTTGCCCCAGGAGAACAACTCCGCCGCGGTGCGCGGGTACAGCCGTTCCAGCTCACCGTGGTCGCGCGGTAGCGCGGCGCGCAGGTTCTCGATCGCCCGCGAGTCCTGTGACGCCAACCCGTCATAGAGCGTGTCGATGATCGCGGCGACCCGATCCCGCAGCGGCGCATTCGTTTTCACACCCGTGAATGCCGCCATCGCCGCATCGCGGCGTTCGGCGGTCCGGTGCAGCACCGCCGCCCAGAAGCCGTCGACGTCGCCGAACTGATACTGCACCGCACCCCAGGTGGCGCCGCTCTCCTTGGCGATCCGGCTCGCCGACACCGCGCCCGGGTCGCCGGTGGCCAGTGAGCGCACCGCGGCGTCGAGCATCGCCTCACGGGTCGCCAGCCCCCGCTTGTTGCTGCGCCGCGGCGCCGGTTGCGTCATCCCGGGAATCCTAGCAATGTTTCCATAGCACCCCCTATGATTCTGGTGCGGGCCGAACTATGCTGCGGAAGTCGGCTCGGTCGAGGCTTCGGAGAGAGGACATCTGCGCATGGCTAAACCGCCGCTGTCGATGAAGCCGACCGGCTGGTTTCAGGTCGCCTGGTCCGACGAGATCGGTGTCGGCGAGGTGCACAGCATGAAGTACTTCGATCAGGAGATGGTCGCCTGGCGTGCCGAATCCGGCCAGCTCACCGTGATGAACGCCTACTGCGAGCATCTCGGGGCGCACCTGGGCTACGGCGGCACCGTCTGCGGCGAGGTGCTGCAGTGCCCGTTTCACGGCTGGCAGTGGAACTCCCAGGGCCGCAACGTCTGTATCCCCTACCAGGACAAGCCCAACCGCGGCCGGCGGATCGGCACCTACCCGGTCGTCGAGCGCAACGAGTCGGTCTACATCTGGCATGACGTAGACCGGCGCGAGCCGTATTTCGACCCGCCCGATGTGTTTGCCAGCTTCGATGACCGCACCGCCGCCGACTATTACCCGCAGCAGCGGCTTTTCCGGCAGTCTCTCGAGATGCACCCGCAGTATGTGCTCGAGAACGGGGTGGATTTCGCCCATTTCAAATACGTGCACCGCACCCCGATCGTGCCGGTGTTCACCCGCCACGACTTCGCCGAACCGGTGTCCTACGTGGACTTCACCATCACCTTCGAGGGCGACGACGGCCAGCGGATCGAAGATGTCAACAGTGGGGTGGAGGCCATCAACGGCGGTCTGGGCATCGCGGTGACCAAGAGTTGGGGCATGATAGACAACCGCACCATCTCGGCGATCACCCCCGTCGACGATTCCACCTCCGACGTGCGTTTCATGGTCTACATCGGCCGCGCGCCGGCCGGCGGTTCAGCGAGGCTCGACGGAGGAGAGGCGAAGCTGGGACCGCCGCATGAACCCGGCGATCCCGGCCGCGCCGAGGCCCGTGCGGGTGAGTTCGGGCGGGAAGTGATCCGCCAATTCGAACAGGACATCCACATCTGGTCGCACCAGCGCTATTCGGACCCGCCGGCCCTGGCCAGCGCCGAATACGAGGGCTTCACCGCAATCCGGCAGTGGGCCAAGCAGTTCTATCCCGATGGCATCGGCGGCAGTGCTGCCGAGGTCGCTGAAGCCACGGCCCAGAAAGGCTCATCCACATGACCGCATCCGACGCACCGATCCGCGTGTTCCAGGTCGCCACCGGCAATGTCGGTACCGAGATGATCAAGCGGATCGCGCCCCGCCCCGATCTCGAACTTGTTGGCGTGCATTGCTATTCACCCGACAAGATCGGCAAGGACGCCGGCGAGCTGGCCGGAACCTCGCCCAACGGGGTGATAGCGACCGGGACCGTCGAGGAGATCATCGCCGCCAAACCGGATGTGCTGACCTTCCACGGCGTGTTCCCCGACGAGGACCTCTACGTCAAGGTTCTGGAGGCGGGCATCAACATCGTCACCACCGCGGACTGGATCACCGGCTGGCACCGGGACCACAACCACCCGCACCCGTCGGGGAAGCCGGTGACACAACTGCTGGCCGAGGCGTGCGAAAAGGGCGGGTCGACCTTCTACGGCACCGGGATGAACCCGGGGCTCAACCAGATACTGGGCGTGGTCGCTGCGGCCGACGTCGCCGAGATCGAGAACGTCACCACCATCGAATCGGTCGACGTGTCATGCCATCACTCCAAGGAAACCTGGATCGAGGTCGGCTACGGCCAGCCGGCCGATGATCCGGAGATCCCGGCCAAGTTGGAGAAGTTCACCCGCGTCTTCGCAGACAGCGTGCTGATGATGGCCGACTGCTTCGACCTGACGCTCGACGAGGTCACTTTCGGCTACGAGCTGGGAGTGTGCACCAAAGACGTCGACCTGGGCTGGTACACCCTGCCCAAGGGTTCGTTGGGCGGCAACTACATCAAGTACCAGGGCATGGTCGACGGTGTGCCCCGCGTCGAAACGCACCTGGAATGGCAGATGACCCCGTACACCGAACCGAACTGGAAGATCAAGGGCTGCTACATCACCCGGGTCACCGGCGATCCGTGCGTGTACAACAAGCACATGATCTTGCCGAAGCCCGGCGTCGACCTGTCCGACCCGGACAACTTCGCCTCGATCGGGATGACCGTGACCGGACTGCCCGCACTCAACGCGATCAGTTCGGTGGTGGCCGCCCGTCCGGGCCTGTTGACCAGTGCCGACCTACCGTTGCGGGGTTTCGCCGGCCGCTTCAAACTCTGATCGGCCGGGGCGGCCGAGCGTTAGGGACGCGCCGGTGTCCCCGCCGAACCGCCCGCCGTAGCCGACGAATCGGGCAGCGGCGTGCCGGAACTGCCTTCGGGCAGC
>NZ_QMEX01000065.1 GCF_003284925.1 Mycolicibacter senuensis
AACGGCGGTGACGCCGGAACCCCCGGGAATGGTGGCGACGGCAAGAACGGCGACGCCACCCAGATCGCCGGCGGTAACGGAGGTAACGGCGGCAACGTCGGTGTTGCCGGATCCGCTGGCAGCGGCGGCCAGGCCGGCACCGGCGGCGCGGCCGGTACCGGTGGCTCCGGCCACGACGGCACTGCCGGCAACGGTGTGACCGGAGTCGTTGGCAACGGCGGCAACGGCGGTGCGGGGTACAGCCCGCCCGTCCCGGCTACCGCTAGCGGTCAGGCCGGTGCGAACGGCGGCGCCGGAGGCAACGGTGGTAACGGCGGCGATCACGGCAATGGAGGCGCCGGCGGCAACGGCGGCAACGGCGCGGACGGCGCTGATGCCACCGACTTCCTCACCGGTGGCCAAGGCGGAACGGGCGGCAACGGCGGTAACGGCGGCAAGGGCGGCCTGGGCGGCTCGATCATCGGCGACGATGGTGCCAGCGGCAACGGCGGCAACGGCGGTAACGGCGGCGCCGGAGCTGATGGCCAGGTCGGGTTCAACAACGGCAACGGCGGTCAGGGCGGTCGCGGCGGTATCGGTGGTGACGCCGGTGACGTCACCGGCCGGGCGGGTGACGGCGGGACCGGCGGGGATGGCGGTGCTGGCGCGACCGGTCAGGTCGGGTTCAACAACGGTTATGGCGGCACCGGGGGTACCGGTGGTATCGGCGGGTTGGCCGGGTCGGTGGGTATCGCCGGGCAGGCGGGTGACGGCGGTACCGGTGGCACCGGTGGTGCCGGTGCAGTTGGTGAGATCACGTCCAACAATGGTTATGGCGGTCAGGGCGGTCGCGGCGGTATCGGTGGTGACGCCGGTGACGTCACCGGCCGGGCGGGTAATGGCGGGACCGGCGGGGATGGCGGTGCTGGCGCGACCGGTCAGGTCGGGTTCAACAACGGTTATGGCGGCACCGGGGGTACCGGTGGTACCGGCGGGTTGGCCGGGTCGGTGGGTATCGCCGGGCAGGCGGGTGACGGCGGTACCGGTGGCACCGGTGGTGCCGGTGCGGCGGGTGAGATCACGTCCAACAATGGTTATGGCGGTCAGGGCGGTCGCGGCGGTATCGGTGGTGACGCCGGTGACGTCACCGGCCAGGCGGGCAACGGGGGGACCGGCGGGGATGGCGGTGCTGGCGCCAACGGCCAGGTCGGTTACAACAACGGCCACGGCGGCCACGGCGGCAACGGCGGCTCCACCGGCGGCGCGCCCGGCGCCCCGGGCCTCCCCGGTGAGCGCAACGACGGCGGGACCGGCGGCGCCGGCGGTGCCGGCGGGGCGCCCGGCACGCTGAACTAGTCGGGTCGACGCGGCTGGTCTCGGTGGCCGGCCAACATGGTGTGCACGTTGTCGGCGAACGCGGCGGTGCTGAAACAGACCGGTTCGGCGAACTCCTCGAGCGCTATCGCCTCGTGCCAGCTGGCATCGGCCGCCGCGCGCAGCAGCGGCTTGGCCATCGCTGTGGCGTGTGCTGGCATCGCCGCCACCCGTGAGCACCAGTCGTCGGCCGCGGTCAGCAGCTGATCGTGAGCGACGACCTCGTGCACCAAACCCAACCGTTGCGCGGTGTGCGCGTCAATGGGCTCGCCCCGCAGGTAATAGGCCAACGCGCCCTGGTAGCCGAGCCGGCGCGTCAGCGCCCAACTGGTCCCCACCTCCGGCAGCAACCCAAGTCGACCGAACGCGGGCACGATCACCGCTCGGTCGCCGGCGATGACCAGATCGCAGGTCAGCGCCCACGCCAGGCCGACACCTGCGGCGGCGCCGTTGAGCGCGGCGATGAAGATCGTGTCCGAGGTGGCGATGAGCCGGGCGACACCACCGAATTCGCGGCGAATCCAGCGCCATACGTCGGCGACTCCCTCCGGGGCCGGATCAGCTCGCCGTTCGGTGATGGCGGACATCATCTTCAGGTCGCCGCCGGCGCTGAAGCCGGGATCCGCTCCTGTCACCACCACAGCGCGTACCTGTGAGTCGTCGTCGAGTGTGGTCAGTGCGCGCCGCAACTGTCGCACCAGCGGCGCGGACAGCACGTTGAGCCGGTCGGGCTCGTGCAGCGTGACCACCGCCCGGTCGCCGCGGTGTTCGACGCGGACCCGTTCGGGTGCGTCCGGATCATCTCCTTCAGCAACCAAGCGTTGGTACAGCGATTCGGTCATCCCTCCTCCTCATGCTCAGTGCCGCTGGCGCGCAACGCTGCCCACGCCGCATCGGCGAAGGTCTTGATGGCACCCCGCGGCAGCTTCGCGGCTCCGCCGGCGAGCCAGTACCGGCTGAACTCCTGCGCGGGCCCGAACCACAATGCGGCCGTGATCGGTGTCTGGATGGGCCGTAGTGCGCCGTAGCCCTGATGTGGGCGCCACCAATCGTGAACAGCGGTGAAGAACAGCGCATTGGACTGCCGCAGCGACGGACTGTCGAGTCGATCGCCCAACAACAGCGCGGCTTCGCCGCGATGCGCCGCCACCCATCGCAGGTGGTGGTCGACGCCCCCGCGAATGCCGCCCTCGGCGGTCGCGTGCCCGCGCAGCATGGTGACGAAACCGTCCTGGTACTCGGCCATCACCTGGGCGTACACCGCAGCCGCCAGCGCGGGCTTATCGGCGAAGTGGTGATACAGCGCGCCGACGCTGACGCCGGCCTCCCGCCGGATTTCCTCCAGCGTGGCGGCCAGGGTCCCGGTTGCGGCGAACCGCCGCCGCGCCGCCGCCAGCAGCTTGCCCCGCGCATCCGACGCCGTCACGAGAAACACTCTAGTCAAACCGAGGAATACTCGCTAGCTCTGGGCGGTCCGTCGTTTCTGGTCTCCGGCGCACGCCGCTGGGTAGGCTCCGAGAACCATGTCCGCACCCTGGTTGGCCACCGTGATGAAGTCGGCGGCCTCGGCGTGAGCACGGCAGTCGTGGTGGGCGGCGGGCCCAACGGACTGGCCGCCGCCGTCACCCTGGCGCAGCACGGCGTAGCGGTCACCGTCCTCGAAGCCGCCGATGAGATCGGCGGCGGTACCCGCAGCGGCGACGCGATCCTGCCGGGCCTGCTGCACGACCATTGTTCGGCGATCCACCCGATGGCGGTCGGATCGCCGTTTCTGACCGGCCTGGACGCGGCCCGATACGGCTTGGAGTGGCGCTGGCCGCAGATCGATTGCGCGCACCCGCTCGACGACGGCAGCGCCGGAGTGCTGTACCGCTCGGTCGAGCAGACCGCAGCCGGCCTGGGCAGCGACGGCGGCCGCTGGCGAACGCTGTTCGCCCGACCGGTAGCCCGGTTCGATGCGCTCAACGACGACATCATGGGGCCGCTGTTACGGCTGCCGCACCATCCCCTGACGCTGGCCCGGTTCGGCGCACCCACCGTGCTGCCCGCCTCGGCATTGGCGCACTGGTTTCGCACACCGCAGGCGCGGGCGTTGTTCATCGGCGTTGCCGCCCATGCCTTCCGGCCGCTGCACTACCCGATGACCTCGGCCATCGGACTAGGGATTCTCACCGCCGGACACCGGCATGGTTGGGCGATTGCCGCCGGTGGATCCCAGGCCATCGCCGACGCCATGGTGGCGGCCCTGACCGATCTGGGCGGCACCGTCGAGACCGGGGTTGCGGTCGAGTCGGCATCGCAACTGCCGCCCGCTGATGTGACGCTGTTCGATCTGGCCCCCGAGGCGGTGGCACGCATCCTCGGCGACCGGTTGCCCCGCCGGGTGGCGCGGGCCTACCGGCGGTTCCGGCGGGGTCCCGGTGCCTTCAAGGTCGATTTCGCCGTCGAGGGCGGGGTGCCGTGGACCAACGCCGATGCCCGGCTGGCCGGCACCGTGCACTTGGCCGGCACGCACCGCGAGCTGGCCGCCACCGAACGCGACGTCCACGCCGGGCGGATGCCCGAGCGGCCGTTCGTCCTGGTGGGTCAGCAGTATCTGGCCGACCCGCAACGGTCCGTCGGCAACGTGCACCCGGTGTGGAGCTATGCCCATGTGCCCAACGGCTACACCGGCGACGCCACCGCCGCGATCATCGCCCAGATCGAGCGGTTCGCACCGGGGTTTCGCGATCGTGTCGTCGGCCATACCGTGCGCAGCACCACCGACCTTGCGCTGCACAACGCCAACTTCGTCGGCGGCGACATCATGACCGGCGCAAAAGACCTCCGCCAGTTGACGTTCGGTCCGCGCGTCACGCTCTCGCCCTACCACACCGGAATCCGCGGGACCTACATCTGCTCGGCGGCCACCCCGCCGGGGCCGGGGGCGCACGGCATGTGCGGAGCCAATGCCGCGCGCCTGGCGCTGCGTCACCTGGAGTTGGCGCCGTAGCAGCCCTCGCCGGTATTGACACCGAGCCGCGGCTAGGCTGGCGACGTGTTCGAATCGCTCTCCGACCGGTTGACCGGGGCGCTGCAAGGGCTGCGCAGCAAGGGCCGTCTCACCGACGCCGACATCGACGCCACCGCGCGTGAGATCCGGCTGGCGCTGCTGGAGGCCGACGTATCGCTGCCGGTGGTGCGGGAGTTCATCGGCCGGATCAAGGACCGCGCCAAGGGCGCCGAGGTCTCCGGTGCGCTCAACCCCGCCCAGCAGGTCGTCAAGATCGTCAACGAGGAGCTCATCGGCATCCTCGGCGGGCAGACCCGCACGCTCACGTTCGCCAAGACCCCGCCGACGGTCATCATGCTGGCCGGCCTGCAGGGCGCCGGCAAGACCACGCTGGCCGGCAAGCTGGCCAGCTGGCTGCGGGCTCAAGGCCACACGCCGTTGCTGGTGGCCTGCGACCTGCAACGTCCCGGGGCGGTCAGCCAGTTGCAGGTCGTCGGCGAACGGGCCGGTGTCGCGGTGTTCGCGCCCCATCCGGGGACCTCGGCCGCCGGTGACGCGGGCGCCGGACCGGGGGACCCGGTCGCCGTCGCCGCCGCCGGTCTGGCCGAAGCCAAGGCCAAGCACTTCGACGTCGTCGTCGTCGACACCGCCGGCCGGCTGGGCATCGACGAGGAGATGATGGCCCAGGCCGCTGCCATCCGTGCCGCCGTGCAGCCCGACGAAGTGCTCTTCGTGCTGGACGCGATGATCGGCCAGGACGCGGTGACCACCGCGGACGCCTTCCGTGAAGGGGTGGGTTTCACCGGTGTCGTGCTGACCAAGCTCGACGGCGACGCGCGCGGCGGTGCGGCGCTGTCGGTGCGGGAAGTCACCGGTGTCCCGATCCTGTTCGCCTCCACCGGCGAGAAGCTGGAGGACTTCGACGTCTTCCACCCGGACCGGATGGCCAGCCGCATCCTGGGCATGGGCGACGTGCTGAGCCTGATCGAGCAGGCCGAGCAGGTCTTCGACGCGCAGAAGGCGGAGGAGGCCGCCGCCAAGATCGGCAGCGGTGAGCTCACCCTGGAGGACTTCCTCGAGCAGATGCTGGCCATCCGCAAGATGGGCCCGATCGGCAACCTGCTGGGCATGCTGCCTGGCGCCGGCCAGATGAAGGACGCGCTGGCCGCCGTCGACGACAGCCAGCTGGACCGGCTGCAGGCCATCATCCGCGGCATGACCCCGGCCGAGCGCGCCGACCCCAAGATCATCAACGCCTCGCGGCGGCTGCGCATCGCCAACGGCTCCGGTGTGAGCGTCTCGGAGGTCAACCAGCTCGTTGACCGGTTCTTCGAGGCCCGCAAGATGATGTCGTCGATGATGGGCGGCATGGGCCTGCCCGGGATGGGCCGCAAGAGCGCCACCCGTAAAGCGAAGGGCAAAGGCAAGAAGGGCAAGAAGCGGGGTCCGACGCCGCCGAAGGTGCGCGGGCCGTTCGGGCCGGGTATGCCGGCCGGGTTCCCAGACCTGTCGCAAATGCCCGAGGGGCTCAACGAGTTACCGCCGGGGCTGGCCGATTTCGACCTGTCCAAGCTGAACTTCCCGGGGCAGAAGTAATTGGTCCTCCACGTTCGCGGCCGCGGGCTGCCCGATGAACAACCGGTCGAGTACTGGATCGTCGATGGCCGCCTCAGCGTCGAGCCGGTCGACGGCGCCGAAACCGTCTTCGGCTCGGCCGGTTTCCAGGGCTGGATCATCCCCGGCCTGGTCGACGCGCACTGCCACCTGGGCATCGGCACGAGCGGGCCGGTCGGAATCGACGAGGCGGTCGGCTACGCCGAGACCGAACGCCGCGCCGGAGTGCTGCTGCTGCGTGATCCCGGGGTTCCGATCGACACCCGTAGCCTCGACGACCGCGACGACCTGCCGCGCATCATCCGTGCCGGCCGGCACCTGGCGAAATCCAAGCGCTACATCCCCGGCCTGGCAATCGATGTGGACGACGAGGCCGGGCTGCCCGAGGCGGTGGCCGAGCAGGCCCGCGCCGGCGATGGCTGGGTGAAACTGGTCGGGGACTGGATCGACCGGTCGGTGGGGGATCTGGCGCCGCTGTGGTCCGACGATGTGCTCGTCGAGGCGATCGCGGCTGCGCACGCCAACGGCGCCCGGGTCACTGCCCACGTGTTCGGTGAGGACGCCCTGCCCGGTCTCATCAACGCCGGCATCGACTGCATCGAGCACGGCACCGGCATCACCGCCGACATCATCACGTTGATGCTGGCCCACGGCACCGCCTTGGTGCCGACGCTGATCAACGTCGACAATTTCCCCGGCATCGCCGATTCGGCGGCCAAGTACCCGAAATATGCGGCGCACATGCGCGCGCTGCATGCCTCCTCCCGCGAGCGGCTCGGTGCCGCCCGGGAAGCGGGAATCCCGATCTACGCCGGCAGCGATGCCGGCGGCATGGTCGCCCACGGCCGCATCAGCGACGAGGTGAACGCCCTGACCGGGATCGGGTTGAGCCCCACCGAGGCGCTGGGGTCGGCCTGCTGGGACGCCCGGCGCTGGCTGGGTGCGCCGCTGCTGGAGCATGGCGCCCCGGCCGACCTGCTGTGCTTCGCCGCCGACCCGCGCACCGGTCCGGAGGTGCTGGGACAGCCCGATCTGGTGATGCTGCGCGGCCGGGTGTACTGACCGCGCCGGGATACCTGCGCCGAACGTGCACTGGCTGCGAATTCCGTCGAGATTTTTCGCACTGATTACACGTTCGACCGCGGCGGCGGGGTGAACGAGAGCTACAGGCTCCCGACGCCCGACATCGGGCCCTGCGCGAAGCCCCAATCCAGCAGCGCGGCGGCCTGATCCCAGTAGGTCGGGCCGCCCTCGCGGATCAGCCCGTACATCATCGCCACCACCAGCCGTCGGCCGTCGCGGGCGGCCGCGCCGACGTAGGTCTTGCGGGCCGCGTCGGTGAATCCGGTCTTGCCGCCGAATGCCCCGGGATAGCGGGTCAGCAACTCGTTCATGTTGACGATCGGGCGCTCGCCGGACTCGGTGGGGAACATCGCCGCGTGCTGCGCGGTGATCTCGGCGAACACCGGGTTGGCGATCGCCGCCCGGAAGATGGCCGCCAGGTCGTGCGGCGTGCTCGCGCCGGAACCGCCGGGGCCGTCCAGCCCGGACGGCGTGCTGGCGTGGGTGGCGGTGGCTCCGACCGCGGCGGCCTTGGCGTTCATTTTCGCCACCGCCGCTTCCGGCCCGCCGAGCATGTCCGCCAGTGCATTGGCGGCGTCATTGCCCGATACCAGCAGCAGGCCGTCGAGCAACTGGCGTGTGGTGTAGCTGCGGCCGGGTTTGATCCCGGCGCAGTTGCACTCCACCGCGGTGTCGGCCGGGCTGGCCATCACGGTGTCGTCGAGGTTCAGCTCGTCGAGGGACACCAGCGCGAGCAGCACCTTGATCGTGCTGGCCGGCGGGGTGACGGCGTAGCCGTTCTGCTCGGCGAGCACCTGACCGGAATCCAGGTCGGCGATCAGCCAGTTCGGCGCCGGCCCGACCGGAATCGGTGCGGAACCCAGCGGCTGGGCGATATCGGCGGAGGCGGGCGCCGCGGTGGTGGCGAGTACGGCCAGCACAGCCGCGATTGCGGCCAGTATTTTCCGCATGGCCGGTTACCTTACCGCCCGCCATCGCAGCAGTGTTGAATCGAGGAATGCTTAGCCAGGCCGAAATGTCGGACCGGTGGCAGATCCAGCAGCTGCTGGTCGACTACTCCACCGCCATCGACACCCGCAGCTTCGATGACCTCGACGCGGTGTTCACCGCCGACGCCTACATCGACTACCGCGCGATGGGCGGGATCGACGGGAACTACCCGCAGGTCAAGGCGTGGCTGGCGGAGGTGTTGCCGAATTTCGCCGGTTACGCCCACATGTTGGGGCTGCCGTCGATCCGGGTCGACGGCGACACGGCCACCGCGCGCACCTTCTGCTTCAACCCGATGGTCTTCGGCGGCGAAACACCGGCCACCATGCTGCTGGGGCTGTGGTACGACGACGAGTTCGTCCGCAGCCCGGAGGGTTGGCGGATGACCCGCCGGGTCGAGACCAAGTGCTTCGAGAAGCTGCCCTGAGCCGATTTCTGCTGACCGGGCCCGTTCTGGCACAATGGGCGGCTGTCCGCCGCGCGGCTGTGCCCCGAGAGGGGCGTGCGGTCACGCGGCGCACACGCGAGGCAAAACCGGATGAGGGCAAGTCCGCCCCCGTCGCTGAATTGCAGCGTGCTACCAAGGAGTTAACTCATGGCTGTCAAGATCAAGCTCACCCGGCTCGGCAAGATCCGCAATCCGCAGTACCGCATCTCGGTCGCCGACGCGCGCACCCGCCGGGACGGCCGTTCCATCGAGGTCATCGGCCGTTACCACCCCAAGGAAGAGCCGAGCCTGATTGAGATCGACTCGGAGCGTGCCCAGTACTGGCTGTCGGTCGGCGCTCAGCCCACCGAGCCGGTGCTCAAGCTGCTGAAGATCACGGGTGACTGGCAGAAGTTCAAGGGGCTGCCCGGCGCCGAGGGCAAGCTGAAGGTCAAGCCGGCCAAGCCGTCCAAGCTGGAGCTGTTCAACGCCGCGCTGGCCGAGGCCGAGGGCGGCCCGACCACCGAGGCGACGACCGCCAAGAAGAAGAAGGCTCCCAAGGCGGCAGAGGGCAAGAAGGCCAAGGATGACGCCGGCGAGACCAAGGACGACGCCAAGGCCGAGACCCCAGCGGAGGACACCACTGCTGAGGCCGCCGCTGCCGAGGCCGCCGAGCCGGCCACCGAGAGCTGAGCGCGACGATGAGTGCAGTGGTGGCTGATGCCGTCGAGCACTTGGTGCGCGGCATCGTCGACAACCCCGACGACGTCCGGGTGGACATGGTGACCAACCGGCGCGGCCGAACCGTCGAGGTTCACGTTCACCCCGACGACCTGGGCAAGGTGATCGGTCGCGGCGGTCGCACCGCCACTGCGTTGCGCACCCTCGTCGCCGGTATCGGTGGACGCGGCATCCGCGTGGACGTGGTCGACACCGACCGATAGCCGACCGGCTCATGGAGCTGACGGTCGGCCGCGTCGTCAAGGCCCACGGCATCACCGGCGAGGTCGTGGTCGATGTCCGTACCGACGACCCGGACGAGCGATTCACTCCCGGCGCTGTGCTGTGCGCCAAGAAGCGTGGTGAGCAGCCGCGCGATGTGGTGATCGACGCGGTGCGCCCGCACGGCTCGCGGCTGCTGGTGCGGCTGGCCGGGGTGTCGGACCGCGATGCGGCCGACGCGCTGCGGGGCAGCCTGCTGGTGATCGACTCGGCGGATCTGCCGCCGATCGATGAGGACGACACCTATTACGACCACCAGCTCGAGGGTCTGCGGGTACGTACCGAGGCGGGGGAGGAGATCGGCACGGTGAGCGAGGTGCTGCACACCGGGGCCGGCGAGCTGCTGGCGGTCCGCCGCCCCGATGGCGCAGAGCTGTTGGTGCCGTTCGTCTCGGCGATCGTCACCTCGGTGTCGCTGACCGAGCAGCTGGTGTACATCGATCCGCCCGACGGGCTGTTGGAGCTGTCGTCGTGAGGGTCGACGTCGTCACGATCTTCCCGGCTTATCTGGACCCGATCCGGCAATCGTTGCCGGGCAAGGCGATCGAGTCCGGAATGGTCGAGTTGGCCGTTCACGATCTGCGGCGCTGGACCCACGATGTGCACCGCTCGGTCGACGACACCCCGTATGGCGGCGGGCCGGGGATGGTGATGAAGGCCCCGGTCTGGGGAGATGCGCTCGACGAGATCTGTTCGGAGCAAACGGTTCTCGTAATACCGACGCCGGCCGGGACACTGTTCGACCAGGCCACCGCGCAGCGGTGGAGCCGGGAACAGCATCTGGTGTTCGCCTGCGGGCGCTACGAGGGCATCGACCAGCGGGTCGTCGACGACGCCGCTCGTCGGATGCGGGTCGAAGAGGTCTCGATCGGCGACTACGTGCTGGCCGGCGGCGAGTCGGCGGTGCTGGTGATGCTCGAGGCGGTGCTTCGGCTGATGCCTGGCGTATTGGGGAATCCTGCTTCGCAGCACGATGATTCGCATTCGCCGGATCGCGATGGACTCCTGGAGGGGCCCAGCTACACCCGGCCGCCGGAATGGCGTGGCCTGCAGGTGCCCGAGGTGCTGCTCTCGGGCGATCACGCGCGGATCGAGGCCTGGCGCCGTGAGGCCGCGCTACAGCGCACCAGGGAACGCCGGCCCGACCTGCTCGACTAGATCCGGCCGCCGGGGAAGATGGTTTTGATGGCCTGAGTGATGGTGTCCCGCGCCGTGGCATCGTCGCTGGGCTGCAGCGACTCGATCACCACCACGTAGCGCCGGTCCGCACCGACCACGCCGGTTGACAGGTGCATCCAGTTATTGCCGATGCAGCACATCCAGCCCTGTTTGACCGCCACCGGTTCGTTGTACAGGCCCTCGGGGATCCCGAACCGCTGCGGATAGCCGTCGATGCCGGTCGGGGTGGACTGTGCCAGCTCACTGATGATCATGTTGGCCCGGTCGGCGGGCAGGCCGCCAGAGCCGTTGAGCAGCATGTCGTAGTAGCGGGCCAGGTCCGGTGCGGTGCTGATGGTGTTCCACCAGGCGCCGTTGGACGGCGGTCCGGTTCCGGCCAGGCCATAGCGGCCGGCCACCCGGGTGATGATCGCGTTGCCGCCGCGCCCGTTCCAGAACGTCTCGGCGGCGCCGTCGTCGGATGACCGCAGCATGATGTCCAGGGCCGCCTGGTCGTCCGCCGACAATGCGCCGTCGGCGTCGTGGAGCAGATCGTCGGCGATGAACAGCTTGGCCACCGACGCGGTGGCGATGGAGTGGGTGTTGCCGTTGGTGACCAATTGATGTGAGATCCGGTCCAGCACGGCCACCGAGATGTTGGCACCGGCCTTGGCCGCTTCCTCCGTCGCATCCTGCATGCGGGCCGCCAGGCCGTCGACCACGGCGACCGGCGGGATCGCGGGCGCGCGGGGTGCTTCGATCGCGGTGGCCACCGGCGCCACCTCAGGCGCCCGGTATTGCGGGGGACGTGTCGCGGCGGCGCCGTAGACCTTCTCGTCGCAGCCGAATACCACCGTTGAGATCACCATGACGACAGTCAGCAGAAGCATCGATGGCCGCACGGCTGGTAGGCCTCCTCAACAGGCATCAGTCGGGTAATCGACATCTACGGGGCTCGCCACACTGCAGCCATCGGCCCGCCGGATAGATTACCGCGTGCGCAACGGGATCGTGCAGTCCGCCTCTCACCAGACTTATCACGCCTCCGATGGCCCGCGCGGTAACTACCAGCGGCGATTTGCGCGATTTCGCTGGTTGCGCCGCGTCTGGCACAATTGAGCAGTTGTCGCCCGGCAGTTGATTCTGCAGTGGGGCCCGGCGTCCCGGTCACCGCACGATGCGACAACAGGCCCGAACCCATCGGCTCGGCTACCGTCTGCACGCGCACCGTGCGCGCAGACCGGTCGGCAGCCGCGACCCGCGAGGAAGTGTTTCCGCAATGAACACGCTGGACATCGTCGACAAGGCGTCGCTGCGCGACGACATCCCGGCCTTCGGCCCCGGCGACACGGTCAACGTGCACGTGAAGGTGATCGAGGGCACCAAGGAGCGCATCCAGGTGTTCAAGGGCGTGGTGCTGCGGCGGCAGGGCGGCGGCGTCCGCGAGACGTTCACCGTCCGCAAGGAGAGCTACGGCGTCGGCGTCGAGCGCACCTTCCCGGTGCACTCGCCCAACGTCGACCACATTGACGTCGTGGTCCGCGGCGACGTCCGGCGGGCCAAGCTGTACTACCTGCGTGAACTGCGCGGCAAGAAGGCCAAGATCAAGGAGAAGCGCTGACCCGCGGGTGCGTGCCGGTGCCTCCGGTCGGGCTACCGCCCGCGGTCGGTCTCCGGCACCGCTGACGCGGTCACTACCCTGATCTCGTGACCGAAACCGCGGGCTCGTCACCCGAGAACACTCCCGAGGCCGACCAGCCCGAGGCCGACCACGTCGAGGCCGACGCGGCAGCGGCAGCGGCACCCGACGATCGCAAGCGCACCACGCTGCGCGAATCGGCCCTCCTGGTGGGGACCGCGCTGGTGTTGTACTACCTCGTGCTGACGTTCGTGGCGCGTCCCTACCTCATCCCGTCGGAGTCGATGGAGCCGACGCTGCACGGCTGCCACGGCTGCGTCGGCGATCGGATCATGGTCGACAAGGTCACCTACCGGTTCAGCGCGCCGCGCCCGGGCGACGTCGTCGTCTTCAAGGGCCCGCCGTCGTGGAATGTGGGATACAAGTCGATCCGATCGGACAACACCGCGATCCGCTGGGTGCAGAACGCGCTGTCCTTCATCGGATTCGTCCCGCCGGACGAGAACGATCTGGTCAAGCGGGTCATCGCGGTGGGTGGTCAGACGGTGCAGTGCCGCAACGACACCGGCCTGACCGTCGACGGCAAAGCGCTCGACGAGCCCTACCTGAATCCGGCCACCCTCATGGTCGACCCGATGGTCTACCCCTGCCTCGGCAATGAGTTCGGTCCGGTGACCGTGCCGGACGGCCGACTGTGGGTGATGGGCGACAACCGCACCCACTCGTCGGACTCGCGGTCGCACTGCGACACCGTGGCGGTCCAGCCCGATCTGCGGCGCCGGGTGCTGTGCACCGGCGAGGACCTCGACGCGGGCACCGTGCCGGTGAGCAACGTGATCGGCAAGACCCGGTTCATCGCCTGGCCGCCGTCGCGGTGGGGGCCGGTGAAAGCGATCAACCCGCAGCAGGGCCCGTAGCGATGGCCCCGGCCTGGCCGCCACGCACAGTGATCCGCCGCTCACCGGGATTGCGCACCCTGGAGTCGGCGCTGTACCGCAGTGGCCTGGGGCCGGTGGCCGGCGTCGACGAAGTGGGCCGCGGTGCCTGCGCCGGACCACTGGTGGTGGCCGCCTGTGTGCTCGGGCCGGGCCGGCCCGCCGCGCTGGCGGCGCTCGACGATTCCAAGAGGCTCACCGCCAACGCCCGCGAGCAGTTGTTCCCGCTGATCCGCCGGCATGCACTGGCCTACCACGTGGTGTTCATCCCGCCGGCCGACGTGGACGCGCGCGGCGTGCACGTGGCCAATATCGAGGGCATGCGGCGCGCGGTGGCCGGCCTGGCCCTGCGGCCCGGTTACGTGCTCTGCGACGGGTTCCGGGTGCCGGGGCTGCCGATGCCGTCGCTGCCGGTGATCGGCGGTGACGGCGCGGCCGCCTGCATCGCCGCGGCGAGCGTGCTGGCAAAGGTCAGCCGAGACCGGTACATGGCGACACTGGACGATCCCGGCTACGGCTTCGCCGACCACAAGGGGTACTCCACCGCTGCGCACACTGCGGCACTGGCGGCCCTGGGGCCCTGCGGCCACCACCGTTACTCGTTCATCAACGTGCGCAACGTGGCGGCGCCGGCCGCCGCCGCGACAGGGACAATGGGGGACGAACCGAGCAGAAGGACGACTGAGCAGATGAGTGCCCGATGAGTGCGGAAGATCTCGAGAAGTACGAAACCGAGATGGAACTCTCGCTGTACCGCGAATACAAGGACATCGTGGGCCAGTTCAGTTACGTCGTGGAGACCGAGCGGCGGTTCTACCTGGCCAACAGCGTCGAGATGGTGCCGCGCAACGCCGACGGCGAGGTGTATTTCGAGCTGCGGCTGGCCGACGCCTGGGTGTGGGACATGTACCGGCCGGCGCGGTTCGTCAAGCAGGTACGCGTGGTCACCTTCAAAGACGTCAACATCGAAGAGGTTGAGAAACCCGAGCTGCGGCTGCCCGAATAACATCGCAGCGTCACCGATGTGTTGGGTCTAGGCTGACGTCATGACCGCTGTCGATCGTGCCGTCTCCCGCCGGGAGATCACCGATGCCCTGCTCAAAGCCATGGAACGGCGCCACGAGGTGCTCGACGTGATCGTCGACTCGGATGACCGTGCGGCCGCGGTGCAGGCGATCGCGAACCTGCTCGGCACCTCACCGGCAGGCTGCGAAGCGGTGATCGGGATGTCGTTGGATCAGCTGACCAAGGAGTCCCGGAGCCGGATCGCCGCCGAACTCGACGACCTCAACAACGAGCTGACCTTCACCCTCGGTGACCGGCCGGCCAGCTCCGGGGAGACGCTGCTGCTCCGGCCGTTCGCCGGCGAACCGGATCGTGACATCTTCGAGCTGCGTACCGCCGACGTCGGCGCCAGCGGTGACGGATCCGGCGCTCCGGCCGGCGGTCTCGACGATGAGATCCGCTCTGCGCTGTCCCGGGTGGACGACGAGGATGCCGCGTTGTTCATCGCCATCGACGGTGCCCAGAAGGTCGGCATGGTCTTCGGCGACCTCAACCGCGGCGAGGTGAACGTGCGGATCTGGATCCAACCCGAACACCGCAAGAAGGGCTACGGCACCGCCGCGCTGCGCCGTGCGCGTACCGAGATGGCGGCCTACTTCCCCGGGGTACCGCTGGTGGTGCGGGCGCCCGGCGCACACTCCGGCTAGCTAACCGGTTCAGTACGGCGCCGGCCCGGGCCGTCAGGGGACGTCGACCAGTAGGGCTGCCAGATCTTGCGGTGCGTTCGGGTCGAACAACTCCACAAAGTTGAGCGCGTTGATCGCTGCAAGTCCGACCAGCGCGGAGAATGCGTTTCCGAGTTACCCCGATCCGTCGGTGGCCGGCGTGATCGCCACCGCGCGTCAGGAAATGGCTGCCAGTGCGACGCGCTGGATCGACCCCGCCCTGGACAATTGGTGGGGCACAGCGAAATTGGGCCGCAAACCTCCGGCCCTCATCGAGTTGTTGATGTCGTCCAGCGAAGCCGCATCGCGGTCACTGCTTGACCCGGAGAACGACTGGACCGCTGATGACCTCGCGAGTTCTACGGACGAATCATCTGCAGCGCCTTCCGCGCCGCGTGAGCTCCGACGGGGCCGGTACGTCTTGGGCCCGGCTCGCGCTGTGGATGCAGCCGCGACTGTGCATAACCGACCGTGATGCAGCCGGTTTCGCTGCGGCGCGGCTCGACGCTGTCGGCGCAATAACCGAGCCTGATCGGCATGACATCCATGACGCGCGCCGAGTTGGGGGCGCTCGGGGAACAGCTGGCCGTCGACCACCTGGTTGGGCAGGGGTGGTCGATCCTGGCACGCAACTGGCGCTGTCGCTACGGCGAACTGGACGTGATCGCTGCGGACCCGGCCGGACGCTGCGTGGTGTTCGTCGAGGTGAAAACCCGCACCGGTGACGGTTTCGGCGGGCTGGCCTACGCGGTCCCGCCTCAGAAGATGCGCAGATTGCGCAGGCTGGCCGGAGTGTGGCTGGCCGGCCAGCAATCCCACTGGGACGACGTCCGCCTGGACGTGATCGGGGTGCGGATCGGGCGGTGCCGCACCCCGGAGATCACCCACCTGAAGGGGGCGTGCTGATGGCGCTCGGGCGGGCGTTCTCGGTCGCAGTGCGCGGCCTGGACGGCCTGATCGTGGAGATCGAGGCCGACATCAGTTCCGGGCTGCCCGGGGTGCATCTGGTTGGCCTTCCCGATGCCGCCTTGCAGGAGTCGCGGGACCGGGTGCGGGCGGCGATCACCAACAGCGAACAGAATTGGCCGCAATCCCGTCTGACGCTGGCTCTTTCGCCGGCGACGCTGCCCAAGATGGGGTCGGTGTACGACATCGCACTGGCCGCCGCGGTGCTCTCAGCGGATCGTGGCACGCCCTGGCCGCGGCTGGAGAAGACGGTGCTGCTCGGGGAGCTTGCGTTGGATGGCCGGGTCCGGCCGGTGCACGGGGTGTTGCCGGCGGTGCTGGCCGCCAGGAACGAGGGCTGGGCGCGCGCGGTGGTCCCGGTGGACAATCTCGCCGAAGCCAGCCTGGTGGAGGGCATCGACGTCTACGGTGTGGCAACCCTGCGGCAGCTGCACGACTGGCTGGACGGTTCGGCACGGCTGCGGGAGCGGATCGCTGCGGCCGAGCCGGAGTTGCTCCCGGCTGCCGACCTCGCCGAGGTGGTGGGTCAGGCCCAAGCCCGATTCGCCGTGGAGGTGGCTGCCGCCGGCTCGCACCACCTGCTGCTCACCGGGCCGCCAGGAATCGGCAAAACCATGCTGGCCCAACGGCTTCCGGGACTGCTGCCGCCACTGACCGAAAGCGAGTCGCTGGAGGTCACCGCGATCCATTCGGTCGCCGGACTGTTGTCGGGCAGCGCACCGCTGATCACCCGGCCGCCGTTCATCGCACCGCACCACAGCTCAAGTGTCGCGGCACTGGTCGGAGGCGGCTCCGGAATGGCCCGGCCCGGCGCGGTGAGCCGGGCCCACCGCGGTGTGCTCTTCCTCGACGAGTGTGCCGAGATCCGGGTCAGCGCCCTGGAAGCGTTGCGAACACCGTTGGAAGACGGTGAGATCCGGTTGGCCCGACGCGACGGCGTGGCCCGCTATCCGGCGCGCTTCCAACTCGTGATGGCGGCCAACCCCTGTCCGTGCGCACCGGCCGACCCGCGCGACTGCACCTGTAAGGCCATCGACAAGCGCCGTTACCTCGGCCGGTTGTCCGGGCCGCTGCTGGACCGGGTGGACCTGCGGGTGCAGATGCATCCGGTGCGGGCCGGCGCGTTCTCCGCTGCCGACGGCGAATCGACGGCCGCGGTGCGCGCCCGGGTCGCCGACGCCCGCGCCGCAGCGACACAGCGCTGGGGCCCACATGGCTTCCACACCAACGCCGAGGTGAGCGGCGCATTGCTGCGCCGCAGGTTCCGGCTCGGCACTGCCGCGATGGCGCCGCTGCGAGCCGCACTGGACCGCGGCCTGTTGTCGATCCGCGGCGCCAACCGCACGCTGCGGGTGGCCTGGACGTTGAGCGACCTGGCGGGACGGTGCTCACCCGGGCCGGACGAGGTCGCCGCTGCGCTGAGTTTTCGTCAGCCGGGAACGGCCCGATGAGCCGCCACGAGCAGCTGCGGGCCTGGGCCTACCTGTCCCGAGTCGCCGAACCGCCGCGCCCGGAGCTGGCCGCATTGGTCGCGCGGGTCGGTCCGGTGGAGGCGGCCGAGCGGATCCGGCGCGGCGCCGTCGATCCGGAACTGGCCGACTGCACCGAGGCCAGACGCGAGATCGACTCCGCCGCCGAGGATCTGGAGTTGCTGGCCCGCCGCGGCGGTCGGCTGGTCACCCCCGATGACGAGGAATGGCCGCTGCTGGCGTTCGCCGCCTTCGACGGCGCCGAGGCCGCGAGGAAACCGGACTGCCGCGCACCGCTGGTGTTGTGGGCGGTGGGCCCGGCACGTCTGGATGAGACCGCCGAACGCGCCACCGCGATCGTCGGGACCCGGGCCGCGACCGGCTATGGCGAGTTGGTGGCCGCGGACCTGGCCGCGGGGCTGGTCGAACGCGAGGTGGCCGTGGTGTCCGGCGGCGCCTACGGCATCGATGGCGCCGCCCACCGCGCCACTCTCGCCGCCGAAGGCACCACCGTGGCGGTGCTGGCCGGTGGGATCGACATCTGCTATCCGGCAGGGCATTCCGCGCTGTTGCATCGCATCGGCGGGAACGGGCTGCTGATCACCGAATACCCGCCGGGTGTTCGACCGGCCCGCCACCGGTTTCTGACCCGCAACCGGCTGGTGGCAGCGCTGGCCGGGGCGACGGTGGTGGTGGAGGCAGGACTGCGCAGCGGCGCGGCGAACACCGCCGCGTGGGCGCGGCTGCTGGGTCGGCCGGTGGCCGCGGTTCCCGGGCCGGTCACCAGCGCGGCCTCGGCCGGCTGTCACCAGTTACTGCGCGGTGGCGCCGAAGTGGTCACCCGCGCCGAGGAGGTGATCGAGCTGGTCGGCCGGGTCGGTGAGCTGGCGGCCGACCCGCCACGGCCCGGCTCGCCGCTGGACGGGCTCAGCGTCGCCGAACGTCAGGTCTACGAAGCCTTACCGGGCCGCGGTGTGGTGACCGTCGATCAAGTCGCGGTCGCCTCCGGGCTGGCGCCGGCCCAGGTGTTCGGGCCGCTGGCGATGTTGGAGGTGGCGGGCCTGGTGGAGCGGCGCGACGGCAGCTGGGCGATCGTCCGGCCGAAGCGGTAGCTCGTATAGTCGGCGAAGACAGGCCAAGACGGGAGGCAACGTGGCAGGACGACCGGTTCACACCTTCGCGGTGGTCCGCACCGAGCAGCTCTCGCAGCACATGACGCGGGTGGTCTTGGGTGGTCCCGGATACGACACCTTCCGCCCGAGCGAATTCACCGACTCCTACGTCAAAGTCGTCTTCGTGCGCTACGACCTCGACGTCGCCGCACTACCACAGCCGTTGACGCTGGACAGCTTCGACGCGCTGCCGGACGAGGATCGCCCGGTGATCCGCACCCTGACGGTGCGCCGCGCCGATCCGGTCGCCCGAGAGATCGCCATCGATGTCTCGGTGCACGGCGACCACGGCGTCGTCGGGCCGTGGGCCACTGCCGCGCAGCCCGGTCAGCCGGTCTATTTGATGGGGCCCAACGGTGCCTACGCGCCCGATCCTTCGGCCGACTGGCATCTGTTGGCCGGTGACGAGAGCGCGCTGCCGGCGATCGCGGCGGCCCTGGAGGCGCTGCCGGCCGACGCGGTCGGCAAGGCCTTCATCGAGGTCGCCGACCCGGAGGACGAAATAGCACTCGCCGCGCCGTCAGGGGTGCAACTGAACTGGCTGTACCGCGGTGGCCGCGCCGATCTGGTCGGAGAGGACCGGGCCGGCGACAACGCCCCGCTGGTCGAGGCTGTCACCACCACGCTATGGCTGCCGGGCCAGGTTCAGGTGTTCATCCACGGCGAGGCCCAGGCCGTCATGCACAACCTGCGGCCCTACATCAGAAGAGAGCGCGGGGTGGCGGCCAAGTGGGCGTCGATCTCGGGCTACTGGCGGCGTGGCCGCACCGAAGAGACGTTCCGGCAGTGGAAGAAAGAGCTCGCCCGTAACGAGGCAGCCGAGACTGCGGCAGACTAGCGGCATGGCATTCGGCGACTACCAGTTCGAGATCTACCTGCAGGGTCTGGCCGGGGTGGTGCCCGCGCTGCCGATGACCTACAGCGAGTTGGAGGCCAAAGCCGCTGCCGCGCTTTCCCCGTCGGTGTGGTCCTATGTGGCCGGCGGTGCCGGCGACGAACGGACCCAGCGGGCCAATGTCACGGCCTTCGACGGTTGGGGGCTCATCCCGCGGATGTTCGTCGGCGCCACCGACCGCGACCTGTCGATCGAGCTGTTCGGGTTGCGGCTGCCCTCACCGGTCTTCATGGCCCCGATCGGCGTCATCGGGATCTGCGCCCAAGACGGCCACGGCGACCTGGCGAGCGCCCGGGCCGCGGCGGCCACCGGCGTCCCGCTGATGGTGTCCACCCTCACCGCCGACCCGCTGGAGGACGTCGCCGCCGAGTTCGGTGACACGCCGGGGTTCTTCCAGCTCTACACGCCCAAGAACCGGGAACTGGCCGCCAGCTTGGTGCGCCGTGCCGAGGCGGCCGGCTACCGGGCGATCGTCGTCACGCTGGACACCTGGGTTCCGGGCTGGCGGCCCCGGGACCTGGCGACCTCGAACTTCCCCCAGTTGCGCGGGCACTGCCTGTCCAACTACTTCTCCGACCCGGTGTTCCGAGCCGGGCTGGCCCAGCCGCCCGAGGAGAACCCGCAGGCCGCCGTGCTGTCCTGGGTGCAAACCTTCGGTAATCCGCTGACCTGGGACGACCTGCCCTGGCTGCGGTCGTTGACCGACCTGCCGCTGATCGTCAAGGGGATCTGTCATCCCGATGACGTCCGGCGCGCCAAAGACGGCGGGGTAGACGGCATCTATTGCTCCACCCACGGCGGGCGCCAGGCGAACGGCGGGCTGCCGGCGCTGGACTGCCTGCCCGATGTGGTGGCGGCCGCCGACGGGCTGCCGGTGCTGTTCGACTCGGGCGTCCGTACCGGCGCCGACATCATCAAGGCCCTGGCGTTGGGCGCGACCGCGGTGGGAATCGGCCGGCCCTACGCCTACGGGCTGGCGCTGGGCGGTGTCGACGGGATCGTGCACGTCCTGCGTTCGCTGCTGGCCGAAGCCGACCTGATCATGGCGGTCGACGGTTATCCATCACGGCTTGATCTCACCCCGGATACGCTGCGGCGCGTCACCTGAGCCGATGACCGGCCTCTGCGACCGTAAGCCGGTGGACGCGATTCTCGAGGAGTTCGACGAGCATCTGGCGCTGGAACGAGGGCGGTCCGAACACACCCGGCGGGCATATCTGGGCGACCTGCGGTCGCTGTTCGCGTTTCTGGCCGAGCGCGGGCACAGCGGTATCGACGGCCTGAGCCTGCCGCTGTTGCGCAGCTGGCTGGCCGAACAGGCCGGCGCCGGCGCGGCCCGCAGCACGTTGGCACGGCGGACCTCGACGGTCAAGACCTTCACCGCCTGGGCGGCCCGCCGTGGCCTGCTGGCATCGGACCCCGGGGCGCGTCTCGCCCTGCCCAAGTCCCGCCGGGCCCTGCCCGCGGTGCTGCGCGAAGACCAGGCGCACGACGTCATGCTCGCCGCGAAATCCGGTGCAGAGCAGAACGATCCGATTGCATTGCGCGACCGGCTGATCGCCGAGATGCTCTACGCCACCGCGGTGCGGGTCAGCGAACTGTGTGGGCTCGACGTCGACGACGTGGACGCCTCACGCCGGCTGCTGCGGGTGCTCGGCAAGGGCAACAAGCAGCGGACGGTGCCGTTCGGCGACCCGGCCGCCGAGGCGTTGCAGGCCTGGCTGACCCAGGG
>NZ_QMEX01000066.1 GCF_003284925.1 Mycolicibacter senuensis
GGTATCGACATGTCCAGCCGGCTCTCGATGCGCTCGACCCGCTGCAGCAGCGCGGCTTCGGTGTCGGCGGCCGACGGCAGCAGCAGCCGGGCGCACACCACCTCCAGCAGCAGCCGCGGTGCCGTCGCGCCGCGCATTTCACCGAGACCGGCGTGCACCACCTCGGCGTAGCGGGCGAGGGTCGCCGAGCCGAGCCGGGCGGCCTGGTCATGCATGCGTTCCAGGATGTCTTCGGGCGCGTCGACCACACCCTTGGCGACCGCGTCCGGCACGGCCTTTAGCACGATCAGATCGCGGAACCGTTCCAGCAGGTCGATGGCGAACCGGCGGGGGTCGTGGCCGGCATCAACAACGGCTTCGACCGCCGCAAATACCGACGCCGCATCGCCGGCGGCCAGCGCGTCGACCGCCTCGTCGATCAGGGCGACGTCGGTGGCGCCCAGCAGGCCCAGTGCCCGCTGGTAGTGGACGTGATCGACCCCGGCCTCGTCGCGCTCCGAGCCGGCCAGCAGCTGGTCGAGCACCGACAAGGTGTCGCGTGGCGAGCCGCCGCCGGCGCGGATCACCAGCGGGTAGACGGCGTCATCGACGGCGACGTTCTCCTGCTCGCAGATCCGCCCGATGAGCTCGCGCATGGTCCGCGGCGCCAACAGCCGGAACGGATAGTGGTGGGTGCGGGAGCGGATGGTCGGCAGCACCTTCTCCGGTTCGGTGGTGGCGAACACGAAGATCAGGTGCTCAGGTGGCTCCTCGACGATCTTGAGCAGCGCGTTGAAGCCCGCGGGGGTCACCATGTGCGCTTCGTCGATGATGAAGATCCGGTACCGCGACTGGGCGGGGGCGTAGAAGGCGCGGTCGCGCAGGTCCCGGGTGTCGTCGACGCCGCCGTGGCTGGCCGCGTCGAGTTCGACGACGTCGATGCTGCCCGGACCGTTCGGGGCCAGCGCCACGCAGGAATCGCAGGTCCCGCACGGCGTGGGCGTGGGCCCCTGCGCACAGTTCAGCGACCGGGCCAGGATGCGCGCCGACGACGTCTTGCCGCAGCCGCGCGGCCCGGAGAACAGGTAGGCGTGGTTGATCCGGCCCGCCGACAACGCGGTGCACAGCGGTTCGGTGACGTGCTCCTGCCCCACCACTTCGGCGAAGGTTGCCGGCCGGTACTTGCGGTAGAGCGCCACGCCAGCAGGTTACTTGCTCGGGCCGACGCCGGTGCGCCGCCCGGCGGCCACCGGCGCTACACCTTCGGGCGCAGATAGCCCAGCGTGTTGTAGGCGGGGCTGAAATCACGCCAGTTCAACGTCACGAACAACCGGCCGCCGGAGTTCTGGTCGGCCGTCTCGTAGCCGAACAGCGGACCGTTTCCGCGCACGGCGGTGACCACCGCGGCGTGCCCGTGCTCGCTGACATACCCGCCCGGTCCGTAGACGACGATGTCGCCGACCTGCGGCAGGTTCATGCCGCCGTCGAACGGCACCGGGTCGAAGTATTCGCCCAGGCCGTTGCTGGGGAAATGTTGGTAGAGGTCGAACGCGTTGCCGCTGGGGTCGCGATTGCGCCAGGGGTGCCCGAGCGCGCGGATGTATTGCAGGATCAGCGGGTAACACTGGCCGTCGCCGTACATCACCGGGTGGCCAAGGGCGGCGTCGGCGGCCGCTCCCCGGAAGACGTCGAGTGCATCGTTGACCTTGGCCGACAACGCCTCGGCCGGACCGGGCCCGGCATCGCCGGCGTGGACCGGCGAGTGGTCGATCACCGGGTCCGCCCGGCTGGGGGCGTACGCGGCGGGAACCTGGCCGAGCCCGAAGGCGGCCATCGCCGCCACCGCGCAGCCCACAACACCGATCTTGTTCGCCATTTCTCGGCCTCCACCGGCATTTGACGGGTTCCCGACGCAACTTTCGGGAAATGTTAGGCGGCGGCGCCCGTCGGTACGCCGAATTCCACGCGGTGTCAGCCCAGCAGGTGCTCGGTGGCGGCCAGCAGCGCGCAGGTGGCCAGGCCGTCGACAGCGTCACGCAGGTCGCCGGTGGACGGAAACGACGGGGCGATCCGGATGTTCTTGTCGTCGGGGTCCTTGCGGTAGGGGAAGGACGCGCCGGCCTCGGTGACGGCGATCCCGGCGTCCTTGGCCAGCGCCACGGTGCGCCGCGCGGTGCCGGGCAGCACGTCGAGGCTGACGAAGTAGCCGCCCTTGGGGTCGGTCCACGACGCGATCTTGGATTCGCCGAGCCGGTTCTGCAGGATCTCGGCGGTCAGCGCGAACTTCGGCGCCAGAATCTCCTGGTGGCGGCGCATGTGCAGCCGCACCCCGTCGGCGTCACCGAAGAACCGCAGGTGGCGCAGCTGGTTGACCTTGTCCGGGCCGATCGACTTCTTGCCGGCGTACTGCAGGTACCAGGCGATGTTGCCCAGCGAGCCGCCGAAGAAGCTGACGCCGGCGCCGGCGAAGGTGATCTTCGAGGTGGAGGCGAACACATAGGGCCGGTTCGGGTTGCCAGCGGCGGCGGCCAGCCCGAGCACGTCGACCTGGTGGGGGAACTCGGTGGTCAGGGTGTGCACCGCGTAGGCGTTGTCCCAGAACAGTCGGAAGTCGGGCGCGGCGGTGGCCATCTGCACCAGCCGGCGCACCGTCTCCCAGGAATAGGTGATGCCGGTCGGGTTGCCGAACACCGGCACCGTCCACATGCCCTTGATCGCCGGGTCGGCGGCGACGAGTTCCTCGATGAGGTCGACGTCCGGGCCGTCCTCGCGCATCGGGACGGGGATCATCTCGATGCCCAGCGTCTCGGTGATCGCGAAGTGGCGGTCGTAGCCGGGCACCGGGCACAGGAATTTGACGGCGGCCTCCTGGCTCCAGGGACGCGGCGAGTCGACACCACCGTGCAGCATCGAGTAGACGACGACGTCGTGCATGAACTCCAGGCTGGCGTTGTTGCCGGCGATCAGGTTGGGCACCGCGATGCCGAGCAGTTCGCCGAAGACGGCCCGCAGCTCGGTCAGACCGTGCAGGCCGCCGTAGTTGCGGGTGTCGGTGCCGTCGTCGGCGCGGTAGTCGTCGGTGCCCGGCAGTGCCAGCAGGCCGTTGGCCAGGTCGAGCTGCTCGGGCGCCGGCTTGCCGCGGGTGAGGTCCAGCGACAGCTTCTTGGCCTGTAGCTCGGCGTAAGCGCGCTGGTAGCTCTCGTGTTGAGCAGCCAAGTCGGCACGGCTGAGGTTCTGCAACGACACGGGTGCGCCTCTCACAATCGAAGGCCAAACACATAAGGGGACCCCGCGCACCCGCCAGAGCCCATTGACCCTTGCTGCCTTCCGGCCCTGGGGGAGTTCACAGGATAGACGCCGCGCGGGGTCCGAGTGCCAAGTCTAGCGGTGGTCACCAGCGCGGCGAAGCCGGGCGCAGTGGGCCACCGCCGCCAGGCACGGCGGACCGGGTGAGGAGCGCGCGGCCCCGCACGAGTCTCCGCTACCATTGCCGACGGAGGATTCGCCTAGTGGCCTATGGCGCTCGCCTGGAACGCGGGTTGGGTTAATAGCCCTCGCGGGTTCAAATCCCGCATCCTCCGCACCGCAGGTGCGACCGGACCGCAATTCCGCGGTCCGGTCGCACCTGAATCACTACTGACGAAACACGGGAGGTGGCGTGAGTCGCACCGTTGCCACCGTTTGGCACGCGTCGCTCTCGACCCTCGCCGCCATCTTGTACTTCCTGTTCGTAATTCCCCGGTGGTGGGAGCTGACCGGCTTCTCCCCGCATGTGCTGGGCACCGTGCTGCGGATCTTCCTCGGACTGCTGGTGGCCGGGACCGCGCTGCCGGTGGTGGCCACCCTCAGGCACGCCCGCAAACCGGAGTACGGAACTCCGCAGCTGACGCTGACGCTGCTGACCGGTTCGATCGTGGGCCACGTGGTGGCCGGAACCCTGATCGCGGGGACCGCGATCAGCGAGATCTGGCTGTCGCTGGACACCGCCGGAGTATGGCTGTTCGGCATCTACGGGGCCGCGGCCGCGATCGCACTGTTGGGCATCGGCGCGTTCTACCTGTCGTTCGTGGCAGCAATGCCCCCGCCGCCGCCTAAACCGCTCAAGCCCAAGTCGGAGAAGCAGTCGACGCTGCGGCGCTGGCGCGCCAAGAAGGCGAAGAAGTCGGACGCGGCCGCCAACGATGTTGAGGACGGCGACACCGACGAGGAGACCGACGCCGACGCCGACGCCGACGCCGGCGAGGACACCGACGCCGACGAAGACGGTCACGACACCGACGAAGACGCCGGGTCCGGCGAGACCGTCGAGGCCGACTCGGCCGCGGAGGTCACCGAATCGGCCGGCGAAGAAGCCCCCGAACTCGCACCGACCGGAGCGCAGCAGAAGTTGCGCCCGTCCGGCAAGCGCCGGGCGAAAAAGAGCAAGTAGGACCAACGCCGCCCGGTTAACCTTTGCCCCATGACCGAGAACCGCGGTGCTTTCGCCGACGCGGCGCGGGCGCGGGAGAACAAGCTGGTCAACCGGCTGGCGGCTTCGGTGGCAGCCGACCGGGACTTCCAGGCGATCCTGCGGGAGGCGGTCCGCAACAACTCGGCTTCGCGTCAGCGCCTCGACGCGATGGCCGCCGAGATCAGGCAGGCCGCGGCCACCTGGCCGGGGCTGGACACCCCCGCCGGCTCCCGTCAGTTCCAGCGGTACCTGACCGGCAAGACCCGCGAGATCCACAAGATCGTCAACGACGCTCACGCCGACAGTGAGCACCGGGCAGGGCTGGTACGGAGCCTGACCAATCGCTACCAGCTCGACGGCGACGGCGACACGGATCCGCACATCCGCTTGGTGGACAATGAAACACCGGCTCCGCGCGATCCCAGCATCGCCGGCTCGGGCAGCCCACCGGTGCCGGAGGACCAGGAGGGCTCGCCCTACGACCTGGGCGCCACCATCCCGGGCACCGGAATCGTCATCACCGGAGACCCGGAGACCGGTCATCCGCGGCTGCACATCCCCGGACAGCCCGACATCGACAACCCGTTTCCCGTCGACGAGGGTTTTCGGGCGCTGCCGACCGGGACGGCCGTCGGGCCCGACGGTCAGCAGTACGCGTTCTACAGCGTGCGCCCCTACGGGCCCGGGACCTCGCCGGACAACTTCATCGCGCCGGAGTCCCGGGTACAGAACCTGGCTGATCCCGCAACGGATCTGGGGCCGCTGATGGGCACCATGATCGGCTCGGACACCAAGGTGGGCATCTCGCAGGCCAGCGGGGTCTTCGACGCCGAGTCGGGACGGATGATCATCGTCGGCAACATCGGTCAGGACGGGCAGCGCGCCATGTGGCAATCCGATCCGGTCGCCGCCGGTGCCCCTCCCAACGCGTGGATGGACAGCCTGCATCAGGTCGGCACCTTCACCAATCTGGGCGCCGGCGACCGGGAGAACCAGATCGTGTCGCTGCCCCAGGGCGGCTACCTACTGACCAGCGCGAGCAACGGCAGCCAGATCGTCGGTGTGACCGCGGGCAGCCCGCAGGGGCTCCTCACCGCGCCGTCGCACGAGCTCACCGGCCCGGGCTTCATTCCCAGCCCGGGCAATCAACCGGCCGTTCCCTACGGCCCGAGCGTCGTCAACATCGAGACGCTCCCGAACGGGCAGGAACAGGTCACCATGCGGATCAGTACCTGGCCGACGCCCGAGGGCTGGCCCATCGGGCCGGATGCTCCGCCGCCGCCCTACCACCCGCGGACCTACACCACGACGTTCAACATCAACCCGTAATCGGGACGGCCGGGTTCGCCCGGGGCTCAGAACGCTGTGCTGCCGGACGGTCGCAGCACGAAACCGTGGTGGCCCAACGAGGTGTCGAGGCAGGCGACCAGCTGGTCGGCGCCCACCGCACACGTCACATTGCCGTAGGACAGCTTCTGCCCGACCCCCAGGAACGCTCCATTGGAGAACTGGCGGCCGCAACTCGCCGACTCACGGTTCAAGCGCAGACCCGCCGCGCCCTGGGAACGCACCGTCCCGATCACACAGCCGTCGGCCACCGGAGCGCCCGAACTGAGCGGCGCGTTCGCCATGCCCGGCATGTCGCCGTCGCACATGATGGCCTGCGAGGAACCCGCCGGCGGCTCGGTGGCGTCGAACTGGCAGGCGATGTTGTAGGGCGTGGAGAAATTCACCCAGCGGCCGGGTCCCTTGGGGCCCGTCGTGATGTAGTCCTCGATCGGGGCCGGGCTGAAGGTATCCAGATCGGGGAACCCCGCCGGCTGCGCCAGCGCCGGTGAACCCGCAGTCGCGACCAGACCGGCCACCATGCCGGCGACGGCCAGAGCCTGCGTGATTCGACGAACGAAACCGGTCATCGGTGGCTCCGGTCAGGGCTTGGGCGACCAGTCCCACACCGACATGTCGTCACGCGGGTACTGGCTGCAGGCTTCGGTCGACTTGGCGACGACACCCTTGTTGTTGAAGAAGATCTTGGCGTGGTTGGGCCAGGAAACGGTCAGCGGGTCGGCGAAGTTCGTCGCCAACTCCTCCGAGTAGGCCCGGCGCTGCTCGGGGCTCAGCGAGAAGAACCAGTGCATCTTGTCGATGGTGGCCTGCTGCACCTGTACCGGCTTGTTGTGCATGTCGATCATGTAGCGCTCGTAATAGACCGGCGACAGGTCGCGGCTGGCGGCCAGCATCTGCTCGGCGCTGCAGTCGGTGCGGATCACCCGGCGCGGGATGGGAAAGTCGTCGGTGGCGTCGGCGGAAGCGGTCACCGGCAACAGGGCGGCGGTCAGCGCGGCCAGGCCGGCCGCGGCGGCCACCGCGGCGCCGCGGCGGCGGATCGGGCGGTGCGTGGGCATGGAATCCACTGTAACCATTCCCCCGGTCCTTTCCCTATGTCAGTTTCTGATGCCGATCCCCGCTGTTCAGACCGATGATCCGGGTGGACCGGATGCGCGAAAAACCGGCGGCGGGCGGTGACGAACTCGGAAAACCATGCTACATAACTTTAGCCTTGCTACCTAACTAGGTGTAGTCCCTGATCGCATGGGATCACTCACAGTCGATCAGGGCCTGTCGGCCAACGCATCGGCCGCCTCGGCGTCGGCACCGTGCGCGGCGGCGGCCGCCTCTCGGTCCCGGGCGGCCTTACCGCCGACGTACGGCAGCACGTTGATGGGCCACCAGAACCAGCGGCCCAGCAACGCCGCGATCGACGGCGTCATGAACGCCCGCACGATCAAGGTGTCGAACAGCAGGCCCAGCCCGATGGTGGTGCCGATCTGGCCGATGATGCGCAGGTCGCTGACGGCCATCGACGCCATGGTGAAGGCGAACACCAGCCCGGCTGCGGTCACCACCTTCCCGGTACCGCCCATCGCCCGGATGATGCCGGTATGCAACCCGGCATGGATCTCCTGTTTGAATCGGGAGACCAGCATCAGGTTGTAGTCCGATCCCACCGCCAGCAGCACGATCACCGACATCACCATCACCAGCCAATGCAGTTGCATGCCGATCAGGTACTGCCAGACCAGCACCGACAGCCCGAACGACGCCCCCAACGACAGTGCGACGGTTCCGACGATCACCAGCGCGGCGATCAGCGCACGGGTGATCAGCAGCATGATGACGAAAATCAGGCACAGCGAAGCGATTCCGGCGATCAGCAGGTCATAGTAGGAACCGTCGTGCATGTCCTTGAACAGAGCCGCGGTCCCGCCCAGATAGATCTTGGCGTCCTCCAGCGGCGTTCCCTTGAGCGCCTCCTCGGCAGCGGTGCGGATCTGGTCGATGCGCGCAATGCCTTCTGCGGTAGCCGGATTGCCCCGGTGCGAGATGATCATCCGCACGGCCTTGCCGTCCGGCGAGACGAACATGTTCATCGCGCGCTTGAAGTCCGGGTTCTCGAAGACCTCCGGCGGCAGATAGAACGAGTCGTCGTTCTTGGCCTCGTCGAACGCCTTGCCCATCGCGGTGGCGTTGTCGCCCATCTCCTCCATCTGGGCGAAGATGCCCGACATGGTGCTGTGCATCGTCAGCATCATGGTCTGCATGGTCTGCATGGTGTCGATCATGGGCGGGAAGGTGGTCAGCATCTGCGGCATGAGCGCATCCATGTCGGCCATGTGCGCGATCATCTTGTCCATGCTCTCGCTCATCGGATCGACACTGTCGACCATGTCGAACGCCGAGCGCAGCGAGAAGCAGATCGGGATATCGTAGCAGTGCGGCTCCCAGTAGAAGTAGCTCCGGATAGGCCGCCAGAAATCCTCGAAATCGGCGATGTGGTCCCGGATCTCGTAGATCTGGGCCTGTAGCTCGTCCATGTCGACCACCATCTCGTGGGTGGTGTTGGCCAATTGACTCATGTAGCCGAGCATTTCGCGCATGGTGGCGATGGTCTCCCCCATCGCGTCGGCCTGGGTGAGCATGTCGTCCATGCGCTTCTTCTGGAACTGCATGGTCTGCATCTGGCCGGCATTCTGCATGCTCATCTGGAACGGGATCGAGGTGTGTTCCAGCGGGGTGCCCTGCGGCCGGGTGATCGCCTGGACCCGGGAGATCCCGACGACCTTGAACACCGCCTTGGCCAGCTTGTCGATGACCAGGAAGTCAGACGGGTTGCGCAGGTCGTGATCGGCTTCGACCATCAGCACCTCCGGCATCATCCGGGACTGCGAGAAGTGCCGGTCGGCGGCGTTGAAGCCCTCGTTGGCCGGGATGTCGCTGGGGATGTACTGGCGGTCGTCGTAGGCCGGCTTGTAGCCCGGCAACGCCAGCAGGCCGACGGCCGCGATCGCCATTGAGGCAACCAGGATCGGCCCGGGCCAGCGCACGATCGCCGTCGCCAGTTGCCGCCAGCCGCGGGTGCTCATCTTGCGCTTGGGTTCGAACAGCCCGAACCGGCTGCCGACCGTGATGATCGCCGGACCCAACGTCAACGCGGCGAGCACCGAGACGACCATGCCGACCGCACACGGGATGCCGAGCGAGACGAAGTAGGGCATGTGAGTGAAGTGCAGACAGAACACCGCGCCGGCGATGGTCAGGCCGGAGCCCAGGATGACGTGCGAGACGCCGTTGAACGCCGTGTAGTAGGCCGTTTCGGGATCTTCGCCGTCGTGGCGGGCCTCGTGATAGCGGCCGATCAGGAAGATCGCGTAGTCGGTGCCGGCGGCGATCGCCAGCGAGACCAGCAGGTTGACGGAGAACGTCGTCAATCCGACCAGGTGATGGTGGCCCAGGAAGGCCACCACGCCGCGGGCGGCGGAAAGCTCCATGCCGACCGTGGCCAGCAGCAACACCACGGTGGTGACCGACCGGTAGACCGCCAGCAGCATGGTCAGGATCACCGCGACGGTGACGGCCATCATCCGCAGCATGGACTTGTCGCCGGCGTGGTTCATATCGTTGGCCAGCGCCGCGGTGCCGGTGACGTAGACCGTCAGCCCAGGCGGCTTCTCGATCGATTCCACGATGGTGCGGACCGACTCGACGGACTCATTGGCCTTGGCCTGGCCGATGTTGCCGACCAGATTGAGTTGCACGTAAGTCGCTTTGCCATCGGCACTCTGGGCACCGACAGCGGTCAGCGGATCGCCCCAGAAGTCCTGGACGTGCTGCACGTGAGCGGTGTCGGCTTTGAGCCGCTCGACCATCTCGGCGTAATACTCGTGCTCGGCATCGCCGAGTTCGTGGTCGGCCTCCAGCACGATCATCGCGGTGCTGTCGAAGTCCGATTCCTGGAAGACGCGGCCCATTTCGGTCATCGCCTGCATGGACGGCGCTGTCGTCGGGCTGGCCGACACGGCGTTCTCTTTGCCGATCTGTTCCAGTGACGGCACGGTGGCGCCGAGCAGCAGGATCAGGCCCACCCAGCCCAGGATGATCGGAATCGACAACCGGCGAATGGTGCGCGCGATGAATGTCCGCTCCGGATGTCCGCCCGCGCTACCGGTTATCGGCGGGCTCATGCCGCCTTCAGCAGGCAGAAGGTGTAGGCGTTGACCTCATTGGAGATGCGCTCGGCCTTCACCTCCCCGTCGACGGTGATCCGGCAACCGATGCTGTTGCTGTTACCTTGCGCCATAATGCTTCCCACCACCGCCGGGAGGGTGGTGACGATCTCGAGTTGCCACGGCAGTTCGACGTCTTGGACACGTTGCGGCTCGGAGTTGACGTCGAAATAGCTGATGTCGGCCACGGTTCCGGGCGGGCCGAAGATCTCGTAGGTCATGCGCTTGGGGTTGAAGGGCTTGGTCTCGTCGATCTGGCCGTCGGCGTAAGACGGGCGCTTCTCGGATCCGAACAGCCCGTGGATGCGCGTCACCGTGAACCCGGCGACACCGACCACGGCCAGTATCACCAGGGGTATCCACACCCGGCTCAGCACCTTGAAAATCGGAGTCCCCTTCGCCTAGCACCTTTGGGTACCCTAACCCAAGTCCACGTGCGTAAACGCACGCTACAGTACCGCCCAGAACGGTCGCAACGCACAGCATGTGCGTTATCCTCGCGCCGTGCGGCAGGTCTCGTTCCAGCGCGCTCGCAGCGCAGAAGAGAAGCGCCAGCGCGCAGCAGCCCTGATGGAAGCGGCGCGTTCGGTGGCCCTGGAAGCCGGTGTCGCATCGGTGACGCTGACCGCGGTGGCCGCCCGGGCGGGGGTGCACTACTCGGCCGTGCGCCGCTACTTCAGCTCCTACAAGGAGGTGCTGCTGCGCCTGGCGGCCGAGAGCTGGCAACGGTGGTCGGCGGCAGTCTGCACCGGATTGGACCAGCCCGGGCCGATGTCCCCCGAGCGGGTGGTCGAGATCCTGGTCAGCGGCTTGGCGGCCGATCCGCTGTTCTGCGACTTGCTGTCCAACCTGCACCTGCACCTGGAACACGAGGTGGACGCCGAACGGGTGATCGAGGTGAGGCGGGTCAGCGCCGCGGCGGTGATGACCAGTGCCGGCGCGATCGAGCGGGCGCTGCCGGGGCTCGGGCCCCGTGGCGCCCTGGATCTGCTGCTGGCCGCCTATTCACTGGGCTCGGTCCTGTGGCAGCGGGCACACCCGCCGGAGACGCTGACCAACGCCTACTCCGACGAACCGGAGCTGTTGCCGGACTGGAACCTGGACTTCACCACCGCCTTGACCCGGCTGCTCACCGCCACCTGCGTGGGGCTGCTGGAGCAGGCATCCTGACGCCCAGCACGTCGCCCACATCCCGATGCGGTGTGACTGCCGTTGCGGTCGCGGAACCGCAGCGCCACGTTTTATCGGGTCAAGTCGGTGTCCCGGCTGGGCTGCACCCGCTTGGGCTCGCCGGGCATTTTCGGATAGTTCGGCGGGTACGGCAGGTCGCCCAGCCCGCGGGCTTCGTCGGCGGCAACCATCTCCAGCAGTGGCTGCAGGGACTGCTCGAGGCCATCGATGGTGTCCCAGGCGTCGCCGCGCCGCGCGATCAGCTCGGGCACGGTGGCGATGGTGTAGTCGTCGGGGTCGGCACCCTCGGCCAACTCGTCCCAGGTCAACGGCATGGAGACGGTGGCGATCGGGGTGGCACGCACCGAGTAGGCCGACGCCATGGTGCGGTCGCGGGCGTTCTGGTTGAAGTCGATGAAGATCCGCTTACCGCGTTCTTCCTTCCACCACGACGAGGTGACCGCCTCCGGTGCGCGCCGCTCGAGCTCGCGGCCCAGCGCGATTGCGGCCCGCCGAACCTCGATGAAGTCCCAGTCGGTCTTGATCCGCAGGAAGACGTGCAAGCCGCGGCCACCGGAGGTCTTGAGGTGGCCGACCAGGCCGAGCTCATCGAGCAGCGGGCGCAGCACCTCCAGCGCGACCACGCGTGCCTCGGCGAAGCCGGTGCCTGGCTGGGGGTCCAGGTCGATGCGCAGCTCATCGGGGTGGTCGGTGTCACCGCAGCGCACCGGCCACGGGTGAAAGGTGACGGTGCTCATCTGCACCGCCCACAAGATGTCCGCCGGCCCGGTGACCTTGAGCGCGTCGGCGGTGCGGCCCGACGGGAACGTCACCCGGCAGGACTGCAGATAGTCGGGGTGCCCGCGCGGCAGCCGCTTCTGGTAGACCTCGTCACCACCGATGCCGTCCGGGAACCGCTGCAGGTGGGTGGGCCGGTCCCGCAACGCCGCCAGCAGCGGGCCATTGGCCACCGCCAGGTAGTAGTCGGCCAGCGCCCGCTTGGTGCCGCCGGCGCCGAGCCGGGGAAAGTACACCTTGTCGCCGCTGGTGAACCGGACGGCGGTGCCGTCGACGTCCAACTCCTCGGCTTCAGGCATGTCAGGTCTCCAGCACGTCGGCGAGATCGTAGGTCAACGGGACGTCGAGTTGGTCGAAGGTGCAGCTGGCCGGGTCGCGATCGGGGCGCCACCGCAGCAGTTTCACGGTGTGCCGGAAGCGATTCCCCTCCATCTGGTCGTAGGCGACCTCGGCGACGCGCTCCGGCCGGATCGGGACCCACTGCTTGTCGGCGGCCGAGTTCCACCGGCTCGGTTCACCGTCGCGGACGTCGCCGAGGCGCAGCGGCTCCAGCTCGGCCAGGAGCTTGAGCCGGCCGGCATCGGTGAACGACGCCGCGCCCCCGACCATCGCCAGCTCGCCGTCGGGGCGGTACAGCCCCAGCAGCAGCGAACCGATGCCGTTGCCGCTCTTGTGGATTCGGTATCCCATCACCACACAGTCGGCGTCTCGGCGGTGTTTGACCTTGACCATCTCGCGCTTGCCGGGCAGATACGGCCCGTCGCTCCGCTTGGCGATCACCCCGTCCAGTCCGGCGCCTTCGAACGTGGTGAGCCAGACCATGGCCTGTTCGGGATCGTCGGTGGCACGGGTGACATGACAGCTACGGCCGCCGTGGATCGAGTCCGCCAGCGCCTGCCGTCGCACCCGGAACGGTTCGCCGAGCAGCGACGCCGAGCCGGTGGCCAGCGCGTCGAAGCCGATGAATTGCGCCGGAGTCTGCTCGGCCAGCAGCCGCACCCGGCTCTGGGCGGGATGAATCCGCTGGCTCAGCGACTCCCAGTCCAGCCGGGTCCGGCCGTCGATCTGCCGGGGCACCACCACCTCCCCGTCGAGCACGCAGCGCGGGGCCACCTCGGCGCGCAGCGCCTCCAGCAGTTCCGGGAAGTAGCGGCTCAGCGGTTTGCCGTTGCGCGATTGCAGCAACACCTCGTCGCCGTCACGGAACGCGATGGCGCGAAAGCCGTCCCACTTGGGTTCGTAGGACCACCGGCCTGGCTCGTCGGGAACCTTGGCCGCCGCCTTGGCGAGCATGGGATCCACCGGCGGGGCCACGGGCAGGTCCATGCTGTCCATGATGGATGCTGCGGCCTCATCTGTCACAGAAGCCACCGCCGGGAGGTGGTGTGTCTGTTGCCCGCCTTCGAGCGACAACGGGGGCTCGCCCAGGCCAGCTGGCGACCATCCGGCGACAACCCACCAACGTTGTCGCTGAAAGGCGGGCAAACATCCCTATCCCTCTCCGGCGGGTCCCTCTCCGGCGGGCGCACACGGTCAGCGCCGCAGGAACTCCACGATGTGGCGGGCCAACTCCTCGCCGGCGTCCTCCTGCAGGAAGTGGCCGGCGTCGTGGATCACCGGGTGGGCGCGTCCGCGGGCGCCGCGCATCTCGCGCTGGAAGATCGGCCCCATCGCCCCGGTGATCGGGTCACCGTCACTGAAAGCCACCAGCATCGGGGTCTCCGAGGCGCACAGCGTCGCCCACGCCGCCCGGTTGGCCGCCGCGGCCGGGTCCTCGGGGCTGGTCGGGACCAGTGACGGCATGGTCCGCGGCCCGACGCAGTAGCTGTCGTCGGGGAACGGCGCGTCGTAGCCGGCCCGGGCGGAGTCGGTCATCGGCTTACGGCATCCGGACTGCACGAACCAGCCGACGTCGATTTTCGGTGCGGTCTGGATGCTCTCCCGGAAGCGCCACCAGATCTCCGGCATCGGGATATCACCGGTGGGCAAGCCGGTGTTGGCCACCACGACGCCGCTGAACCGATCCGGGTTCTCCGCGACCAGCCGCAGCCCGATCAGTCCGCCCCAGTCCTGGCCGACCAGCGTCACGTTCTGCAGGTCGAGGTGGTCGAACGCCAGCGCCCGCATCCACTCGACGTGGCGGGCGTAGGTGTGGTCTGAGGCTTGGGTCGGCTTGTCCGAGCGCCCGAACCCGACCAGATCCGGACAGATGACCCGGTGCCCCGCCTCGGCCAGAATCGGCATCATCTTGCGGTACAGATACGACCACGACGGCTCGCCGTGCAGCATCAGGATCGGGTCGGCTTCCTCGGGGCCGTCGGCCACCCAGGCCACCCGCAGTGTGCCGCCGTCATCGTCATCCAGGTCGCAGAACTGGGGCGAATATCCGAAATCGGGGAGGTCGACGAACCTGTCATCGGGGGTGCGCAGGGTCTGCATGAGCCGACGATACCGTGAGGGTATATACCCGCGGGGGTATACTGGAGCGTGATCACCACGATCAAGGAGACGACCAAGGAGGCCTCATGTCCGTCGCAATGAGCACCACGGTGACCGGCGCCGATTTCGGCACTGTTGCCGCCAAGACCCGGGAGCTGCTGAAGGACAACGGTTTCGGCGTACTGACCGAGATCGACATGCAGGCGACGCTCAAAGCCAAGCTCGGCGAGGACATGGAGCGCTACCTGATCCTGGGCGCCTGCAACCCGCCGTTGGCGCATCGCGCGGTGACCGCCGAGAAACGCATCGGGGTGCTGCTGCCGTGCAACGTCGTGGTTCGCGAGGACCCGCAACAGCCGGAGACGGTGCACGTCGAGGCGATGAACCCGCAGCTGATGGCCCAAGTCGTCGACAATCCGGCGCTGGCGCCGATCGCCGACGAAGTGACCGAGAAAATCCGTGCCGTCATCGATACCCTGGCTGATGCATTGCGCACCGCCTGAGAGGAACCGCTGATGTGCTACCCCGTACCGTGCCGGGTCTGCGGCAAGACCACCTGGGACGGCTGCGGCGAGCACATCGCCGACGTCCGCATGCAGGTGCCACCCGAGCAGTGGTGCGAGGGGCATCGCGAACAGCAGACCCGACAGCGTTCCTGGTGGCGACGCTGAGCCCAGCGACTATGGTGTCGGGATGCCAGCGCAGACACCGCCGACCGTACCTACCCTGGTGGAGTTGCTGCGGTTGCAGGCCGAGCGGTACGCGGACAAGGTCGCGTTCAGCTTCGCCCCCGATGGGAAGCAAATCACCGCCCGGCTGACGTACCGGGAGCTCGACATCCGGGCGCGGGCAATCGGGACCACCCTGCAACATGACGGCGCCGCCGGTGAGCGTGCACTGGTGATCTGCCGGCCCGGCCTGGACAGCATCGTCAGCATTTTCGGCTGCTTGTACGCCGGCGCGGTCCCGGTGCCGGTGGACACCCCGCTCCCGCGCCTGAAACTGGTCGCGCCCGATACGCAAGCCGCCTTCGCGGTCGCGACGGCCGGCACCCGGAACCAATTGCAGGCAGTGGCCGCCGACGTGCCGGGCCTGTCGACGGTGCGGTGGTGCGCCATCGACGAGTACACCGCCGACCCCGAAGACTGGGAGACCCCCGACGTCGACTCGAGCACCACGGCCTTGATCCAATACACCTCCGGTTCGACAAGATCGCCCAAGGGCGTGGTCGTGACGCACGGCAACCTCATGGACAATCTGGAGGCCATTCGGCGGGCCTACCACGGCGACGAGCACCAGACGAGCGTCTACTTCCTGCCGCAGCAGCACGACATGGGGCTGATCGGCGGGGTGCTGGAGATGATCTACGTCGGCTGCACCACCGTATTGATGTCGCCGATCGTCTTCTTCCAGCGGCCGATGGCGTGGCTGGAAGCCATGTCTCGGTTTCGCGCCAACACGACCGCGGCACCCAACAGTGCCTACCGGTTGTGTGTCAAAAGCAGCACCCCCGCGCAGCGCGCGGCACTGGACCTGTCGCACTGGACCACCGCCGCGAGCAGTTCCGAGCCGGTCCACGCATCGACCATTCAGGAGTTCGCCGACGCGTTCGCCCCGGCCGGCTTCCGGCTGGAGGCGTTTCTGCCGTGCTATGGCCTGGCCGAGGCCACCTTGCTGGTCGCCGCCGGCCCCAGCCACGGCGTCGCCGGCGTCCGCTACGTCGACGCCGCGGCACTGAGTGAGAACCGGGCCGTGGACGTCACTGCCGACACCGCGGCCGTCCCGGTGGTCAGCTGCGGTCCGCCGGTGTACGGCCAGCGGGTCATGATCGTCGATCCGGAGACCCGGCTGCAATGCGGACCCGACGAGGTCGGCGAGATCTGGGTGTCGGGTCCCAGCGTCGCGCAGGGTTACTGGGGCCGACCGGAGGAGACCGCGCACACCTTCGCCGGCTTCCTGGCGGACACCGGTGAAGGCCCGTTCCTGCGCACCGGCGACCTCGGATTCCTGTGTAAGGGCGAGGTTTTCGTCACCGGACGCTGGAACGACCTGATCACCATTCGAGACGGCAACTACTACCCGAACAACATCGAGCCGACCGTGCATGCCTGCCATCCGGCATTGCTCGCCGACCGCGGTGCGGTCGTTGCGGTGCAAGGCAATCAGGGCGCCGACAACCGCCTGGTCGTCTTGCAGGAGGTGGACCACCAGCAGCAGGTCGCCGCGGACGAGTTCCCCGGCATCATCGACGCCATCCGGGCGGCGGTCCGTGCGCAGCACGGCCTCGAGGCGCACGATGTGCTGCTGGTGCCGGCGATGCGGTTGCCCACCACCTCGAGCGGCAAGATCCGGCGCGCAGAATGCCGGCGGCAGTTCCTCGACGGCGAACTGGCGGCGCTGGCCGAATGGCATGCCCCGGCGCCGCCGGCCGAACGGGCCCCGAACGCCGGCGCAGCGGGCGGGCTGGCCCGGCTGATCTCCAACAGTCTGGCGCAGCGTCAGAAGCAACAGCAACAGCGCGGAATACCGCCTCGCGCCGGCGGTTAGGGCCCGCTGCCCGCAGCGGCCACCAACCGGTCCAGGATGGGTCGCTGACCGACCAGCAGTTTGGTGCGCGCTCGGGAAACGGTGAACCAGCCGACCCGGTCGACTTCGGGGAACTCCCGCAGCTGTCCCGACCGAGGCGGCCACTCCATCTCGAAGGTGTTGCTGCGCGCGTCGGCGACGTCGAGGTCGCCGTGCACGGCGAACACCGTGACCACTTTTCCGCCGGCCTGCCGCACCACACCGAGGTCCACTCGCTCGCCGTCGGGCGGGTCCAGGCCGATCTCCTCGGTGAATTCCCGGCGCGCGGTGTCCCACGGGTCTGCACCGTCGGGATGCTCGCCTTTGGGGATCGACCACGCGCCGTCGTCCTTGCGCGCCCAGAACGGCCCGCCCGGATGGGCGATCAGCACCTCGATTCCATCGGCGCCCCACCGGTAGAGCAGCAGTCCGGCGCTGCGCCTGGCCACGCCTCACACACCCACGGCGCGTTCCAGGTCCTCCAGCGAGCTGTCGAGGTGGCCGAGCAGTCGCTGCAGGCGCGGCACCGAGCGGCGGCAGCCGACCAGGCCGAAGTCGAGGTTGCCGGCGTTGCTGACCACGGTCATGTTCAGCGCCTGGCCGTCCAGGGCGATCGACAGCGGATAATTGCCGTCCAGGCGGGCGCCCCGCCAGTACATCGGTTCGGCCGGACCGGGCACGTTAGAGATGACGATGTTGAACGGCGGCGGCGCCGTCGAGACGAAGCCGGGGATGGCCGTCAACGCCAGCGGCGCCATGTTGGCCGCCGACAGTGCCAGCGCCTGCGTGCGCGGCAGTTCGCTGAACACCTGCTTGTTGCGGCGCATCGATTCGCTGATGGTGGCGAGTCGTTCTGCGGGGTCGGCCAGATCGGTGGCGAGATTGCACAAAATAGTGCCGACCATGTTGCCGCCGGAATCGGCGTCGGCTTCGGTGCGCAGACTCACCGGAACCATCGCCACCAACGGATGCTCCGGCAGTGCCTGCCGTTCGTCGAGGTAGGCCCGCAGCGCCCCGGCGCACATCGCCAGCACCACATCGTTGACGGTCACCCCGGCGGCCCGTTTGATCGCAACGACGCGCTCCGCCGGCCAGGACTGGGCCGCACACCGGCGGGCGCCGCCGATCTTGACATTGAACATGGTGCGCGGCGCTTCGAACGGCAGCGTGAGCTGCTGCTCGAACAATGCCGCGCGCGCCAGCTTCACCGTCGAGGGACCCAGCGCCGCAACGCCTTTGACCAGCCCGGTCAGCTCACGAAGCCGGGACGGGGCATCGGAGCGCGGCCGCGACGGCGGCCGTATCGACCACGGGGCGCGCAGCTCGGGCTCTCGCGGATCGGCCGACAGCGTGCGGCGCAGCAACCGCAGCAGCGACACCCCGTCGATCAAGCTGTGGTGGATCTTGACGTACACCGCGAATCGGCCGTCGTTGAGGCCCTCCACCAGGTGCGCCTCCCACAGCGGCCGGTGCCGGTCGAGCAGGCTGCCGTGCAGCAGCGACGTCAACTCCAGCAGGTCACGCACCCGGCCGGGAACCGGCAGCGCCGACCGACGCACGTGGTACTCGATGTCGACCTCGTCATCGAAGGCCCACCCGACGTTCGCGATCCCCCCGAGCAGGGTCGCCGGTCGTTTACGGAAGGCCGGCTGGAGATCGCGGGCGCCCAGCAGTCCCTGATAGATCTCGCCGACGAATTCCGGTCCGGCACCCTCCGGCGGCTCGAACAGCATCAGGCCACCGACATGCATCGGATGCTCGCGGCTTTCGGCCAGCAGGAAGACCGAATCGGTCGGTGACATCAACTGCATCGACCCATTACACCGCGACCGGCCGGCGGGCGCTTGCTTGCTAGTCTTTTCGGGTGCGTCGCCGGACCATCGTCTGCGTCGGCTTCACCGCGTGCTTAGTGGCGGCCGGCATCGGTGCGCCCGCTGCTCCCGCGAACCTCGATGTCGCCGGTAAGACGGTGTTTCTGGATCCCGGGCACGCCGGCGCGAACGACTCGTCGATCGCCCGGCAGGTCCCCAACGGACGCGGCGGCACCAAGCCGTGCCAGACCAGCGGGACGGCCGCCGACGACGGCTATCCCGAGCACAGCCTGAACTGGGACGTGACCAACCGGATCCGCGCCGCCCTCGACGGGATGGGCGTGCACACCGAACTCTCGCGTGTCGACGACACCTCGCCCGCCCCCTGTATCGATGCGCGGGCCGCCGCGGCCAACGCCGCACGCCCGGACGCCATCGTGTCCATCCATGCCGACGGGGGGCCGGCCTCGGGCCGCGGGTTCCACGTCAACTACTCCAGCCCGCCGCTCAACGACGCCCAGTCAGGTCCGGCGGTGCGGTTGGCCGGTGACATCCGCGACTCACTGTCGTCCGCCGGCATCGCCACCTCCAGCTACCTGGGCGCCGACGGACTCTACGGTCGGGCGGATCTGGCCGGGCTGAACCTGGCCGAGTATCCGGCGGTGCTGGTCGAACTGGGCAACATGCGCAACGCCGATGACGCGGCCCTGCTGGGCAGCCCCGACGGGCGGGCGCGGTACGCCGCTGCCGTCACCAACGGGATCGTCGCCTTCCTCAGCGGGTGATGATGTCGAGTCAGCGCCCCGGCCGTTTGGCCAGAACGCTTTTCGGCGTGGCCTGCGTGATGCTGGCATTGACCGGCTGCGCGGACACCACGCCCACGGTGGTGACCGGTCGTGCGGTGTCGATGCTCTACAACCCCGGGCGGGTCGGCGGGTTACCGACCGCCGAGGGACCCAGTGGCCCACGTGGTGACGTCCCGCCGGTCACCGCCAGGGTGGGCAACAGCGACGGCGGCGAGATCGACCGACTGTCGCTGTTTGCGATCGACGACATCGAGGAGTTCTGGACGCAGCACTACACCGACTCACTTCGCGGGCGCTTCGAGCCGGTGTCGACGTTGATGTCGTATGACTCGACCGACCCGAAGAGCCCGCCGGTGTGCGGCGGCGACGTCTATCACCTGCCGAACGCGATGTACTGCCGACGGGCCGACACCATGGCCTGGGATCGGGCCAAGTTCATGCCGACCGCCCGAAAGTACTTCGGCGACATGGCCATCAACGGGACGCTCGCCCACGAATACGGTCACGCCCTGCAGGCCATGGCCGACATCGTGAACCCGCTGACCCGAACCCTGGTGCGCGAACAGCAGGCCGACTGCTTCGCCGGGGTGTACCTGCAGTGGGTGGCCGCCGGCAAGTCGTCGCGCGCGACGTTGAGCACCGGCGACGGCCTCAATCACGTGCTGGCCGGGCTGATCGTGATCCGCGACCCGGTTTCGACGCCGGAAAATCCGGTGTCGATCTCCGACGAGCACGGCACCGCGCTGGACCGCGTCGGCGCCTTCCAGACCGGCTTCGACGGCGGCGCCGAGATGTGCGCCGCGATCGACATGGATGAGATCCGCAAGCGCCGCGGGAATCTGCCGCACGCGCTGTTCGATTCGGAGAACCCGCAGAGCGACCTGACCATCGACGAACACGTGCTGTCGACCCTGATGGAGCAATTGGGCCAGATCTTCGCGTTGTCCCGCCCGCCCGCGCTGGCGACGACCGGTAAATGTCCCAGCGGGCATCAGCCCGATCCGGTGGCCTACTGCCCGGAGTCCAACACCGTCGTCGTAAATCTGGCCGGATTGCAGGAGATGAGCGCACCCACCGACCAGTGGACACTGAGTCTGCCGCAGGGCGACAACACCGGGTTGTCGGCGGTCACGTCGCGGTATGCGCTTGCGGTGCAACGCGAACGCGAGGTCGGTCTGGAGTCGGCGGCCGCGGCGCTGCGGACGGCGTGCCTGACCGGGGTGGCCCAGCGCCGGATGGCCGAGCCGATGAGCTTGCCGTCGGGCCCGGGTCTGACGCTGGCCGGCGGCGACCTCGATGAGGCGATTACCGGTCTGCTGATGAACGGTGTGGTGGCCAGCGACGCCGACGACAACACCGTGCCGGCCGGGTTCACCCGGATCCTGGCGTTTCGCTCCGGGCTGCACGGCGACATCGACGGCTGTTTCGAGCGGTTCCGGTGATGGTGGCGCGATGAACCGTCGAGAGGACCCGCGCGATCCGGCAGAGCGGCGGACCAGGCCGGTGCTGTCGGCAGCGACGAATGCCCGTGTCATGGCCTCGGTGAGAGGGATGTCGCG